>CAXTKM010000001.1:0-65247 GCA_964244795.1 uncultured Enterovirga sp.
GGCAGGACGGAATCAGATTCGGGCCGTACACCGCAATGGGGACAGGCCCTAGTCTTGGAACCCGTAGGGCGGTAGCGGCCGGTTGCTTCCGGCCGCGCGGATCTGATCGTTGATGACGCCTGGGCGCCGCATCGGATGTCGTGATGATCTCGCCGAAGATCTAAGACGGGTGTTGACGATTCACTCTGCAAAGCAGGCTGATCGCGTCGCGCTCGTTCCGGTCGTCATCCGGTGACCTGATCGACCGACGTTAGCCGACCAACCTCGTTCCGCACCCGCCGCTCGGCTCGGCCGGATTGCTAGAGCATGCTGGCTTTTCAAGGAAACGCCAGCATGCTCTAGCTTGGTGTAAACGCATGCTGTTTCGGGAAACCGGTTTCCACTTTCCCGCAGCATGCTCTAGCCACCTCGCTGCGTCACCGGCTTCGATCGCCCGTCGATGCGCGGCTTGGAACGCGAGGGATCCAGAGCGATTTCAAGCTTCGAGATCAGATCGCTCTGCAGCGCTGGCAATTGTCTTTGACTGGGGACGATGAAGACGTGGCGCAGGCACGCGCCGATCGTCTCCTGAACCGATCGATCGAGCATATGGTGCTCTTATGATGCCGTCGCGACGTCTCGGCCGCGCCTCTTCGTCTCGGCTGAAGATGATGAAATTTCCGTAACCGCCGCCCCTTGGCCGTGCGTGTCGACAGCCGGACCGTGAGAGAGAGAGAAGGGGAGACCTGCACGAGGTCTCATCCCTGCTGAGGGGGGAGCCGCGGGTTACGAGCCGACGCCTGCCTTGAGCGATGCCTCCACCGCCTCGACCGCGGTGAACACGGCCGGGCACGGCTGTCCGCGTCCGAGGGCCTGTCGTCTGTGGGCGACCACGATCAGCTTCTGGCGCAGCCGCGTGAGGTTCAGGGTTCGCTGCGGCGCCCTGTCCAGGACCGCCGAATGCAGGTGCATGATGTCGATCAGCCGGATCATATCGAACTTGCACCCGATGGCCTGGCCGAGGATCCCGCTCTGCCACAGCAAGCCTTGAAGTGGTTCGGGCGCGTCCGTGAGTTGTTGGCGCAGCCCGGTCCGGACCATCCCGAGCCTATCGGCGATCGCGCCCAAACCCACCACGATCACGAGCAATACGCCGAACCTGATCACGTTGCATACCTCGGCTGGAGGTGGCATGGCCGCGGACTGTTTTTGCCGTTACGATCCGCAGATGACCGCGACTGGTCGGTTTCGCTCTGACCTTGCCCTGTATCGTTCTCGATTTCGTCACTTATCTCTTGGGGAAGAAACGGTCGCGCAACCTGAAGTGTCTCAATCGAGATTGAGATCGTCAAGACGATTGTCGGCCACCGATACGAGGCCTCGTTCTATCGGCGAACCGCGCGACAGCGGCGGCACTTGCCTCGCCCTCGACCCCGGATCGCCTTTCCTGCACGCATGCTTGGCGACGCTCTTCGCGTGGGGGCTCTCGTCGTGCTAACTGGCCGCAGATCTCGCGCAAACTGTGGGTGTCGGATCAGACCGGTGCCGGAGCCGGTTCATCGTCATTCACCGCCCGGATGGAGATCCGCGAAAGCACACCGCGCCCCAGGGGTGACGAACGCCGCGCGGTCCTCGGCGGACCGGCTAACGCCTGCCGCCCGTCACCGCGCGAACGGGGGCGCCGGCCAGGTCGACCGTCGAACCCACCGTGTCGCGAAGGCCCGAACCGACATTCGAAAGGTGCTCGCCGAAGGTCTCGCGCGTTTGCGGGTCGATGATCGACACCGGTGCCGCCACCGCGAGCGCGGCTCCGGTCGCAACCGTCGAGGCGGCACCGGCCGCCGTGCTCACCAGCCGGTCGCCGATGCCGATTTGGCCGTCCGAGATCGGCTGCCCGTCGGAGAGCCGCTTTCCGAGCAGCGCCACGACGTCGCCCGAGGCGAACTTGCCGTGGTTCAAAGCATCGTCCGACTTGACCGACGACAGGTTCAGCACGGCGACGTTCTCGCGCTCCAGCTCCGATCGGTAGGGTTCGACCGTAGGGTCGATGGCGCCGAGCCGCACGGAGTCGCCCCAGATCAGGCGCGAAACCGCGAGCGCCTGGTCGTCGCTGGAGACCATCAGGGTCAGCCGGGGCCGGTTCTTGCCCATGTCGTGGAAGGCGGCGCGCGCGAGATCCATGTCGACGTCCGGAGCAGCCAGGATGACGTTGCGGATCTTCGGAGCGACGCGATTGTCGCGGATCGCCATCTGGCGCAGGCTTTCCAGGGCCAGCCAGTTGCCCATGGAATGGGCGAGCACCGTCACCTCGCCGACGTTCGGGTCCTTGGCGAGGTCGCGCAGCAAGGTCTCGAGCCCGTTGCGCGAGAAGTTGGTGCTCTCGCGGTCGTATCCGTAGGCCAGAACGGAGCCGCGCGACGGCCACGCGAACAGGACGGGCGCGACCTGGGCGCCGGAATCGTGGACGATCTGGGCGAAGCGGAAAACGGCGTCCTCGAACCTGTTGTTGAAGCCGTGAACGAACACGAGGACATGGCGCTTGGCTCCCCGCCCGACGGCGCGTCTCGTCCAGGCGGAGACCTTGGATCGGTCAAGGGGATCGGCCCGGAGGGCGACGAAATCGGTGGCCGGGTTGCCCGGCACCGTTTCGGGCCACTGGACGGAGCCGGGCTGGCGGGTGGCGTCCGGTGGGATCGAGACGGACAGATCGGTGTAGGTCACCGACTCGCCGCGTTCGCCGGAGAACAGCACGCCGCGGTCGGTCGCGGACTTTCGGGTGGTGGCGATCAGCATGTCGACGCGCGAGGTGCCCGGAACCTGGCTGGTGCCGGCGATCGGCAGGAGAACACCGGTCGGGCGCCCGGCGCAGGCCGACAGGAAGGGAGAGAGCAAGAGGGCCAGCCCGATGCACGCCCTCCATCCAAGCCGTCCGAACATCGACGCCACCGAACAACCGCTCCCACGAGACCCGGACGAGCACGGTCCACAGACCGCCGGAACGCGAAACGCCTAAGATGCGATTGCGGCGGCAAACGGGTTGGTTCCGAGAACGCTCGGCTCCGTGTCGTATGAGCAACGCTGCCGTCCGTTGGTCGGAGGCTCAGGTGCCATCGGGGAGCGAGGGACGACGCGAATTTTCCCCGGCCACGTCCGCGATCCGACGGTCGCGGGGGTACCGCGGCCGCGGGAGGGCCGCCTCGCTAGCGCGTGGGTGTGCCGACGGCCGCGGATTTGATGGCCGGAGTGACCCGCCAGACGGTGTTGCCGACGTCGTCCGCCACCAAGAGCGCGCCATTCCGGTCGATGGCGACGCCCACGGGCCGGCCGCGGGTCTTGGCGTCGTCCGAGACGAAGCCCGTCACCACGTCCTGAGGGTCACCCGTCGGGCGGCCATTCTCGAAGGGCACGAACACGACCTTGTACCCGACCGGCGGATCGCGGTTCCAGCTCCCGTGAAGGCCGATGAAGACGCCGTTCTGAAAGGGCGCCGCCACCTTCGTGCCCTGACTGAAGGCCAGCCCGAGCGGCGCCATATGCGAGCCGAGCCCGTAATCGGGACGGATCGCCTTCGCGACCAAGTCCGGCCGCTGCGGCTGGGCCCGGATGTCGACATGCTGGCCCCAGTAGCTGTACGGCCAGCCGTAGAAGCCGTTGTCCTGCACCGAGGTCAGGTAGTCTGGGACGAGGTCTGGCCCGATCTCGTCTCGTTCGTTGGCGACCGCCCAGAGCTTGCCGGAGGTCGGCTCGAAGGCGAGACCGGTCGGATTGCGGACCCCTCCCGCATAGAGCCGCTTCGCTCCGCTGATACGGTCCACCTCGAAGATGGCCGCACGGTCCTGCTCGACCCCGATCCCGTTCTCCGTGACGTTGCTGTTCGAGCCCACGCCGACGTAGAGCTTCGAGCCGTCCGGGCTCGCGGTCATCGCCTTGGTCCAGTGATGATTGGGCGATTGAGCCGGCAGGTCGGTCAGCGTCTCGCCCGGAATCGAGATCTGCGTGTCACCTTCCTTGTAGGGGAAGCGCAGGATGGCGTCGGTGTTCGCGACGTAGAGGTCGTTGCCGACGAGAGCGACACCGTAGGGCGACTTCAAGTGGTCGATGAAGACCGTCCTGAGCTCCGGCACGCCGTCGCCGTCCTGGTCGCGCAGGAGGCTGATCCGCTGTCCGGCGGGCGCGCCCGTGCCGGCCAACCCTTTGATCTTGCCCGCGATATAGTCCTTCGCGCGGTAGAGCGGGCCGCCCGTGCTGTTCGATTCCACCACCAGCACGTCCCCATTCGGAAGCGGGTAGACGATGCGAGGATGGAGAAATCCCGTCGCGAACGCCTGGACACGCATGCCGGCCGGCACGGTGGGCAGCTCGCCGGCGCTCCAGCCTCGGGCCGGCATGACCTTCATGGACGGCAGCAGATGGCTCTGCGGCTCCGGAAGCTTCGGATCGCCACCGAACTGAGTGCGCGGATCGGCGGTTTGCTCGTTGCAGCCGGCCAGCGCCAGGGTCGAGAGGACGACGAGGGTTCCTGGGGAGAGATGGCGGGTCATGAGCGGGCGCCTCGGGCTTCGGGCAGAGCACCAACGGGATGGGAGACGAGGGACCAGCCACCGCCGATGCCCACCACGAGAAGGAGAACTGCCACGACCGCCGAGAGCGTGATCCCTTCCGGGATCACGGCCGTGTAGGCGTCGCGGCTGTGGATGAACGCGTTCAGCACCCCGAGGAGGACTGCCACGGCGAGGCCCGCGAAACGCAGCCACGCCACCCGCCCGACTCGACCCCGCGCCAAGTCTACGACGAAAGCGATCGCTGCCAGCAGTGCCAGGATCAGTCCGCCTGTCAGCAGCCATCCGGAGAAGTTGTTGTACTGGAACAGCAACGTCTCCCAGTAGAGGTAGTCGGTGAAGAGTGTCGCGATGAGCAAGGTCGCGCCCGCTCCGACGAGGCCCGGATGGAGAAGCCGCCGCCGAGATCCTGAGATGTCTTTTCCCGTCATGTCGCCTCCGGACCGCGCTGAGGTTTGAACGATGAAGAGGCCAGCCAACGCCTCGAGCGCCGGATGGTCGACGTCGCGAATGCGGGTCCAATGCCTCTCCCGCGATGCAAGTTCCGGGAACGGGTCGGGCCGCGGCAATGCGTTCCGTGGCGGACCGAGAACCAGCTTGCACGAGCGGCGTTGCCGCATCGGAAGCGCGTCCTCGCGTCGGGGACGGCCGCGAAGGAGAGCCATCATGGCGTGGGAAGCACCGGTCGTCAGCGAGATCGAAGTCGGGATGGAGGTCACCGCCTACGTGTCCTCCGAGGGTGACGATCAGATCGATTGAGCTCCGGCCAGCCCCGGGCGATCGTCCTTGGCGCTGCGGCCGGCGGCGGGTTCCCGCAATGGAACTGCCGCTGCCGCGTGTGCAGCCTGGCCTGGGCCGGCGACCCGCGTGTCCGTCCGCGCACCCAGGCCGGATTCGCGGTGACCGGGAACGGCCTGGACTGGATCCTGGTCCACGCGTCTCCGGATATCGGCCAGCAGATCCGGGCGACGCGCGAACTCTGGCCGACGGTGGACGGTCGGCATTCGCCGATCGTCGGTGTCATCCTGACGAACGCCGAGGTCGATGGTTGCGTCGGTCTGCTGACCTTGCGCGAGCAGCAGGCCTTCCGGCTCTTCGCGACCCGGGCCGTGCACGCGGCTCTCGACGCCTCGACCGTCTTCGAGGCGCTCGACCGATCGCTGGTCGAGCGGGTCATCGTCGACGCAGGTTCGAGCTTCGAGGCCGCCGGCCTCACGTTCCGCCTGATCGCCGTTCCCGGGAAATCGCCGCTCTACGCCGAGGGCACCGAGCCCGGGATCGGCAGCGAGGCGGGCGAGACGGCCGGCCTCCTGGTGGAGGGAGGCTCGGTATCGCTCGCCTATCTTCCGGGCTGCGAACATCTGAGCGAAACGGTGCTGACGCTTTGCGAGCGGGCCGGCGCGGTCCTGTTCGACGGCACGCTCTTCGCTGACGACGAACTCCTCGCCGCCGGGCTCGGCACCAAGACGGGCAGGCGAATGGGACACATGCCGATCTCGGGTCCGGGCGGGTCCCTCGAGAGCCTTCGGCAATGGCCCGCGCGGCGGAAGATCTACGTGCACATCAACAACACGAACCCGGTCCTGATCGAAGGCTCGCCGGAGCGGGCCGCCGTCGAAGCCGCCGGCATCGAAGTGGCCCACGACGGCATGGAGATCGGGCTGTGACCGCCGTGCTGTCGCCGGACCAGCTCGAAGATCGCCTCCGCGAGATCGGGAGCGCGCGCTACCACGACAGGCACCCGTTCCATCATCGGCTGCATTCGGGCGCCTGCAGCAGGGACGAGGTCGGGGCCTGGGCGCTCAACCGCTACTACTACCAGTCCCGGATCCCGCGGAAGGACGCGACAATCCTCGCCCGGATCGAGGATCCGGCCCTGCGGCGCGCCTGGCGCACGCGCATCATCGACCACGACGGCTCGGCCGAGGGCGAAGGCGGGATCGCGAAATGGCTCGTGCTCACGGCGTCGCTCGGTTTCGACCCGGACTATGTGGCCTCGACGCGCGGCATCCTGCCGGGCACGCGGTTCGCGGTCGACGCCTATCTGACGCTCGTGCGGGACCGCTCGCTCCTCGAGGCGATCGCTTCGTCGCTGACGGAAATGTTCTCGCCCAAGATCATCGCGGAACGCGTGCAGGGCATGCTGGCGGCGTACGATTTCGTAAGCCCCGACACGCTCGCCTATTTCACGGCCAGGCCCGAACAGGCCGGCCGCGATGTCGAGGTCGCCCTCGCCTATGTCAGAGAGCATGCCCGCACGCCGGAGACGCAGCAGGCCGTCCAGGCGGCTCTGCTGACCAAGTGCGATATCCTTTGGGCGATGCTCGATTCCCTCGAACACGCCTACGCCGTTCCGGGCCATATTCCCCCGGGCGCCTGGACCCCGGCCGGATGAACCTGACCGGCGGCGCCTCGCGACCCCGGCTGTCCCGCGGTGTGCGGCTGCACGAGGACGCAGCTCGCGGCTGCACGGTGCTTCTCGCGCCGGAGCGGGTGCTGAACCCGAGCCCGACCGCCATCGAGATCCTGCGACGCTGCGACGGCGAGCGGCAGGTCGAGACCATCGTGGCCGAGCTGGCTGCGATCTACCGGGCCGACGAGACGAGGATCGGGGCGGATGTGCGCGCCCTCCTCGACGACCTCTCGTCCAAGGGGATCGTCGAGCTGTGAGCGACATCGATCCGCCTCTCGGGCTGCTGGCGGAGTTGACGCATCGGTGTCCGCTCTCCTGTCCGTATTGCTCCAACCCCGTCGACCTCGAGCGCCGCTCGGCCGAGCTCGACACCGGGACCTGGATCCGGGTCTTCGCGGAGGCGGCCGCGATGGGCGTGCTCCAGCTCCACCTCTCCGGTGGCGAGCCGACGGCGAGGCGCGACATCGTCGAGCTGACGCGTGCCGCGGCGCGTAGCGGCCTCTACACGAACCTCATCACCTCCGGGATCGGCGTCACGAGCGAGCGCCTCGCGGCGCTGGCCGAGGCCGGGTTGGATCACCTGCAGCTCTCCGTCCAGGACGTGCTGCCGGCCGAGGCCGACAGGATCGCGGGGCTCGCCGGATCGCATGCCGCGAAACGCGAGGTCGCCCTCGCCACGGTCGAGGCGGGCCTTGCGCTGACCATCAACGGGGTGGTGCACCGGGGCAACGTCGACCGCATCACCCAACTCGTCGAGGACGCCGTGGAGCTTGGGGCGGGACGGATCGAGATCGCGCACACGCAATATCACGGCTGGGCCTCTCGGAATCGCGCGTTCCTGATGCCGACGCGCGACCAGGTCGTCCGCGCGCGCGACACGGTGGCGGCCTTGAGGACCACCTATGCCGGCCGGATCTCGATCGATTACGTGCCGGCCGACTACTACGCTCGCTACCCGAAGCCGTGCATGAACGGCTGGGGTCGGCGGACACTGAACGTGACCCCGAGCGGGCACGTCCTGCCCTGTCACTCGGCCGCGACCATCCCTGGTCTCGTCTTCGCGAACGTGCGGGACCAGCCGCTCCGCGAGATCTGGACCTCCTCACCGGCCTTCGGGGCATTTCGCGGCACGGACTGGATGCGCGAGCCCTGCTCCTCCTGCGCCCGCAAAGAGATCGACTTCGGCGGGTGCCGCTGCCAGGCCCTGGCTCTCACCGGAGATGCCCGCAACACGGATCCGGTCTGCACGCTGTCGCCGTTCCGCCCGTTGATCGATGCAGCCCGCGTGTCCGAGGCCGCGTCCGACTTCGAACAGCGAGGGTTCGCCGCCTCGGGAACGCCTCGGCGCGTCTCGAACCCGATCTCGACCTGAGGCCGGTCCGGGAACCAGCCGTGAAGGCCGCCGGGCCTGTTGCGCGCACCCCACAATCGAGGCAGCTTCGACGACCGGACGACGCGACCGCGCAGCCAGCCTCGAACGATGCGAGCCCGAGCATCCCGAATGCACGACCACGCCCCCAGCCCCGATCGCTCCGCCGTGACAGCGGCCGAATTCGACTCCGCGCTTCGGAGGGCCGGGCTGACGGTGGAGCGTGAGCGTCGTTCGGCGATGCTGGAATCCTACGAACGCTACCTCGAGATGGTCGGCGTGCTGGCCGAGGAGCAGGCGTGCGAGGCCGAGCCGTCCCTGGTGCTGGATCTCGCGCGCGCATCCGGAGCCGCGTCATGAGCGCCCCGCCCGTGCTCGGCCTCGCCGAGGCCTCGCGCGCGCTCGCCTCCGGACGGGTTTCCTCGCGCGAGCTCGTCGAGACGTCGCTGGCTCGGATCGGCGCGCTCGAGCCAGAGCTTCACGCCTTCATCGATGTGACCGCCGATCGCGCACTGGATGCCGCGGGCGCGGCGGACAGCGCGCGTGCCGCCGGCCGGGCGAGGAGCGTCCTCGACGGCATCCCGTATGCCCTGAAGGACATCTACGACGCGCGGGGTCTTCGGACGACCTGCCACTCACGCGTCATGAAGCCCACGCTCGCGGAGCGCGACTCGGACGCGGCCGAGCGCCTGGATGCAGCCGGCATGGCTCTCCTGGGCAAGCTCTCGACGCATGAATTCGCCATCGGCACCCCTGGCCCCGATGCGGCTTTCCCGAACGCACGAAACCCCTGGAATCCCGGGCACTTCGCCGGTGGCTCATCCTCCGGCTCGGCCGTCGCGGTCGCGTCGGGGATGGTGCCGCTCGCGATGGGGAGCGACACCGGCGGATCCATCCGCCTGCCGGCTGCCTATTGCGGCATCGTCGGGCTGAAGCCGACCTATGGGCGCCTGAGCCGGTTCGGCATCTTCCCGCTCGCCTTCAGCATGGATCACGCCGGACCGCTGACGCGAACGGTCGAGGACTGCGCGCTCGCCCTGCAGGTGCTGGCCGGACACGATCCCCGTGACCCCGCCTCGGCCGATGTCGCCGTTCCGGACTACCTCGCCGAACTCCGCACGGGTGTCGCCGGGCTTCGCATCGGCTACGCGCGCGCCTTCCACGCCGAAGCCGGGGTCGGACCCGACCAGGAGGCGGCCCTCGACGCGGCGGCCGGGGTGTTCAGCGGACTCGGCGCCGAGGTCGAGGAGGTCGCGCTGCCATCGCGGGCCCGCTTCGACGCGGCCGGGTGGACGATTCTCCATGCCGAGGCCTTGGCGATCCACCAGCGCGACCTTCAAGCCCGGCCGGGCGACTACGCCCGTCCGACCCGTGAGCGCTTGATGCTCGGAGCCTTCGTCAGCGGGGTGGATTACGTCCGCGCGTCCCGGCTCCGGCGCATCGTCACTGAGGAGGTGAACGCGCTCGTCCGGCGCTACGACGCCCTGATCGTGTCTCCGACCGCCGGGGCGGCGCCTGCCCTGTCGCTGGTCGAAGACACGCCGCTCCGGCGCGACAGGCCGCTGACCGTCCTCTTCAACGTGACGGGCCATCCGGCCATCTGCCTCCCCGGCGGTTTCGGTCCTGGCGGCCTTCCACTGTCCATCCAGCTTGCCGGCAGCCATTTCGGCGAGGCGAAGCTGATGCGGATCGCGCATGCCTACGAGGAGGCGACCGCCTGGACGGAGCGTCGTCCCGCTCTCGGCTGAGTTCCGCGCTAAGTGGATACATTACGGTCGATATGCGCAGCATTTGGGCTATTCGAGCCGCTGAGAGCTTGATACAAACTTGTGTCTAGAGATCGAGGCGGCCTTTGGGCTCGATTGTATCCAGTCGTTTGGACGTCCGGGAACCCGACGAGCGTGACCTCGTCACGGAGGCCACGACCGTCCTCCGGGGCTGGATCCTCGACGATACGCTGCCGATGGGCGCTCGGCTGAACGTCGTGCAACTGGCGGCACGGCTGAACCTCTCCCGCACGCCGGTCCGAGAAGCGCTTTCACGGCTGACCGCGGAGGGTCTTGCGACCTTCTTCCCGAACCGAGGGCACTCGGTCGTGGTCTACACCGTCGAGCGCGTCGCCGAGATCTACGTCTGCCGGGCCGTGATCGAGAGCGAGGCGGCGCGTCTTGCGGCACGAGCCGGACTGCCTCGGCGCGACGAGCGCGAGATGGCAGCGATCATCGAGCGGATCGATGCCATTCTCGATCGGGGAGACGAGGAGGCCGGTCTGAACGAGATCGCCCGTCTCAACAATCGCTTCCACGAGATCGTCTACGCGAATTGCGGCAACGCCGAGCTTCAGAAGCTCATCGCCCAGGTCACGACGATCCCGCGCTCGATCAGAAACTACTTCCTGTTCTCGCGGGAACAGCGCCTCGAAAGCAACCGGGCCCATCGCAGCCTGCTGCGAGCCGTGCTGGAGGGGGACGGCGAGCGTGCCTGGAGCGTCATGCGCGAGCACATCTGGGCTGCGCGCGACCGCATGCTCCCGGCGTCCACGGTCGACATCGCCCCTCTGAAGCCGCGCGCCTCGCGGGCCGCAAGCCGGTCGAATGTCGCCAGCATCACCCGTTTGCAGCAGAAGAGGGGTTCGGGACCATGACGACGTTCGGACAAACGCGCCGTGCCGCGTTGAAAGGCGCGGCCGCGCTGACCTTGGCGGCTCCGTGGGTGACGACCCAGGCCCGCGCGGCGGGACAGCTCACCGTGATCCTCAACCAGGGCCTCCTCGCGAAGCTCTGGATGGACGAGCTTCACCCGGTCTTCGAGAAGGCCACCGGCGCCAAGATCGCCGTGCAGCAATCCGTGACCGGCGCGATGCTCGGCATGCTGAAGACGCAGAAGGACAATCCACCCGACCTGATGCAGTTCTCCGAAGCGGGCGTTCATTTCGCGCGGGCCGAGGGCCTCTTGCGGGCCCACGACCCGAGCAAGATCCCGAACTTCGCCAACCTGCGACCCAGCTTCAACATGGCGGACAACTTCTCCGCCGGCTGCATCGATGCGTTGAACACGATCCACTTCAACACGCAGGCCGTGAAGTCGGCGCCGCAAGAATGGGCCGTCCTCTGGGACAAGGCGAACAAGGGCAAGATCGCGATCCCGACGATCGCCTGGAACAGCGGCGTCCGCATGGTGACGACGGCGGCGCAGCTCGCCACCGGCAAGCCTTTCAAGGAAGCGCAATACGAGCTCGATGCCGGTCTCGCCCATCTCGCCAAGCTCAAGGAGAACGGCGCCGTCGTGATCACCAGCGCGCCGCAGGCCATCCAGATGCTGCAGAGCGGTCAGGTGCCGCTGGTTCCCATCTATGGCTCGTGGCTCAACCAGCTCATCGACGGAGGCGCGCCGATCGCGCCCGCCGCGACGCTCAAGGAGGGCAAGCACGGCGAGATCGTCGGGCTGAACATGCCGGTCAACGTCAGGAATCTCGAGCTGGCGCAGCTCTATGTCGACCTGTCGCTGTCGAAGGAGTTCCAGTCGAAGATCGACAGCGTCCTGAAGGCGCGTTGCGGCCACAAGGACGTCGAGCCGTCTCCCGCGACCGTGAAGGTGATCGGCGAGGGCGACAACACGCTCTATGCGGATTGGGGCTACCTGTCGCGACAGCGCGCGAAGCTCTCCGACAAGTGGAACGAGATCTTTGGCTGAGGCACGGAGCCTCGCGATTCCGCTCGGACAGGCTCCGGGCGGAAGACAGCGCCGGCGGTGGCAGGCCGATATCGGCCTGCTGGCGCTGCCGGCGATCGCCTTCATGCTGGTCTTCTATCTCTACCCGCTCGTCGGCCTGATCGGCTCGAGCGTCCAGCCCACGGAGGGCGGCGCCGGACTTTCGCTCGACCAATATGCCTCCGCGCTGAACAGCCGGCGCATCCAGGCCACGCTGCAGCGGACGGTGCGGCTCTCCGTCATCGCCACGCTTCTCACGCTGCTGATCTCCTACCCGATCGCGCTGTTCCTCGTCGGCGCGAGCCACCGCGTCAGGACCGCGATCCTCATCTTCACGTTCGTGTCGCTGGCCGCGAGCCTGCTCGTGCGCAATTTCGGCTGGCTCGTCGTGCTGGCCGATGCCGGCCCCGTGAACCGGCTGATGATGGCGATCGGGATCACGAGCGCCCCGGTCAGGCTCGTGTACAGCGAGGGAGCCATCCTGGTCGCGCTCGTGCATTACGGACTGCCCTTCATGATCCTGCCGATCTACGGCTCGCTGACGCGCCTCTCGCCCTCCGGTTGGGAGGCGGCGCAGGCGCTCGGCGCATCGCCCTGGACGACGCTCCGCACGGTGGTGCTGCCGCAGACGCTGCCCGGCATCTCGGGCGGCGTGACGCTCACCTTCGCGATCTGCGCGAGTTCCTACGTCACACCGCTCATGCTCGGCTCGTCGTCGACAGCCTTCGCGTCGCAGATCGCCGCCGACGAGCTTCTCGTGCAGCTCAACTTCCCCCGCGCCTCGGTGATCATCGTCCTGCTGACGGCCCTGACGTTCCTGGTGCTCGGGATCTACGGGCTTGCCGTACGCAGGGTCGGGCGGTCCCATGTTTGACGATCCCGCCTACCGGGTCGTCGTCGGCTCGCTGGCGTGGCTCGGCCTCGCTTTCCTGGCGTTCCCGGTCCTCGTCACGGTCGTCGCCTCGTTCGAGGCGTCGAACTTCATCGCGTTTCCGCCGACCGCCCTGTCGCTGCGCTGGTACGGGCAGATCGCCTCGATCACGCGGATCGGCGAGGCGACGCTGATCAGCTTCCAGGTCGCGCTCCTGTCGGCGAGCCTCGCAACGCTTCTCGCGCTCGGCGCCGCCCTCGCGTTGGTGCGCGGGCGGGTGCCGCTCTCCGGCTCGCTCACGGCGCTCATGGCCTCCCCGATCTCGCTCCCGATGATCGCGATCGGCATGGCGCTGGTCCAGTTCTTCATCCAGATCGGCGTCGCGTTCTCCTGGTGGAGCCTCGTGATCGGCCACGTCGTGCTGGTCGTGGCCTATCCCCTGCGGACGCTCGTCTCGGCGCTGCTCCTCGCGGAGCCGTCCCAGGAACAGGCGGCGCGCTCCCTCGGAGCCTCGCCTATCACCGTCTTCCGCACGGTGACGGTCGCCCAGATCGCGCCCGGCCTGCTGTCGGGCTTCCTGTTCGCGTTCCTGATCTCGTTCGACAACTATCCGATCAGCCTCTTCCTGGTCCGCGGGACGGTGACCACGATGCCGATCGAGCTGTTCAACCACATCAACCAGAACCTCGACCCGACGCCAGCCGCGTTCTCGACGATCTACGTCCTGGTGCTGACCGTCGTGATCGCGCTCGCCGAGAAGCGGTTCCGCATCATGTCCATTGCCATTCCGCGCTGAGGTCTCCATGGCTCGCCTGCAGATCGAAGAGCTGAAGGTCTCCTACGGGCCCGTCGTCGTGCTTCCGGGCCTGAGCCTGGCCGTGGAGCAGGGCGAATGCATCGCGCTGCTCGGCCCGTCCGGCTGCGGCAAGACCACGACGCTGCGCGCTGTCGCCGGCTTCGTGCGGCCGAGTTCCGGGCGGATCCGGATCGGCGAGCGCGACATGGACGAGTGCCCGACGCACAAGCGCAATGTCGGGCTGGTCTTTCAGGATTACGCGCTGTTCCCGCACATGACGGTCGCCGAGAACGTCGCCTACGGGCTCGTCCGCCGGCGCGTGTCGAAGCCGGAGATCGCCCGCAAGGTCGCCGACGCTCTGGCCATGGTCAGGATGTCCGGCTTCGCCGAGCGATACCCGACCACCCTGTCGGGCGGGCAGCGCCAGCGCGTGGCGCTGGCCAGGGCGATCGTGATCCAGCCCGACGTCCTGCTGCTCGACGAGCCCCTCGGCGCGCTCGACCGCAAGCTCCGCGACGAGATGCAATACGAGATCAAGACTCTGCAGCAGCGCCTGGGGCTGACCTGCATCATCGTCACGCACGATCAGGAGGAGGCGCTCTCCCTCGCGTCGCGCGTCGCGCTCATGTTCGACGGAAACATCGCCGAGATCGGACCGCCGGCCGACCTCTATCATCGGCCACGGAGCGCGCGGGCGATGGACTTCCTCGGCGCGAGCACGATGTTCGACGCGCAGCCGATCGCGGCGGCCGGCGGCCTGATGCGGTTCTCGATCGCGGGTGGCCGGACGGTGTCGGCGCCGGCGATCGATGGTCGCGAGCACGAAACCGTCAGGCTCGGCATCCGGCCGGAGAACATCGTCGTCACGACGGTCGAGGGCAGCGCGCCCAATCGGCTTCCGGGACGGGTGAAGCAGATCGTCTTCAAGGGCCCCAGTGCCGACGTCTATGTCGACCATGCCGGGCTCTCGATCCGGGCGCAGGTTTCGACGGGCGCCATCGCAGACGATCCCGACGTGCGGCCGGGGGCGCTCGTCTGGGCGCAGTTCGACCCGTCCGACGTGCGCGTGTTCTCGGGCAAGCCCGCCCGACCTTCGCAGGAGACGTGATGATCACCATTCCGGATCGGCGCGTGAACGACGTCGGCGGCCTGCCGGGCCAGGCGATCCACCGGGACGAGCATGGCGTCACGCTGTTCGAGAAGCGTGTCGACGCCATGTTGATGCTTCTCGTCGGCCCCGGCATCGCGGCCTTCACGGTGGACGCCCTCCGGCGCTCGGTCGAGGCGAACACGCCCGGCGACTACACCTCGCTCGGCTACTACGTGAAATGGCTGAACGCGATCCGCGAGCTTCTCGTCGAGCAGGGCGTGATCGACCGCGAGGAACTGGATCGCCGCATCTCCGCCCTCGCGGAAGGCGAGGGCTGCTGATGGCGGCCGCGATCGTCACCGGCACCGACATCGTCGTCCTGGCAGGGCCGCCGGAGGCCCATTGCCGGACGCCTTGCTACCTTCGGGGCAAGCCCGGAACCGTCGTCGGAGATTTCGGCCGCTTCCGGGATCCCACCTCGCTCGCCTACCACAGGCCGGGCCTGCCGAAACGACGCCTCCTCCGGGTGGCGTTCAGGCAGCGCGATCTCTGGCCCGACTATTCCGGGCCGGATTCCGACCTGCTCTTCGCCGACCTGTACGAGAGCTGGCTCGCCCCAGCCGGAACGACGGATCGCTGACCATGCACGACGATCACGATCACCCCCACCACGATCACGACGACCATGATCATCCGCATGCGCCCGCGGCCGACGACCCGTTGGCCCCGCGCGCGTCGCGGCTCCTCGAGCAGGCGCTTCGCGAGCTGCTGATCGAGAAGGGCGTCCTCTCCGTCGGGATGATCGAGGCGCAGATCGACCGGATGGACAGCCGCAACCCCGCGCTGGGCGCCAAGGTGATCGCCCGCGCCTGGACGGACCCGCGCTTCAGGTCAGAACTGATCCGGGAGCCGCTCGAGACGATCGAGCGCTTCACCGGCATCCCGATGATGGCGGCCGGCATGCCGGAGCTCCGGATCGTCGAGAACGAGCCGGACGTCCACAACATCGTCGTCTGCACCCTGTGCTCGTGCTACCCGCGCATGCTGCTCGGCATCCCGCCCGCCTGGTACAAGGCGCCCGACTACCGGTCGAGGGTGGTCCGCGAGCCGCGGGCGGTGCTGTCCGAGTTCGGCCTCGACCTGCCGTCCTCCTGTTCCGTGCGGGTGCACGACAGCACAGCGGACATGCGCTACCTGGTCGTGCCGGAGCGGCCGCCGGAGACGATGGGCTGGAGCGAGGACGCGCTCGCGGCCATCGTCACGCGCGACTGCATGATCGGTGCCGCCGTTCCCAAGGTATCGGCCGGAGCCGCCTGAGCCGGCCCCCTGTCAGGCGGCCTGCCGCTCGTCGTCCCAGACCTTCTCGGGCATCGGCAAGCCTTCGAAGACCTCCCGCCCGATCGGGCCGTCGGGCGCGATGGCGAGGCGGTCCAGCACCCAGGCGAGCTGACGCGTATGCTGGCCCGCATGCCAGGTGGTCCGCTCGAGGAACTGGTGGAGCGTCTGATCGCCGTAATAGACCTCGGCGCGCCTCTGCCAATCCGCGTCCTGCCCCTCCACGGCGAACCATCGCGCCAGCCGCGCCTGCACGTCGCGCCCATAGGCCAGAACGGCGGCCTTCGAGCCCTGGCCGGGTTCCGGGACGCGGTTGTACGATTCCCAGGTGAGAGGGATCCCGTCTTCGTGCTCGAGCCAGGCGTCGCCGATGTTGAAGATGTGAAAGGTCAGCTCACCGTAGCTCCGCGGCCGGTTCGGCAGGAGCGTCTCGGCCTGCTCCTCCGAGAGCTGGGCGACGTACCGCTCGGCGGCCGCGAGGATCGCGCGAAGGCGCAGGGCGAGATCGGCGGCGGGGAGTAGACGCTGCTCCCCGAGCTGGATGCCGACGAGCTTCGCGACGTCGGCCAGGACCTGGCCGTTCGCCCAACCGGCCCCGCGCGTCACGATCGGCACCTGCCGCAAGCCGAAGCGTGACAGCTCCTCGAAGGCGGTCTCGTCCTCGAGGACGTTGCGCGAGGCGAAGGCGACGCCGTGCCGCGTCAGGAACTCCTTCGTGCGGAGGCAGCTCGTGCAGCCCGTCTGCCAGTAGACCCGGATGTCGTCCGTCATGATGTTTCCTCCCGTGTCGTTCTTCAGGCCGCGCGCGCGGCCGATGGTCGGGCCTTCCGCACGAGGCCGATCACCTCGCTCTTCGGCAGCACGTCCCCGTACTTCGCGTTGATGTCGAAGAGGCTCGCGTCGTGCGGGCCGTCGTGACGATCGCCGACGCACTCGCGCGGCACGATCACCCGGAAGCCGTACTGGATCGAATCGATCGCGGCGGCCCGCACGCAGCCGCTGGTCGAGCAGCCGATGAGGATCGTCGTGTCGATGCCGAGGGTGAACAGCGTCGAGGCGAGCGACGTCCCGAAGAACGGGCTCGGGTAGTTCTTGGCGATGACGAGGTCGTCCGCCGCGGGCGGGATGGACGGATCGATCTCGGCCATCGGCTCGCCTGCCACGAGCTTGCGCAGGGCCGGCACCTTCTTGACGAACAGCCCGCCATCGACGCCGCTCGGGTGGTACAGCACCGTGGTGTAGATGATCGGCACGCCCGCCTCTCGGCATGCTGCCAGCAGCTCGAATGATTCGCGCACGGCGTCCACGACGCCTTCCGCGAAGAAGGCCTCGCCGGGCGTCGTATAGGCCCGGATGAAATCGATCACGATCACGGCCGGCGTCTCGCCGAACCCGACGCGCCCATCGAATACGCCCTTGTAGTTGTTCTCCCTGGACTCGGCCATGTCGGCTCCTTTCAGCCTGTGCTGGAACTCGGTCGAGCGGCCGGCCTGAGCGGCCGGCCGGCGAAATCGGCGAAGTGGCAGGCCGCTGCATGCCCGGTTTCGTCCTCGGACAGCGAAGGCACGGCCTCCATGCAGCGGGCAGGAAGACGCTCTTCGCCGAAGGGCCGCGTCTCGGCCGCGCCGGCGCAAGCGATCGCGCGCGCCCGGGGGCAGCGCGGGTGGAAATGACAGCCCGGCGGCACCGCCGTCGCCGATCCGATCTCGCCCAGCGGGAGGGCCCGCACGCGGCGCCGCTCCTCGATCGGGTTCGGCACCGGGATCGCTGATAGCAGGGACTCGGTATAGGGGTGTCGCGGCCACTGGTAGATGGCGTCGCGCGGTCCGACCTCGACGACGCGTCCCAGATACATCACCGCGACGCGCGTGCTGACGTGGCGAACGACCGCGAGATCGTGCCCGATGAAGACGTAGGAGATGCCTGTGCGGCGCTGAATGTCGCGCAGTAGGTTCAGGATCTGCGCCTGGATCGAGACGTCGAGCGCGGACACGGGCTCGTCGAGGACGAGGAGCTTGGGATCGAGCACGAGCGCCCGCGCGATCCCGATCCGCTGGCGTTGCCCTCCCGAGAACTCATGCGGATAGCGCTCGGCGACGGCCGGATCGAGGCCGACGTTCCGCATGGTCTCGGCGAGGCGGCCGGGGATCTCGCGGCGAGAGACGCCGTGCACGACCATCGGCTCCTCGACGAGCTGGCGCACGGTCATGCGCGGATCGAGCGAACCGTAGGGGTCCTGGAAGACCATCTGGATCCGGCTGCGCTCGCGGCGCATCTCGGCCGTCGAAAGCCGGGCCAGATCCTTCCTATCGAACAGGATCGCGCCGGAATCGGGATCGATGAGGCGCAGGATGAGCCGTCCGAGCGTGCTCTTGCCGCTGCCGGTCTCGCCGACGAGCCCAAGGGTTTCGCCGCGCCGCAGGTCGAGTGAGACGCCGTCGACCGCCCGCACGCTGGCGCGGGAACGCGAGAAAAGGCCGGCGCGCCCGGCGAAGGTCTTGCTGATGCCGCGCAGCGACAGGAGCGGCGCATCCGCCACCCTTTGGAGGGAAGCGCTCACGCCCTGATCTCCGCGAGCGGACGGCCCAGTTCGGCGCGGTGGTGGCAGGCCGCCAGATGGTCGGCCTCCGCCGGACGGAGGCTCGGCTCGAGGGTTCGACAATCCTCCCGGCCTGCCGCGAGGAAACAGCGCGGCTCGAAGGAGCAGCCCTGCCGCGGAGCGCCGGGACGCGGCGGCTGCCCCTCGATCGGCGTCAGCGGCTGGTCGGCATCTCCGTCGAGATGCGGAATGCTGCGGAACAGCGAGACCGTGTAGGGGTGAGCGGTCGCCCCGAAGACCCGCTCCGTCGGGCCTTCCTCGACGACGCGGCCGGCATACATCACGGCCACATGGTCGGCGTAGCGCGCGACGACGCCGAGATCGTGCGTGATGAGCACGAGCGCCATGCCGGATTCCCGCTGCAGCTCGGCCAGGAGGTCGAGCACCTGCGCCTGCACGGTCACGTCGAGCGCCGTCGTCGGCTCGTCCGCGATGAGGACCTTCGGGTTGAGGGCGATCGCCATCGCGATCAGCACGCGCTGGCGCATGCCGCCCGAGAACTGGTGCGGGTAGTCGGAGAAGCGGCGCGAAGCGGCCGGGATGTGGACGCGCTCGAGGAGCGATATCGCCCGCGTCCGCGCGTCCCGCCGCGACAGCGGGAGATGCGCTCGAAGCACCTCCACGATCTGGTCTCCGACCGAGAAGACGGGGTTCAGGCCCGTGAGCGGGTCCTGGAACACCATCGCGATCTCGGCGCCCCGGATGCGCCGCAGCGCCGGCATGTCGATCCGCGCGAGGTCCCGGCCTTCGAGCATGATCTCGCCGGCCTCGAGACGGGCCGCCTTCGGGGCGAGCCGCAGGGCGGAGAGGAACGTCATGGTCTTGCCCGACCCGGACTCGCCCACGACAGCCAGCGTCTCGCCGGGGCCGACCTGCAGCGACACCCCGTCGACCAGCGTGAGCGTGCCTCCGGCCTGCGGAATGACCGTACGGATCCCGCGCAGCGCGAGGATCGGCGCGGGTCGGGGCGCGGGTTCCTGGGGGAACGAGATCGCGGCGCTCATAGCATCTTCAGGCCGGCCTGCCGGCGCATCTGCGGGTCGAGCGTGTCACGCAGCCCGTCGCCGAGAAGGTTCAGCGCGACGACGGTCACGGCGATGCACAGGCCGGCGGATATCGAGATGAGCGGCGTCGTCGTCACGGCTGCCTGGCCGTCCGCGATGATGTTGCCCCAGGTCGGAGTCGGAGGCTGGACCCCGAGGCCGAGGAAGCTGAGCCCGGCCTCGGCCAGGATCGCGGACGCGGCGCTCACCGTCGATACGACGATCACGGGCGGGAGGGCGTTCGGGATGATGTGCCGCAGGAGAATGCGCGCGTGCCCCATCCCGATGGCGTGCGAGGCCTCGATGAACGGCCGCGGCTGGATTGTCAGCACGACCGACCGCATGACGCTCGCGACGCGCGGGATATAGGCGATCGAGACCGCGACGATCACCGATTCCAGCGAAGAGCCGCGAGCGGCCACGATCGCCAGGGCGAGAAGGAAGCCCGGAAAGGCGAGGAGGATGTCGTTCGCCATGACGATCGTGCGCTGCACCCAGCCGCCGGCATAGCCCGCGATCGACCCGATCAGCGTCCCCAGGGTGAGGGAGATCGCGACCACGGCGAGCGCCACCTCGAGCGAGACGCGACTGCCGTAGATCAGGCGCGACAGCAGGCAGCGCCCGAACTGGTCGGTGCCGAGCGGGAAACGGCCCGACGGTGGCGCGTATGTGTTCAGGAGACTCGTGCGCGTCGGCGAGTTCGGGGCGAGATAGGGCGCGAAGATCGCGATCAGCGCGAGGATGACGAGGACCGCGCAGCCGATCACGAGGCTGGGATGGGACAGGAAGCGGCCGAGCGGGCGCGCCCGCCTTCCGGCAGGGCCGGCCGCGTTCGGATTCCCGGTCGCCGGGGGAACGGAGCTCATGCGATCCTCAGGCGCGGGTCGATGACGCCGTAGAGGACGTCGAGCGCGATGTTGACGAGCACGATGCCGGCCGCGAGCACCAGCACGCCCGCCTGGACGAGCTGGTAATCGCGCGCGAGGATCGCCTTCAGCAGGGTCGAGCCGAGACCGGGGCGGCTGAAGACCGCCTCCACCAGGATCGCGTTCCCGAGCGACCAGGCGAACGTCACGCCGACCACCGCCAGGATGGGCACGAGGGCGTTGCGGAGCGCCAGCCGGTACACGACGCGCCGTTCCGGGATGCCCATGGCGCGTGCGACCCGCACGTAGTCCTGGTCCAGCACCTCCAGCATGGACGAGCGCGTCAGGCGCGAGATGTAGGCCGCGACCGACAGGCCCAGCACGATCGCCGGCAGGGCGAGATGGTGCAGATTGCTGATCGCACCGCCGGAGGAGCTCGCACCCAGCGTCGGGAAGACCGGGATCCAGTGGGAGAACACCAGGATCGCGACGAGGCCCAGCCAGAACACCGGGAAGGAGATGCCGCCGAGCGAGGCGATCGTGACCACGAGGTCGAACCAGGTCCCCTGGCGGACGGCGGACGCGACCCCGAGCGGAACGCCGAGCGCGACCGCGATCAGCAGTCCCGTGACCGCGAGCGTGAGGGACCAGGGCAGCGCGGCGACGACCTCCGTCAGCGCCGGCTGGCCGGTGACGATCGAGGTTCCGAAATCGCCCCGCACCGCCTGGCCGATGAAGAGCCCGTATTGCTCCGGCAGGGTGCGGTCGAGGCCGAGCTTGGCGCGCAGGACCGCGAGCGCGTCGGGCGTGGCGTAATCGCCGAGCATGTACAGCGCCGGGTCGCCCGGGATGGCCCGGACGAGAAAGAATGCCACCGTCGCGATGCCGAGCCCGGTGATCACCAACTGAATGGCGCACCGGGCGAGGTACTTGGGCATCAGGCGCCCCGCAGCCCGACCGAATAGGCCTGGACCGTGAACATGGAGTTCTGGACGAGTCCCTGGACCGCGGCCGTATGCGCCATGAAGAGGCGGTCGGCGAAGAGCGGGATGGCCGGGATGTCGGTCATGCTCCGCTCCAGGATGGCCTTGAACGCGGCCTTGCGTTCGGCATCGCCGCTCGCCTTCGATGCAGCGGCGAGAAGATCGTCGACCTTGTCGTAGCGGGCCGTGTTGAGGCCGGGCGGGAAGGAGCGGGTCGAGAACAATGTCGTGAGGGGTGTGCCCGGATCGGGCGGCCCCACGACCGCGGTCACGCAGCTCTGGACGTTCCCGCTGGAGCGCGCCTGCTGATAGGCCGCGCGCTCGAGGACGCGCACGTTCGTCTCGATCCCGACCTCGTTCAGGTCCTCGGCGATCGCGAGCGGGAACTTGTCGTAGGGACTGAGGCCGACGGTCGTGATCTCAAACTTGAAGCCGGAGACGCCCGCCTCCTTGAGCAGGGATTTCGCCTTCGCCGGATCGTACGGGTATTGCGGCACGTCCTCGCTGTACTCCTGGAAGGCGGAGGTGAGCACGTTCGCGGCGCGGTACTTGGTACCGCGGAAGAAGCCGTCGATCAGCGCCTTCGTGTTGATGGCGTGCGCCATCGCGCGGCGCACGCGAACATCGTCGAGCGGCTTGATCGTGGTGTTCAGCACGAGGTTGACCGTGTTGCTCGCCGGCCGGTCGAGGAGGGTCACGCCCGAGATCCTGCGCAGCCGCTCGATGATCTCGGCCTGCTGCAGGCCGAAGAAGATGTCGATCTCCTTGCGTTCCAGCGCGATGGCGGCCGCCGTCTCGTCGCGCACGATGCGGAACACGAGGCCGGGCACCTGCGGCTTGCCCTCGAAATAGGAGGTGTTGGCCGAGAGCCGGACTTCGCTGCCCGGCGTCCAGCGCTCGAACACGAACGGGCCCGTGCCGACCGGGTTGAGATTGTACCTCTCGCCCAGCGCCGTCACCGCGTTGCGGGACACGATCCAGCCTTGGTTGAAGGCCGTGACCTTGTGGAGGAAGCCGCCGTTCGGCCCGTCGAGCTCGACCCGGACCGTCATCGGATCGGGGGCCTCGACCTTGGCGACGCCGAGGAACTGGCCGCGATAGGCGCTGCCGGACGCCGGATCGAGGATGCGCTCGAAGCTGAACTTCACGTCGTCCGACGTGAAGGGGCCGTTGTCCTTGTGCCAGGTCACGCCGGGGCGGAGCTTGAACGTATACGTCTTGCCGTCCGGCGAGATGGACCATTCGGTGGCGAGGTCCGGGACGATCCTGTTCGTCGCCTGGTCGTACTTGACCAGTCCGTTGTAGATGTTGGACGCGACCGACTGGTTCTCGATCTGAAAGATCTTCAGCGGATCGAGGATCGAGATATCGGCGCCGAGGCGGATGCGGAGATCGCCGGCCTGCTGTGCCGCAGCGGGAGACGCGCCGCCGAGGCCGGCCGGAGCAAGGGCCAGCACGCCGGCCCCTCCGAGGAGGCCGGCCAGACGGCGCCGCGTGATGGAGTCCGGCTTCGACAGATCGTCAGACATCAGGTTCCCCTCTCGTTGTGGGATGTTCGGCTTTCGGACGTCACCGCGAAGCGGAACGCGGGTTCGTGATCCTTGGCGCTCGGGCGCGGAAGGGCCACGGCGTTCGCGGCGACAGGATCGAGCAGCGCGGCCATGCGGGCGCGGTGGTCGGGCGAGAGCCGCTCCAGGCCGTACCGCCGGAGGAACGCCGCGAGTTCGGGAATGAGGTCCTGCCTTGCGTCGGGCCGGTCGGGTTCCGGCGCCGGCGGCATCGCCGCCGGCTCGGGACGCCGGTCGCGCCATCCGCCGGTCGCCGCCTCGAAGGCGGCGGCCGCACGCAACAGCACATCCTCGCGGCCGTGATCGGCGACCATCTGCCAGTGCAGCGGCAGTCCGGCCTCCGAGAAGCCGGTGCATTGCACCAGAGCCGGGTGACCCGACAGGTTGAACGGCGTGAAGCAGGTCTCGACCGTATAGGCGGTCATCTCCGGCTCGACGCCGAGGCGGGGCGCCGGCTGGAGCGTGCCCCAGGTCACCAGCACGTCGTGCCGGCCGATCAACGCCGCGAGGGCGTCCGCGATGTCGCGGCGCCTGCGCTGGGCCGTGATGTAGTCGACCGCGCGCACCAGGGTCCCGGCCAGGAGCTTGTCGCGGAGCGCGAAGCCCATCTCGCCGGGTCGTTCGCGCAGCTCCCGCTCGTGGATCGCAGCCGATTCCGCCGGGCCGATGATCCGCGTGACCGCGAAGCACTCGGCGGCCGGGACGGGCAGCGCGCATTCGCTCACGACGGCGCCCTCCGCGACCAGCGTCCCGACCGCGCGCTCGAACGCCGCCGCCATCTCGGGCGAAGGCGCCGGGAAACCCGGCCCGATGTCGCGCACGACCGCGACCCGCACGCCGTCCAGCGACGGCGTCGACGTGATCGCGATGCCGGGATCGCCCGCCAGGACCGAGAGGACGAGCGAGGCATCCTCCGCCGTCCAGGTGAACGGCCCGGGTACGTCGAGCGAATAGCAGTTCGGCAGGATGCCGCGGACGCTCAGGCGTCCTGCCGTCGGGATGATCCCGACGATGCCGGTCGCGCTCGCCGGAAGGCGGACCGAGCCGGTCGTGTCCGAGCCGAGCGCGAACTTGACGAAGCCGGCCGCGACCGCCGCTCCCGCGCCGGTGCTGGACCCGCCCGTGAAGCGTTCCGTGTCCCACGGGTTGCGGGCGGGCGGGAACGGCAGGTCGAAATACTCCCCGCCATTGCCCGTGCCGTACTCCCAGGTCGACAGCTTGCCGAGACAGACCGCGCCCGCCGTCTTGATGCGAGCGACCAGGTCCGCGTCGCGCTCCGGAACATGGGTGAGACGGAGCCGAGACCCGGATGTCGCCGGCAGCCCGGCGACGTCGTAGTTGTCCTTCACGGCGAACGGGATGCCGTGCAACGGGCCGCGCCAGCGGCCGGCGGCGATCTCGCGCCCGGCGATGTCGGCCGCCTTGAGGGCGCCTTCGCGATCGAGATGGACGAAGGCCCGGACGACGGGCTCGAACGCCTCGATCCGCGCGAGGTGGGCCTCCAGCAAAGCCGTCGGCGTGAACTCGCCGCGCCGAAGCGCTGCGGATGCCGCCGCGATGCTCCGGAAGCAGAGAGGAGTTGAATGCGCCATCGATCCCATCAGCCGGCCCAGGGCCTGTCTGAACTGTATCCTCTTGCGCCTATCCGCCCCCGTCAATCGGTAATGCGGCACAGTTTTCGGCACTGAGTGTATACGATTCGACCATCTGCTGATCGGCATGGCCCTCGTCCGCGCGACGCCCACGACCCTCGGACAGCGTCGGGTTCAGGCTGCCGCCGCGGCGGGCGGAAACAGGCTGACATGGGCGGTCTGTGCCGGAAGCCGGCGGCTCATCTGCTCCTCGAGCCACAGCGTCGTCGCGCGCAGGCCCTCGAAGGACACGCCCGACCGCACGCTGCTCCGGTCGAGCATATAGACGAGATCCTCAGTGCCGATGTTGCCCGTCGCCTCGGGCGCGAAGGGGCACCCGCCGATCCCGCCGAGGCTCGCATCCAGCGCCGAGACGCCGGCCCGCAGAGCGGCGTCGGCATTGGCGTAGCCGGTGTTGCGCGTGTTGTGGAAATGAGCCCGCAGCCTCATGCCGGGCACGGCCTCGCGGACGGCCGCGAAGCGGGTTTCGACATCCGACGGCGTGCCGACGCCGATCGTGTCGGCGAGCGACAGCTCGTCGATCCCGATCTCGGCCAGCGCGCACGCGAGGTGGACGACCCGCTCCACCGGCACCTCGCCCTCGAAGGGGCAGCCGAACGCGGCCGCGATCGTGACGGAGCGAAACAATCCTGCCGCCGATGCGCGGCCCGAGATGGCCCGCCAGGTCTCGAGGTTCTGCCCGACGGTCGTCCCCTGGTTTCGCTGGCTCAAGGTCTCGCTCGCCACCGCCGCGAAGGTGATCTCGGAGAAGGCTCCCGTCGCGAGCGCCCGGTCGAAGCCGCGCTCGTTGAGGACGAGGCCCGACAGGCTGACATCCGCGAGCCGTCCGAGCGCGCGCACGACGTCCTCCGCATCCGCCATCTGGGGCACGCGCTTCGGATGGACGAAGCTCGTCGCCTCGATCCGCCGCAAACCCGTGGCGGCGAGCCGGCGGATCAGTTCGACCTTGATCTCGGTCGGGAGGAGCTGGCGGTCGTTCTGGAGACCGTCCCGCGGCCCGACCTCGATGATCTCGACCGTGGCCGGCCGGGCCGGCATGCGGGTTCCTGCCGACATCACGCCGCCTCCTGCCGCGCGCCCGCGCCGATCGCGCCCAGGCGCGCCAACCCGGCGAGCGTCTCGGGTGTCATGCCGAGAAGGCGACCGAGGATGTCCTCGTTGTGCTCGCCGAGATCCGGCCCGGCGCTCGTGACCCTGCCCGGTGTCGCGGACAGGCGAGGCGCCACGTTCTGCATCTTCAGCATCCCGAGTCGCGGATGCGCGATCTGGACGATGGTCTCCCGGGCCTTGAAATGGGCATCCTCGAGCATCTCGGGAGCGCGGTAGATGTCGCCGCGCGGCACCGCGTGGCTGTCGAGCAGGGCTCCGAGCTCCTCGCGCTCGAAGCCGGCCGTCCAGTCCGCGATCATCGTGTCGAGCTCGGCCTGGCGCTGGCCCCGCGCCGTGTGGGTCGCGTAGAGCGGATCCTCGGCCAGTTCAGGGCGGCCCATCGCGGCCGCGAGGCGCTTGAACACAGTGTCCTGGTTCGCCGCGATCAGCACGAACACGCCGCTCTTCGTCGGGTAGACGTTCGAGGGCGCGATGTTCGGCAGGATCGAGCCGGTCCGCTCGCGGACATAGCCCGTCTTGTCGTATTCCGTGATGAGGTTCTCCATCACGGCGAGCACGGCCTCGTAGATGGCGCTGTCGACGATCTGCCCCCGGCCGGTCCGTTCCCGGGCATGGAGCGCCATGAGGCCGCCGAGGCAGGCGAAGGTCGCGGCCAGCGTGTCGCCGATCGAGATGCCCGCCCGGGACGGCGGGTTCGACGGATCGCCCACGACGTAGCGCAGCCCGCCCATCGCCTCGCCGATCGCGCCGTAGCCGGCGTTCTTTGAATAGGGCCCGGTCTGCCCGTAGCCGGAGACCCGGATCATGATCAGCCGCGGATTGATGGCGGCGAGCGCGTCGTAGCCGAGGCCCCACTTTTCCATCGTGCCCGGTCGGAAGTTCTCGACCAGGATGTCGGAGCGCTTGACCAGCTCGCGGATGACGTCCTGGCCTTCAGGAACGCGCGCATTCACCTCGATCGACTTCTTGTTGCGCGCGATGACCGGCCACCACAGGGACTGGCCATGCGGCTTCTCGCGGCCCCATTCCCGCATCGGATCGCCCGAACCGGGCTGCTCGATCTTGATCACCTCGGCCCCGAAATCGGCCAGGAGTTGACCGCAGAAGGGACCCGCGAGGAGCTGTCCCATCTCGATCACGCGCAGATCGGAAAGGGGCCCCTCCCGGACCGGCTCGTTTTGCTTCGTGTCGCTCATGATCGTCTCGCTGTGCGGGTCCGGGTCCGTCCGAGGGGTCAGGTGATGTCGGCGTCGACGGCGGAGAGCGCGGCGCGGGCGATCTCCATGTCCTCGGAGTAGTGACCGCCGCTCACCCCGATCGCCCCGACGATCTCGCCGTCGATGCGGATCGGGTAGCCGCCGCCGAAGATCGTGAGCCGCGGCGTGTGCGTGATCCCGTGCAGGAGGGGCGGGTCGTTCTTCACGATATCCCACCAGACATGCGTCGCGATGCCGAAAGCGCTGGCCGAATAGGCTTTGTCCTGCGAGATGCCGATCGTCAGGTGCCCCGCGCCATCCATCGCCGTGAAGGCCTTGAGCTGGCCGGCCTCGTTGGTGATCGCGACGCTGACCTTCTTGTTCATCTCGTCGGCCTTCGCGATGGCCGCCTTGATCATGCGCCTCGCGGTCTTCTCGTCGATGCTGTGCTTCACGATCGGCATGCTCTCGTCTCCTCCGTCGGCCATGGCCGATCAAACCTGCCGGGCGACGGTGTGCGCCTCGACGAGCGCGACCGGCAGCCGCCGGGGCGCATAGGCGTCTCCCACCAGGAAGGTCCGGTCGTAGCCGGCAGCCTTCAGGTCGGCGTGCAGCGCGCTCCGCGACCGCTGACGGCCGGTCCAGATCACGGCGCTCGTCCGGGGCAGGGCGATCTCCCGGCCGGTGAGGTAGTGCCTGAGGATCGCGGCGCCGCCTTCGACCCGGTCGACGAACATCGACGTGCGGAGCTCCGCGCCGGCCGTGTCGAGGACCCGGAGCGACGCGCTTCGCGAGACCATGGGCAGCTCGCGAAAGTGTTCGAAGAACCGCGTCGCGACGGTGAAGGCCAGACCATAGCCGGCCGCGAGCGCGGCCGCGGCCTCGGCGATGGCCGAACCCCAGAAATAGCCGTCCTCGTCCATCAGGACGAGGTTGCGGCCGAGCGACGGGACGCGCTTCAGGTCGTCCGGACCGGTCGCGACGACGACCGGAACGGAACCGTCGCCGGGCAGCGTCGGAGCCAGCGCCTCAGCACCTGCCGCGACGATGATCGCATAGGGATCGTCCTCCTGGATCCGCGCGACCGTCGCCTCCTGGCCGAGCCGGACCTCGACGCCCTGCCGCGAGACCTCCTGGACGAGGAAGTCGATCACGTGGCGCTGTTCGGCGTTGTTCGGCAGCCAATGGGACCAGGCCACCTTGCCGCCCAGGACGTGCGACCTCTCGTACATCGTCACGCGATGTCCGCGCTCGGCGGCGATCCGGGCCGCCTCGAGACCCGCCGGCCCACCTCCGACCACGACGATTCTGGTCGAGGGCGCCGGGGCATGTCGCCGGAAGGCGTGCTCCCGTCCCGCCAGGGGGTTCGTCGCGCAGCCGATCGGTTCGCCCGAGGAGATCCAGTCCCAGCACTGGTTGCAGGCGATGCAGCGCCGGATCTCGCGTGCCCGCCCCGACTGCGCCTTGTTCGGCCATTCCGGGTCGACGATGAGCGCGCGGCAGAGCCCGACCATGTCGCCGTCGCCGGACGCGACGATGTCCTCCGCCTGGTTCGGCGTCTGGATGCGGGTGCTCTGCACCACGACGGCGTCGCCCACGGCCTCCTTGATGCGGCGTTGGATGTCCCGATAGCTCTCCTGCGGCCAGTGGCGATCGGGAAGATGGGTCTCGATCGTGTTGAAGTTGCCCTGGCTCAGGGAGATGTAGTCGACCAATCCCTCCGAGACGAAAGCTCGCGCGATACCGCAGGCATCGTCGATCATGATGCCGCCAGGCGTGAACTCCTCCACGCCCATCCGGTAGCCGACGACCGAGCCCGGACCGAGGCGCCTTCGCACCAGATGGAGGATCTCGCGCGGGAAGCGCAGACGGTTCTCGAGGGAGCCGCCATATCGGTCGGTCCGCGTGTTCGAGAACGGCGACACGAACTGCCCGATCAGGTGCCCCTGAGCGCCATGGATCTCGACGCCGTCGGCATCCGCGTCGCGTGCATTGACGGCCGCGCTCGCGAACCACTCCACCATCTCCTCGACCTCGGTGGTCGTGAGGGCGTGAGGCGTTCCACCGCTGCGCGGGCAGGCGATCTCGGACGGCGCGAGGAGCGTGCCGACGCGGCGGCCGAGATGCTGGCGCCCGCCATGGTTGAGCTGAACGACGAACAGGGATCCGGCCTCGTGCAGCGCGTCCGAGATCCTGCGGAGCCCCGGGATGACGCCCCGGTCGAACAGCGGGATCGCGTTCGGCACCACGGCTTCCAGCGGGTGCAGCCGGACCGCCTCGCTCACGATGGTGCCGGCACCGCCCTCAGCGACCGTCCTGTAGAAGGCCAGCATCCGCCCGCGCACACGGTGACGTTCGGCGAGGTTCGACGTGGTCGCCACCCGCATGACGCGATTCTTGGCGACCTTCGGCCCCAGTCGGATTGGGGAGAAAAGGTGCGGATAGGTTTCAGCGTACGCCACACCTGCCTCCGGCAATGCGCGTGCCATTCCGAAATCCGCCTAAGCCATTGACTTTGCGAAAGGTTGACGCCCGTGCGTGCAGCCGTGCTACGTTTCACTGCAGCACGTGAAACGGCTTTGAAACGCAGAGGAAGATGCTCGTGAAAGCGGCGAGGACCGAGGCGGACGGACGGATCAGGCTCTGCTTCCTCAGCTACCGCCATCTGAGCCGGCTCGCCCACTCCGTCATCGAGGAATACGAGGATCGCGCCGACATCGAGGTGATCGACGAGTCCTTCGAGGCGGCCCTGGCCATCGCCCGCGCCCGTGAACGCAGCGGCAGCATCGACGCCTTCGTCAGCGCCGGAGCCAATGCCAGTTTCCTGCGCGGTTCGCTCGCGACGCCGGTCGCGGTGATCAAGGTGACCGGCTACGACACCATGCTGGCCATGCTGAAAGCGCGCGAGATCACGAAGCGCGTCGGCGTCGTCAGCTACCGCGAGACGGTTCCGGAGCTCGATCAGATCCGGGACCTGTTGCGCATCGAGGTCGCCCAGAAGGCCTATCGCACTCCGGCCGAGGCCCAGGAAGCCGTGCGCGAGCTCGCGGCACGTGGCTACCCCGTGGTGATCGGATCCAGCGTCATTTGCGAGAGCGCCGAGAAGGAAGGGCTGGCCTCCATCCTGTCGTACTCCCTGTCGTCCGTCCGCCAGGGCATCGACGACGCGCTCGAGCTCGGGCGGGTGGCCCGCCGCGAATCGGCGCGGTACGCGCAGTTGGACGGCGTCCTGCAGAGCCTCGACGAAGCGGTGCTGGCGGTGGACCGCCGCCACCATATCGTCGCCCTGAACACCCCGATGGAGCGCATCCTCGGCGAGAGCCGGACGGAGTTGCTCGGCCAGCCCCTCGACCGGTTCGATCCGGAATTGTCGCTCATCGACAGCCTGGAAAGGGGAGAGACCGAACGCGGCCGGGTGATCAGGGTCGCCCGCCGCGACTGGGTGCTGGGGCGAACCGCCATCCGGGAGCGCGGCCAGATCGCGGGAGCCGTGCTGATTCTCCACGATGCGCGCTCCATCCGCGAGGCGGATACGAGCCTCCGCTCGCAGAGGCGGCGGGAAAAATCTCCGGCGGCCCGGTACAGCTTCAAGGACCTGCGGGGCCGTTCGCCCGCGCTGGAGCGCGCGCGGCAGACCGCCGGGCGCTTCGCCGCGACCGACATCACCGTTCTCCTGTCGGGCGAGAGCGGGACCGGAAAAGAGCTCTTTGCCCAGGCGATCCACAGCGCGAGCAAGCGGGTGGACAGGCCCTTCGTGGCCGTCAACTGCTCCGCTTTTCCTGAAACGCTCCTGGAAAGCGAGCTCTTCGGCTACGAGGAAGGTGCGTTCTCCGGCTCGCGCCGTGGCGGGAAGCCGGGGCTGTTCGAAGTCGCCCATACCGGAACGCTGTTCCTGGACGAGATCGGCGACATGGCGCTGCCCCTCCAGACCCGGCTTCTTCGAGCCTTGCAGGAACGCGAGATCGTCAGGCTCGGAGGGGTAGCCCCGATCCCCGTGGACGTGCGCATCATCGCGGCCACGCATCAGCCGCTCGATCTCCTCATCCAGGAGCGCCGATTTCGCCAGGACCTCTATTACCGGATCAACATTCTCCGGCTGCATATTCCGCCGTTGCGGGAGAGGGCGGAAGACATCGAGGAGCTCGCAGAGGCCTTCCTGACCCGGTGCCTGCGGCGGCTCGGCGCGGACATCGACCGGGCGCAGTTCATGGCCCTCGTGCCTCGGTTCACGGCGTATGGCTGGCCCGGCAACGTCCGGGAACTCGAGAACCTATGCGAGCGCCTCGCCGTGCTGCTCGCGGGGCGCGGAGACGCGTCGGTTCTCCCCCTCGACGCGCTCGCGCAGGATTGCCCCGAGCTCTTCGACGCGCACTCTCCCGGAACGCCGCGGGTGGTTGCCGCGGACTGGCGGGACCGGCTCGATCGAACGCTGGCCGAGACGGGCGGGCACCGGCAGGAAACCGCGCGCCGCCTCGGGATCAGCCGCGCGACCCTCTGGCGCCACATGCAGGCGTTGGGCTCGGACGCATCGGCTGAAGCGTTTCATGAGACATGAGGCCGTCGCTTGATGAAACGCGTGCAGGCCTGGGTCGAATGCGGCGGATGCAGGTGTCGCTAGGATCGTCAGCGACTTAGCCCGGGATCTCGCCTGTCGGGGGCGTGGCACGGTGATTGCGCGTCTTCGGCTCGCGGAAGACCTGTCCGGAACGGGCCCGCTCCGAGCGGGGAGGATCGGTGAGGCAGCTCGACTTCGTGTTCAACGCCGTCTGGCTGCTCGTCGGCGTCGCGGTGTGCGCGACGTCGTTCGGCCTCGGCGTTCTCGGCCCGTCCGGCCCCGATTCCGGCTTCTTCCCGCTCCTGTCCGGCTTCGCGATCGCCGGCGGGGCGGCGGTGCTGCTCGCATCGCGCGCCCACGCGGCGGCGGAGTTCGATCCCTTCTTTCCCGAACAGACCTCGGCCCAGCGCGTCCTGTTCGTCCTCGCGACCATGGTCGCGATGGTGGCGTCTCTGCCCTGGATCGGGTTCAACCTGGCCGGAATCCTCGGGATGCCGCTTCTCGTCAGGATCGTCGGGCGCCCGAGCTGGGTCTTCTCGATCGTGTTCGGGCTGATCGCCACGCTCGCCGTCTTCTTCGTGTTCGGCAGGTGGCTCGGGATGTCGCTCCCGCGCGGACCGTTGGGGTTCTAGGGTTGGACGCGATTTCCGGCCTCGCTCATGGCTTTTCGCAAGTCCTCACCGCCAGCAACCTGTATTATTGCTTCCTCGGGAGCGTCGTCGGAACGCTCATCGGGGTTCTACCGGGCATAGGCCCTCTCGCGGCCATGTCGCTCCTCCTGCCGGCGACCGCGGCCCTGACACCGGTTGCCGCCATGTCCATGCTGGCCGCCCTGTTCTACGGCGCGATGTATGGCGGTTCGACCACCTCCATCCTGGTCCGGATTCCCGGCGAGGCGGCATCCGTCGTGACCTGCATCGACGGCTACGAGATGGCGAAGCGCGGCCGGGCCGGAGCGGCGCTCGGCATCGCGGCCATCGGCTCGTTCATCGCCGGAACGCTGAGCCTCATCCTCCTGACCTTCTTCTCGCCGATGCTGAGCGACGTGGCGCTGCGCTTCGGGCCGCCCGAAAACGCGGCCCTGATGATGCTCGGCCTCGCCTGCACGGTCCTGCTCGTCCAAGGCTCGGCCATCAAGGGCCTCATCATGATCGGGCTCGGGACGTTCCTGGCCTCGATCGGAATGGACAACGTCACCGGAACGGAGCGCTTCACGCTCGGGACCGTGAACCTCACGGGCGGCATCGACCTTCTGGCGCTCGTGATCGGGCTCTTCGGCATCTCGGAGATCCTCGAGAACGTCGAGACCCGGATCCGGTCCCAGGTCGTGAACACGAAGATCGGCAGCCTCCTGCCGTCCTTGGACGAGTGGCGCCGCTCGACCGTGCCCATCCTTCGCGGAAGCGGGCTCGGCTTCGTGCTCGGCCTCGTGCCTGGCGGCGGTCCCGTCACGGCGGCCTTCATGTCCTACGCCCTCGAGAAGCGGCTCTCGCCTCATCCCGAGCGCTTCGGCAAGGGCGAGATCGCGGGTGTCGCCGGGCCGGAATCCGCGAACAACGCGGCAGTGGCTGCCGGCATGATCCCGCTCATGTCGCTCGGGTTGCCCGGAAACGCCGTGACCGCGCTGCTGATGGGAGCCATGGTCATCCAGGGCGTTCAGCCGGGCCCGATGTTCATCTTGGAAAAACCCGACATCTTCTGGGGTGTCGTTGCCAGCATGTACGTGGGCAACGTCTTCCTGCTCATTCTCAACCTGCCGCTGATCGGGCTCTGGATACAGCTTCTGCGGGTGCCGTATCACGTGCTGTTCCCGCTCATCCTGCTGTTCTCGATCGTGGGCGCCTATTCGGCAAACAAGAACGTCTTCGATCTCTGGGTGATGCTCGGGCTCGGCGTGCTCGGCTACGTGCTTCGCAAGCTGCGCTACGAGATGGCGCCCCTCGTCCTCGCCTTCGTGCTCGCCCCGATGCTGGAGCAGGCGATCCGCCAATCGATGGCCATGTCGCCGGAGGGCGCATCCATCTTCGTGACCCGGCCATTGTCGCTCGGGCTGTTCGGGCTGGTGGCCGCACTCATCGGCTACGTCCTGTTCAGCCGAAGACGAGTTCGCTTCCAGGGAGGGGAAACATGACGATCTTCCGCAACGCCGCCGTTGCGCTCGGGCTGCTCGTCGCCGCAGCCGGGCCCGCTTTCGCTCAATCCGCCGATCCCAAGGTCGAGATCGCCGCGGCGAAGCCGAAGGATTTCCCGACGCAGCCGATCGAGCTCACCGTCGTCTACCCGGCGGGAGGCGGCATGGACATCAATGCCCGGCAGGTCGCCCGCTTCATGGAGAAGTGGAGCGGCGATCGGATCATCGTCAACAACCGGACGGGCGGGGCTGGCCTGATCGGACATTCATGGCTCGCCACGCAGGCTCCGAAGGACGGCTACAGCGTCGGCATCATCGCGAGCCTGATCTTCTCGGATGCGATGCTCCGGGCGAACAACCGCTGGAGCCACACGGACCTTGATCCCGTGGCGTTCCTCAACGACGAGGGACTCAACCTCGTCGTGAACGCCGACGGCCCCTACAGGGACAAGAGCTTCAAGGAGCTGCTGGCGGCCGCCAAGGCGAAGCCCGGCACGCTCCGGTTCGGCACCGTGCCGGGCTCCATGTACGACTACATGATCGACCAGCTCGAAAGCGAAAGCGGCGCCAAATTCCTCCGGGTGCCCTTCCAGGGTGGTGCCCCCGGGATCGCGGCGCTCCTCGGGAACAACATCGATATCGGGATCGGGGGCGAGGTCACCAGCTATCTCGCCGCGAAGAAGCTGCAGCCCGTCGCCGTGTCCAGCATGGGCCGCAGCCCGTTCCTGCCCGAGACGCCGACCCTCGGCGAGACCTTGGGCAACAAGGACGTCGTCTGGATGGCGACCCGCTGGGCCGCCGTGCCGAAGGGTGTACCCGCGGACCGCAAGGCCTACCTCACGGCCGTCCTGAACGCGGCGGCCTCGGATCCGGAGCTCCAGGCCGAATTCAAGAAGCTCGGCTCCGTTCCGGACCCGACCGTGAACACACCCGAGAAGCTCGTGGAGCGGATCAGCCGGTTGGCGGAGCTCGAGCGCGCGTTCTACGTCAAGACCGGCCGGCTGAAGTAGGCGGGAGCACCCAGATGGCTGACGTTCTCGGGTGGCGCTGCACATTCGGCGTCGTGACGCCGTCCACGAACACGGTGGTGCAGCCCGAATACGACGACCTGCGCCCGGCCGGCGTGACGAACCACGTCGCCCGCATGCACATTCCGGACGACCCGGTTCGAAGCGACGGCGATTTCGACGAGCTGATCCGGCGGATCGACGGCGCTCTCGAGGCGGCGGTGGAACGGGTGATGACCGCGAAGCCCGACCACATCGTTCTCGGCATCTCGGCCGAGAGCGTCTGGGGCGGCGGGCTCGCGACCGCGGGCGCCATCAAGGACAGGGTCGACCGGCTGACCGGCGGCCTCCCGTTCACGCAGGCGGCCGATGCGCTGCCGGCCGCTCTCAGGGCTTTCGGGGTCCGCGGGCCGATCGGAATCGTGACACCCTATTTTCCGGTCGCCGAGAAGCACCTCCTCCGCTTCGCCGCGGAGACTGGGTTCGAGGTCGCGGCCATGAGGCATCTCGCCCGGCCGAGCCCGGTCGAGATCGCCCGCACGCCGATCGCGATGCTGCGCGACGCGCTCGTCGAGGTGAACAGGCCGGAGGTCGAGGCGATCATCCAGTTCGGCGCGAACCTTCCGATGGGCCGGCTCGCCGCTGCCGCCGAGCTATGGCTCGGCAAGCCCGTGATCGCCGTCAATGTCGCCACGTACTGGCACGCCCTTCGAAGCCGCGGGATCCAGGACCGCATCGAAGGCTATGGCCGCCTCATGCTGGAGCACTGAGCGATGAGCGCGGAGAACCGGTTGCGGGAGCTGGGGATCGAGCTCCCGCCTCCCTTCAGGGACGAGGCGAACCGGGTTCGGGCGCTACGATCCGGCGCCCATGTCTACATGAGCGGCCACGGCCCGCTCGGGCCGGGCAACGTGCCGTTCGTGACGGGCAAGCTCGGGCGCGAGCTGACGATCGCCCAAGGCCGCGAGGCGGCGCGCCTCGCCGGGCTCTGCTGCCTGTCGACCCTGCGGACCTATCTCGGCACCCTCGACACGGTCACGCGCGTCGTGCGGGTCGTCGGCTTCCTGAACTGCGCGCCGGGCTTCAACACGCCGTCGGACGTGCTTCACGGCTTCTCGGACCTGATGGTCGAGATCTTCGGCGAGAACGGCCGCCACGTCCGGTCCGCCATCGGCGTGGCCGAGCTCTACGCAGACATCCCGATCGAGGTGGAAGCCTTGTTCGAGGTGGCCGATCACACGTGACACGGATCAGGGAGGACAAGACTATGACCGCACCCGATACCTTCGCCCAGCGGCTGAAGAGCGGGACGATGATCGTCGCGCCTGGCGCATACGACTGCATCACGGCCCGGATGATCGCCCAGGCCGGCTTCGACGCCGTCTACATGACAGGGGCGGGAACGGCCGCGACGCTTGGCTTTCCCGATTACGGCCTCGTCAGCATGAACGAGATGACCGACAACGCGGGCCGGATCGCGGATGCCGTCGGCGGGGTTCCGGTGATCGCCGATGCCGACACGGCGTTCGGGAACGAGCTCAACGCGACCCGCACGGTGCGCGAATACGAGAAGAAGGGCGTCGCCGGCATCCATATCGAGGATCAGGACTTTCCGAAGCGGTGCGGCCACCTCGACAACAAGGTGATCATCCCGCTCGACGACTACGTCGCCAAGATCAGGGCGGCGGTCGCGGCCAAGCGCAACCCGAACTTCACGATCATCGCGCGGACCGATTCCCGCGCCGGGATGGGTCTCGAAGAGGCCGTTCGGCGCTGCAACGCGGCGCTGGATGCGGGCGCCGGGATGGCGTTCCTCGAGGCGCCGCAATCGCTGGACGAGATCGCCGCCGTGCCGAAGCTCGTGCGCGGTCCTTGCCTCCTGAACCTCGCCTGGGCCGGAAAGACGCCGCAGGTCGACCTCGCCGAGGCGGACAGGATGGGCTACCGCCTCGCGATCCTCCCGGGCGTGCTGATGGCGGCGGTGATCAGCCGGTGCGACGAGGTCCTGGCCGAGCTTCGCGACACGAACCGCCATCCTGGGCTGGACGCCCGGATGTCGCCCGGCGAGATGTTCCGGCGCATGGGTTCGGCGGAGTGGGATCCCCTGCGCGATCGGTTCCGCACGCCATCGTCCCGCATCGCGGCCGAATAGGGAGGATGCCGGATGCCGACTCCCCGGACGCTCTTCGACAAGATCTGGTCCTCGCACGTCATCGTCGAGCGCGACGACGGCTCGACGCTCCTCCACGTCGACCGGCATCTCATCCACGACATCGCCGGCATCATCATCGGCGAGCTCGCCGAGCGGGGGCTGCCGGTCCGCAGGCCGGACAGGACCTTCGCGGTCCCGGACCATTACGTGCCGACGACGGGCCGCTCGAGCCGGGACCCGCTCTTCGGGTCGCCCCATGCCGGCCATATCCGGGCCCTGGAGGCCGGCGCGCGCGACACCGGCATGACGCTCTTCGCGCTGGACGACATCCGGCAGGGCATCGTCCATGTGATCGGGCCGGAGCAGGGGATCACGCAGCCGGGCACGATCCTCGTCTGCGGCGACAGTCACACGGCGACCCACGGCGCTCTGGGGGCCCTCGCCTTCGGCATCGGGGCCTCCGAGATCGCGCACGTGCTCGCGACCCAGGCGCTCTGGCAGAAGAGGCCGAAGACGATGCGGGTCACGATCGAGGGCGCCCTCGCGTCCGGCGTCCAGTCGAAGGATGTCATCCTGGCGCTCATCGCCCAGATCGGGGCCGCGGGCGCCACCGGGCACGTGATCGAGTATGCCGGCTCGTTGATCCGCGGCCTCTCGGTCGAGGCGCGGCTCACGATCTGCAACATGACCATCGAGGCGGGTGCGCGGGCCGGCATGATCAGCCCGGACGAAACCACCTTCGCCTATCTGAAGGGCCGACCCTTCGCCCCGGACGGCGATCATTGGGAGGCGGCGTTGGCGCATTGGCGCATGCTGCCGACCGACGACGGCGCCGCTTTCGACCGCGAGGTGACGCTCGACGCCTCTGCGATCGCTCCCATGGTCACCTGGGGCACGAGCCCGGAGGCGGCGCTCCCCATCACCGGACGGGTGCCGGATCCGAGCGAAGTCGCGGACCGCGAGCGTCGTCAGGACATGGTCCATGCGTTGGACTACATGGGGCTCACGCCCGGGACGCCGCTCGACTCGATCGCGATCGATCGCGTGTTCATCGGGTCCTGCACGAACAGCCGCATCGAGGACCTGCGCGCGGCGGCGCGCGTGGTCGACGGGCGGACATCCGTCGTGCCCGCGATGGTCGTTCCGGGATCGGGCCTCGTCAAGGCGCAGGCCGAGGCGGAGGGCCTCGACCGGATCTTCCGGGACGCTGGGTTCGAGTGGCGCGACGCCGGCTGCTCGATGTGCGTCGGGATCAACGGAGACCTCGTCGCCTCGGGCGAGCGCTGCGCCTCGACCTCGAACCGCAACTTCGTCGGACGCCAGGGCAGGGGCGCCCGCACGCACCTCGTGAGCCCGCCGATGGCCGCGGCCGCGGCCGTGACCGGGCGGCTGACCGATGTGCGCCGGCTTCTGGAGGGGCGCGCCTGATGGAACCGTTCCGTACGCTCTCGTCCGTGGCGGCGCCGCTGCCGTCCGCGAATGTCGACACGGACCAGATCATCCCGGCCCGCTTTCTCTGGAAAGCCAGGAAGGACGGCTTCGCCGATACGCTCTTCAGCGACCTGCGGAGCGATCGGGGAGGGGAGGCCTTCGTCCTCGACCGGCCTGAATATGCGGAGGCGCGCATCCTCGTGGCCGAGCGCAACTTCGGCTGCGGCTCCTCTCGCGAGCATGCCGTGTGGGCGCTCTGGGACGGCGGGATCCGGGCCGTCGTCGCGCCGAGCTTCGGCGACATCTTCTACAACAACGCCCTCAAGAACGGGCTTCTTCCCGTCGTGCTCACGGCGGAGCGGGTCGCGACGCTGCAGGAACTGCTGGCCGCGGATCCTGCCCGCGCGGTCACGATCGATCTCGTCGAGCAGACCGTGATCGGTCCGGACGGGCGCTCCGACCGGTTCGAGATCGACCCCCTCCAGAAGGAATGTCTGATCGAGGGCCTCGACGATATCGACCTGACCCTCCGCTACCGGGACAGGATGGACGTCTTCGAGCGGGAGCACGCCCTGCGGCTTCCCTGGCTGTGATCGGAATCGGACATCGCCGGCCGGCTTGCCGTCCGGTGCCGCAGCGTGTCGACTGGCCTGAAGATCGATGAGGGGCGTCGAACGCACGCCCGCGAGGGAGGATCGAATGCGCAAATGGGCCATCGCCGCGGCTTTCGCGGTCGCGACGGGGACGGCATCGCAAGCCGTCGAGCTGAACGTCACCCATTTCGGGGCGGGCATGTACGGGGTGCCCTACGCGATCGCGAAGGAGAAGGGCTACTTCAAGGAGGCCGGGCTCGACGTCACCGGCTTCCTGACCTCCGCGGGCGGCGGCACGACCGTGCGCAATGCCCTCGCGTCCGCCGATCTTCCCTATGGCGAGGTGGCCCTTCCGGCCGTGATTGCGGCCGCCCAGCAGGGCATCGAGCTCACGATCGTGCATGGCGGCGTCCTCAGCGTGTCGGACCAGGTCTGGGTGAGCCGCAAGGACGACCTGCGCATCAAGACGGTCCAGGACCTCAAGGGCAGGACGCTCGGCTATTCCAGCCCGAAATCCGTGACCGACATGATCACGACCATGATGCTCGAGGACAACAAGCTCACCGGGCAGGTGGAGCGCCGGCCGATCGGCGGGATCGGGGCCGGTGTCGCGGCACTCCGGGCGGGCGGGGTCGACATGATCTACATCACCCAGCCTGTCTGGGCGAAGGAGAAGGCGAACTTCCGGCACGTCTTCACGTCGACCGAGTGGGCGCCCCGCGTGACCCAGACCGTCGGCGTGGTCAGGACCGATTTCCTGAAGAAGAATCCCGACCTCATCCGCAAGCTCATCGTCGCACGGCGCAAGGGGGTCGAGTTCCTCAAGCAGAACCCCGAGGAAGCGGCCATCATCATGGCCAAGGAATACAAGGTCTCGCTCGACGATGCGCGCGCTTCGATCAACGACATCCTGGCGACGAAGGGCGAGTACTGGAGCCTCGGCGGCTTCGATTACGAGGGAATGGACGTCATGCTGCGGGGCCTGCAGCTCGTGAAAGCCGTGGAGCCTGGCCCGTTCGATTGGGGCAAGTATGTCGACGAGGGCTACTTGCCGGACGACCTGAAGCGGAAGCCGCGGTCCTGACGCAGGTGGGTTCCGGCAAGGCCCTCGAGGCCAGCCTCTCCGGGGTCACGCGGGTCTATCCCGCCGCAGGCTCGGGCCAGCCGGTTCACGCGCTCGGGCCGATCGATCTCGAGCTCAGGGCCGGGGAGTTCTTCTCCGTGGTCGGTCCATCCGGCTGCGGGAAGTCGACCCTGCTGGACGTGATGGCGGGGCTCGCTCCGCCATCGTCCGGCAGCATCACGTTCGACGGCAAGCCGGTCCATGGCGAGGTCCCGGACGGGGTCGGGGTCGTGTTCCAGGAGGACGCGAGCTTTCCCTGGCTGACGGCCTACGACAACGCCGCCTTCGCCGTGCGTCAGGCCGGCCTGCCGGAGAACGAAGTCCGTTCCCGGGTCGAGCACACGCTCTCCTTCATGGGCCTGATGCCGTTCGCCGGCGCCTATCCGGCCCAGCTTTCCGGGGGCATGCGCCAGCGCGTGTGCATCGCCCGCACGCTCGTCACCCGGCCGCGCCTCCTGCTGCTCGACGAGCCGTTCGGTGCGCTCGACCAGCAGACGCGGCTCCTGATGGGGGACGAGCTCCTGGCGCTGTGGCGCGACACGAACGCGACCATTCTCCTGATCACCCATTCGCTCGACGAGGCGGCGCTGCTGTCGGACCGGATCGGTGTCATGTCGGCACGGCCCGGCATCTTCATCGACCTCGTCGAGACGGGCTGGCCGCGCGACCGCGACAGCCGAATCGTGTCCGATGCGGAATTCGGGCAACTGACCGGGAGGATCTGGGCGGGCCTGCGCGAGCAGTCGATGCGGGCGCTGGCGTCCGCGCGATGACCCGCGCCAGCACCATCCGGATCGCCATCCTGCTCGGGGCCTTGGCGGCGCTCGAGGCGGCCTGTCGAGCCGGCCTCGTCGACCGGCATGCCGTCATCCCGCCGACCGAGATGGTGCGCGGCGCCTGGCGGGTGCTCGGGACGGAGGAGGCGCGCGGCCACATCGCCCAGACGCTGACCACCGTCGCCCTCGCCTTCGTGCTGGCGGTCGTCGGCGGCTTCGCGATCGGCGTCGCGCTGTATCGGCTGCCGCGGTTTCGCCGGGCCGTGGACCCCCTGCTCGCGAGCTACTACGCGGTCCCGACCTTCGTGTTCTATCCCGTCTTCATCGTGCTCTTCGGCCTGAACCGCTGGCCGCTCGTCGCGATCGGGTTCCTGTTCGCAGTGGTGGCGGTCGCGATCAACACGCTGGACGGGCTCGACAGGCTGCCGCGCGTCTTCATCCGAACGGCACGCGTCATGCGGCTGAGCGCAGCCCGGACGATGGTGCGGATCACGATCCCGGCGATCGCGCCGTGGCTGTTCACGGCGGTCAAGTTCGCGGTCGCCTATTCCTTCATCGGCGTGATCGCCGGGGAGTTCGTCCAGGCCGGCTCGGGGATCGGTTTCGCGATCGCCTTCGCGTACAACTCGTTCGACAACCTCACGATGTACGGCCTGATGCTTCTCCTGTTCGCGTTCGTCTGCACGCTGAACATGAGCCTCTGGACCTGGGAGCAGAAGCTCTATGCGCGCCGCGGCGGACATTGACGCTCCCCTCCCGCCCGCCCCGCCCGAGACCGGCCGGGCGAGCCGGCTCGGCGATACCGGGCTCGTTCTGCTGGGCGCGCTGGCGCTCTGGCAGCTCGGGAGCTGGGTCGTCGGTGCGGTGGTGCTTCCGGCGCCTCCGGCGACCTTCGCGAGGCTCTGGGCGATCATGTCGTCGCCCGATTTCAGCGGCCATGCCTGGGAGACCGGGCGCGCGTTCCTGTCCGCCCTCTCCATCGCGTCGGTCGCAGGCCTTGCGATCGGGCTCCTGCTCGGCGCCCATCGCCTCTCAGCGGAAGTGGCCGAGCCGATTCTCGTCGCCGTCTATGCCATCCCGAAGATCACGCTCTACCCGATCATCCTACTCCTCTTCGGGCTCGGTCTCTCGGCCAAGATCGCCTTCGGGGTGATTCACGGGATCGTGCCGGTCGCGGTGTTCACGATGGCGGCGGTCCGCAACCTCCGGCCGGTCTATTTCCGGGCGGCTCGGGCGATGCGGCTCACGCCGCTCCAGACCGCGACGCGGATCATGCTGCCGGCAGCCCTGCCGGAGATCGTGTCGGGCCTTCGCATCGGCTTCTCGCTGACGCTGCTCGGCACGTTGATCGGCGAGATGTTCGCGTCCCAGCGGGGTATCGGCTACCTGCTGGTCAAGGCGATGGAGACGAACGACGTCTCGACCGTCCTGGCGCTCGCGACGCTGCTCGTCGTGCTGGCCACGCTGGTCTCGGAGGCGCTTCTCTCGCTCAATCGGCGGCTCGATCGCTCGCCCACCGCAACGCACTGAGCTTTCGCAGCGACGGCCGGCTCCGCAAGCTCGGCGCGGCCGCCACGGTGCCCTTGAATCAGCGCTCGCCGCCGCCGGTTCGTGATCGACCGCAGGCACGATGGCGTCTCTTCAGAAACTCTGGCCGGTCACGATACGCTCGGCCAGGCCGGGCTTGTCATACACGTGTACGGCGATGGCCGCCTGCAGGGATCGGGCGCCAGCGTTTTCACTGCCTGTCAAGCGGCGCATGAAGATGGCGTCTCCCCAGAGAAGCCGGTCTCCGGTCACCCCTCCGGACGGCACGACGTACCCACCTCGGTGCTCGAACACCAGGTCGATCATCTCGAATCCACGATCCCGTAGCAGCCTGTCGACGTCCGAGAAGAAGCCCTGGCCGCGATAGATGTCGGCGAACAAGACCTCGCAATGAACGACGGAGGTACGAGCCAGGACGTCGGTCGCGTGCTGAAGGGCCATGGCCTCGAAGCCCTGAATGTCGAGCTTTAGAAAATCGATCCTCGGAAGATCGGCGAGCGCTTGGTCCAGCCGAACGGTCGCGACCTCCTCGATGGACACGGTCCGCAGGTCGCGCAGCTCGACGAATGCGTCCGTCGTCCCGTCGTTGAATGGGAGAAGCGACGAGGTCGCGTCGAAGCTCGCGAGATGAAACGGCCTTCGTTCGCCGTCGCCGACGAAATGCGGCAGGAGCGTCACGCTCCGGTCGCCTTCCGCGGCCCGCTCCACCCGCCGCGTCTCGATCGGCTCGAAGCCGATCACCCGGAGCCCGTAGCCCGCACCGGCGAGCGGCGCGTAGACGTCGGTCTCATAGCTGAGCCTCTGTGCCCCGACGTCGACGACGACGATCGTCGCATCGCGCCCCGGCGCGGTATTGCGGCCCGGGGGAAGCGCCGCAGCGACGGGCTGCCGAGGCGATCCGGCGGCGTTCCCCAGTTCCGGACTCGTTCGGAACGCCTCGACGAGCCGGTCGAGGTCTCTCGTCCGGGCGGTCTCGCCCAGATGGAAGGCCAAGCCGTCCGGGTCCGCCTCACGGGAGAGGAGCTGCCGGTAGAGCGCGCGAACGACGGCCTGCAACGGCACGGACGTCTCCGGCGCGACGTCCGCCGCCGCCTGCGTGCGACACTCCGCGAGATCGTAGAGGGGATTGCGGAAGAGCGAGCTCGCGTAGCGGTTCCGGGTGAGCGGCGGGTCGCGCCAATCGGCCGGGACGGCGTCGAAGCTCGCCACGATCAGGCCGTCGCCGCTGAAGGATTCGTGCACGTCGTGCTCGGCCAGCACATGGGCGCCGAGCGCCTTCATCGCCCGCAGGCAGCGTTGATGGGTGAGCGGGTCGCCGGTGATCGCCTCGGCGTGCGTGGACAGGATCACGAACCCGATAGCGCCCGTCCGGCTCAAGCCCTGGAGCGCTCCGACCAGATCCGTCTCGGCCCCCTGTGCGTCACACAGGAGGAGGTCGATGCGGCCTCCGAGCGCCGCCGCGATCTCGGTCAGCGGAACGGCGTCCACCTCCTGCCAGCCGGAGCTCTCGGTCGACAGGGTCGCGCGCCGCGCGTCGCCGACAGCCAGCACTCCCTGGCGGAACATCGGCCGCAAGCCGTTCAGCGCCGCGTTGCGTCTGCCGAGCGCGAGATGGGCCGGATCGGGCTCCAGGGCGAACGCGCGCCTGTGCGGCCGATCCTTCAGGAACCATAGCGAATAGTAGGACCAGAAGGCCCCGACCTCGAGCATCGTGGCGTGCGATCCGAGATGACGGAGCACCTCATGGACGGCCGCCTCTTCCTGCGGCTCGTGATGACCGCGCAGCAGCTCGATCAGCCGCGTCATCCATGCGCCGTAATAGCCGTCGGCGACGACGCGGAGACCGTTGTGCATCGTCTGGATGCGCTGACCCTCGAAGACCGAAACCTCTCCGGCGCCCTCGACCTTCGGGATGGCATCCGCGTCCCGGCAGGCGCTCGTCAGCGCGACCCGCTCGTCCTCGCCGAGTTGGCGCGGAACCGAGGCCGCGAAATCGTCCACCCGTCCGGAGATCGGCATGCCTGACATCCGTCCGCGCTAGTGATCGAGCCACATGGCCTTGAGCCCGACGCCGAGGATTCGCATGTCGTTCGCTGACGACGTCGTCGGGTGGGACACGCGCAGCGTGAGCCGTACTCTTCCGTCGACTGCCAGCATGCGGGCCTGAAGCTGAACCGCCATCACGCCCTTCTGCTCTTCGACGGTGAAGGTCTTCAAGGATACAGTCTCGTAACCGATCATGATCTCGACGACCTGGCGGCCGCAGGGCGGGATCACGGTCACGACCTCGAGCGCGAGCGTGACCGGCGGCGGTATGGTGGGTTCGAGCCTCACCTCGAGGTGAACCGTGCGTTCGAACGACCACACGCCCCAGACTTCCGGCTCGTGCCAGCCCCCGGCGAGCGCGCCGAACATCCCCGACGCGGGTTCGAGAACGCTTGCCCCGATGATGGGTCGCTCTGGCTGGTCCGTGCTGGGCCGGTGCAGGGGCGATTGGTCGAGCACCTCCGTCAGGATCGCGTCGCGCGCCCGGAACAGGTCCGAGCGGCGCGCGGCTGCTGCGCGCAGCCGCACGCCCTCCGGCGTCTCGGCCAGTGCGTTCCGTCGAGCCTGATTTCGCGCCGCGACGGGATCGTGCGAACCGCCGGCCGCACGGACATCGAACAGGGCGGGCGCGAGCGACGGGCGGCGGTCACCCGCCCGGCCACGCTGCCGGCCGAGCGGCTCGAAGCCAGCCTCCCGACCGTCCGGGTTGCCCTGTCGATGGGCTGCTCCATCGGAGTCCGCGCCTGGCGCACGCCCCTCCGCTCGGCCGTGCAGCAAATAATGGTTCAGCGGCTCGAAGCCAGCCTCCGCGACATCGGGATTGGCCTGCAGGTAGGCGGCTCCGTCGAAGTCTGGGCCCGGCGCACGCCCCTCTCTCCAGCCATGCTCGATGTAGTGGAGGAGCGTACTGGGCACGGCCTCGACGTCGGGATAGGTCGAGCGGTACCAAGCCGTATCGATGAACGGGTTCGGCGAGCGTTCCTCGCGCCAGCCGTGCTCGATGTAATGCGTGAAGGGATCGATACCCGCCTCCGCGACATCCGGGTTGACCGCCAGGTACCAATTTCGGTCGAAGAGAGGCTCGATCACGGCGCGGTCGAGCGGCAGGGAGCGCGAGCGCGGCCGCCGCGAAAAAAGAGACTTCGCGAGACGCGCGATGCCGCTGCCCGACGTCACGCCAATTCTCGGAGGATGCGACCGACCGTGCCGGCGTAGTCGTTCCAGGTGACGAAGGCGCGGCGACCGGCCTGCTCTCGCAACGTCGAGAGGAGCAGGTCGTTGCCGGCGAGTTCCTCGATCGCCGCCGAAAGCTCCCGATCATTCGAGGCGTCGACCATGAGACAGCCTCCCTCCTGGGCGAGCTCCGCCATCACCCCATCCTCGTGGCAGATGGCGGGGCAGCCCGTCCAAAGGCTCTCCATGATCGGCAGCCCGAACCCTTCCGCGAGCGATGGGTAGACGGTGAAAGACGCCCGGTCGTACAGCGCGGCCAGGTCCTCGTCGGATAGGATGCGGTGCCAGACGATGGTCTCGTCCCCGTCCATCGTCTCCTTCAGCCAGCTCGAAAGGTCGCCGGAGCCGGAATAGCTGTTCCCGACGAGGTGTAGCCTGATCGGCAGATCGGGCCGCCGTCGGCGAAGGTCCTGAAAAGCCTTCACCAAGGCGCGATGATTCTTTCGGGGCTCGATCGTCGACACGCAGAGGACCTCGACCGGCTCTGCTGTCCGCCGGCCACTCGGCTTCTTGGCGCGGCGGTCACTCTCGCCGAACTGGCCTGGAAGCCAGACGGCCTCCGCCTCGACCTTCGCGTCCATCCCGGCTTCCCGGCGGTATCGGTGGAATTCGGCCGCCGTGAAGCTCGAGATGGCCAGGATCTTGTCCGTCGCCGCCACGGCCTCGAGATAGGCCGGGAACACCGCCGAGATGGCTGGGCTCACGTATTGGGCCTGATAGATCGGCAGCAGGTCGTACAGGATGGACGCGGTCGCGAGCTGGTGCCGTTTTCCCCAGGCGACACGGTCCGGCGCCGAACCGTCGAGCGCGATCTCCGGCAGGAAGAGCACCGGGCGGCGACCGAGCACCGGATCCGACGCACGTAGGATCGCGTCCGTCGCATCTCCATTCGACCAGGCATGGGCCACGGTGCCCAACCAGTCGAGAGGCCCGAAATTGCTCGCGAGGTACCCGGTCCTCGGATCGACGAGACGGTAGGTCTCGCGTTCCCCATTCCACGCCAGGAAGACGACATCGAGATCCGACCGGGAGGCGAGCTCCGCCGTCAGCCTCCGGGTCACGCGAACCACACCTGAATTGGCCGGGTCTCGGCAGGAGTTGGAGACGTCCGCGAGAACGAGCCTCCGCCCCGGCGGCGGCGTCGCTGCTGCCGGAACGGACGGCCGCGCGAGCCGCACGATCGCGCGGGTCCAGCGGGCAAGGACGTCGTTCCAGCCGAACCGATCCCGGAATGCGGCGAAGGGATCGAGGGCCCGGATCGCCGCTGGACAGCCGTCCTGGAGAAGCATGACCGCCTTGTCGCGCATCTCCGCTTCATCGACGCACAGGAGCCACGGGTCGGCGATCACCTCCGGATGGGCGCCGACATCGAAGGCGAGCACGGGCTTTCCGAGCTGCTGCATCTCGGCGATGGGCAGGTTGAAACCTTCCCACAGGCTCATGCTCATCCCGAGCGACATCCTGTCCATCACCCGGACAAGCGCCTCGTCGCCGATCGGCCCGAGCACGATGACCGCGTCCTCGAGATCAAGTGGTACGAGCACCTGCTCGGTGCCCCCGAGAACCACGAGGCACGTGGTCGGCACATCGATACGGATCTGGATCAGCAGGTCGAAGATCGCCGGCGAGTTCTTGTAGCCTTCGGCTTCGAAACGGCCCGAGAGCAGGATCGGCCTCGCCCCCTCGGCGATGCGCGCGTCGAGATCATCCAAGACCGCCTGCTCGTCCGCGCTCACAGGCGCGGCATCGAACCGTCGCTGCTGCAGATGGTCCGCACCCAGCAGCACCGTCTCGACGCCCTCCTGGCGGCCGCGGTCCGGTTCCGTCTGGCTCCGCCGAATGAAGTCGCTGATCGGCAGGACGGTCCCGATCGCCGGAAGCGTTCGTTGGCGAAGGCGCCTGAGCTCGGTCTGGGTCGGCAAGGCCGACGCGGGCAATCCGTCGTGCGGGACGGCACCCGCGTCGATGAAGATGCTGTCGACACCCATGCTGCCGGCCCGTGCGGCGAGGCCGAAGAACGGCCATCCGCCGACGACGAGCACGTCGGGACGGCTCTCCCGCCATCCCGCTATCAAGCAGGCCGACGCGTGCTCGTCGGCGTCGGCGAGGCTGAGACCGTCCGGCAATTCGATCACGTCGACACTGTCCGCCACCCGCGCCAGTGCGACCCGATCCGCCCGGAGGCACGCGAAGGAGACCTCCATTCCGGCCTGCGCGAGATGCTCCCCGAGGATCGTGAGGATCCGGTCGACCCCGAAGCGCAAGAGAAAGCGTTCGTTGCAGATCTGGACCCGCAGAGGCCTCGTCATGTCGATGCCGTCTCGGTGGTGAGATTGAACGAAGCGGACGGTTGAAGGGCGTTGAGGAGCCGGGCGGAGGCTGGACCCGCCTCGCGAGCGCGAGCCCCCGAGTCCGGCTCCTCCGCCATCGCGGCGATCAGGCCGGCCGCTTCGATGAGGGACCGGTAGGTCGCCAGGACTCCATGCCCTGCCACGAGATCGGCCAGGATGGAGATGTCGGGCACGAGAAGCGGGATTCCCGCCCGCAGGGCTCGCGTTGCGATGTCCGGAGCGGGGTCCTTGTCGTCACTCCAGAACCAGACGAGCTTCGCGTTCCGCCAGACCAGCTCGCAAGCCCATTCGTGCCAGATGAACCGTATCCGCGGCCGCTTGTCTTCGACGAGGTGGAACCGATGCAGCAGAAGATGAAGTCGGTCGGGCACGATCCGGCCGGCACAGATGACGACGATCTCGTCTCCGGTCAGAGACGATCCTGAACCCGACGCATACACCTGCTCGAGCCGATCGAGTGTCGTCTCCTCGTCGAAGAGGTGGCGCCTTGCCCGATTGAAAGCGCCGAAGCGACGAACCTGATCCGGCTCACGCACGAGCCGCGCCATGGCGCCGGCGAGATCCTCGGCCGAGCCGGGTGGAACGAGAAGGCCGGACTGGCCGTCGTCCACCAGGTCCGCGTGGCCGCCGATCCGCGTCGCGATCTGAGCCTTCCCGGCCGCGATCGCCTCGAGCAACGTGACGGGCTCGTTCTCGGGCCAGATCGACGGCAGGACCACGACGTCGGACCCTGCAAGGACGTCGAGCGCGTCGGCACGGGGCAGACGCCCGAGGTACCTGACGGCGCCCCGGAACCGACCCTTGGCGATGTCGCTCTCGAGCTGCTCGGCCAAGTGCCCGTGCCCGGCGATCGTGAGCGACCACCGTCCCGCAAGCGCAGCGTCCGCGGCGAGCCGCTCGGCGGCGTCGAGCAGCACCGGAATGCCCTTGTGCGGACCGAGATAGCCGAAGCAGGCGAACCGGAGGACGTCCTGCGGCTCCCGCTCGCGCAAAGGGACGCCGCTCAGGTCGATGCCGTTGGAGAGTGGCGCGACGGGTCGGAAGACCACGCCGCTGCGGGCGTAGGCGTCAGCCATGTAGCGGCTTGGGCTGAGGAGCAGATCTGCCCTGTCGAGACACCAGGCGACGTAGTCGCGCCGGAGGCGGATCGGCAGCTCGACGGCGTCCGGCAGGGTGATGCGGGGACGGCAGACGGCGCATTGCTCCGGATCGTCGCAGACGCGATCATCGTTGCGCAGCAGCGTGTTCTTGAAGCAGAAGCCCCAGTGATCGTGCAACGTCACGATCACGCGCGCCCCGGTCCGCTTGGCTGCCGGTATCAGCGACATGCCGAGGCCCGCGACGTTGTGGGCGTGGACGATGTCGGGCTTCCAGGTCGCCATGATCGCGGTCAGGCGCCGCTCCGCCTCGGCCCAGCGGAAGTTGTCCGAAGGCTCGAAGGAGCGATGAACCACCCGGTAGACGAGGATGCCGTCGTCATCCTCGACAGTGAGGGAACCCGGCGTGGCACCGTTCGGCATGCCGCCCGCGAGAACGGCGACCGCGTGCCCGCGCCTGAGAAGCGCCCTGGCTTGCCGGTGGGCGACGATTTCGGCTCCGCCGACCACATGGGGCGGAAACAGGTTGCTCACGATCAGAATGCGTTTCCGCGCTCGCTCGTCGGGCGACGTAGGGCTCCCGTCGGACGCGGCGGCGGCGGCCGATATCATAAGAGGATCGACAGGTCGGGCGCGCAATGGTGAAGGCAGCGGATGGACGTCGCTGCGCTCTCGCGGATCAGCGGCTCGCCGTCCCGCCGGGACGCATCCAGGTAGGCCAGCCCGAGCCCTCCCCAGACCTCAGCCCGAGTGCCGCTGACGGAATGCTCGATGATCTGGCCCGGGATGAAGTCGAGGTCGACGAAATGAAGATGCGGGTTGCTGGCCCAATCGGCGGCCAGGATGCCGCGACGTGTGCCGGGATTGCCCGAATCGTGCATCAGGATGAAGAGCGGTTCTGCCGGCTGGTAGGCCAGGATCAGGTCGAGGTCGCGACGGACGCCCGCCTCCGAGTGATCCGCATCGACCAGGACGAAGTTGAGGGGGATGCCGCGCTGGCTGAAGCTCGCGAGCGCCTGCGGGATGAGCTCGACGGAGTCCCCTATCCTCAGCTCCGCGTTCGGCGGGCACACGAATCGTGTCGGGACGGCCGGATCGATGTCGATGGCGATGATGTGCTCGGCGAACTGGCTGGTGAGCGAGAGGCTGCCGCCGTGATAGACGCCGACCTCGAGGGCGCCCTTCGGGCGCACGCGTGCGAGAAGCCCCGTCAGCCCGATCTGCTCCCAGGGCATCATCTGCCAATTGTTCAGGACGACGCCGGGGTACAATATCTCGTTGAACATACGTCCTGATCTCCAGGCGACCGGCACAGCCCGCTCGCATCCATCGCCGGCATGACGATCACGCTACAGCGGCACAAGCCGAGGCTCGACGACTCTGCATGCACGACGCGCGTGCCCGTAGAAGACGAGCTACGAATGTCTCAGCATGTAATCATCCATACAGCCGGGTGACCGTTCTGCGACCGACATTGATACAATGATAGGGATGACCGACTGAGCGTCACTTTTCGGAGCGTCGGGTGCTCGTGAGACTTCGCGCCATCGCTCCATGCTTTCGCCACGTGAAGCTTTCGCGACCATCGAGCCTCCGTAACGTCTCCGTGCATATCGCTAGCGACACCTCGGCGCCGTGTCTAGGGTTCCGCGCGAATGGGCGCCACCCCTACTAAGCGATTGTATCATCTCACCTCCTTGAGTAGCGCGGCTCCTGCATTTGCAATTGCACGAAGGTTTGCCACTATAGGCCTTACAGGTTGGCGGCAGACTTGGAAGATTTGCTCTTGGCTCAGGATCTATTATCTGTTCTGATTCGAGCGAATAGCAATGATCGCGTGCCGGCACATCAACGCTCTGTCATGGCTGTTCTTGGCCGGCATTTGAGATGGTGTTGATCTCGCCGTAGTTTCCACTTTCGCACGACCTCGCGAGGGTCGATGACCGGCGCGTGGTGGGCGTCGTCGTCTTCGTTGCGCTGATACGGGTTACGCAGGGCGCGACCCGTTGGGGAATACGGTCCCGTCAGCCGCTCGACGGTGCTTCATCCGCTGGAGCGGAATGGGCGTCGGCAACCGCGACTTCGGAGCCCTGGCGGCCGCAGCGGGCGGCCCCGAGACGGCGATGGCTGATCGGCAGACCTCAGTCAGCCTCTTGTGGCTGTGATCGATGTGCCCTGAATCCGGCATGCTGCCGGGACGAGGCTTCGACTGAAACAAAGGGAGGCATGATCTATCGCGAACGCGTGCTGGCTTCGGTCCACCTCGACTCCGACGCCCGTCGGTGCTCAAAGGCGCGTGTCGGAACGATCCGGGCCCTTGAGCACCGACGGCGTGGAGCGGTGACGATCGACTCCGGGGCTCGAGCGCACGGTTGCGGATGGCGCGATCTCCCTGATCACATTGGCGATCAAGCTATATTCCTCGGCGTGACGCGACAGCTAGCTGCTGAACGGAGCAGACGGATGCAGACCTCTCAACAAGTCTCGGAAGCGCTGGACGCGATGTTCAAGCAGCCTCAGGGCCTTTACGGCAGCTTCGACACGATACCCGTCATCAGCCAGTTCGGACATGCCCGCCGCGTCGAGCTTCTAGACCGGCTGAATGTCGGCGACGTCAAGCCGATGACGTGCGTCGATTTCGGCATGGGGAGCTGGGCTTTCGGCTCGGTGTATGGCCGCCTGCACGGCTGCGCTCGCGCGATCGGGATGGACATCTCGAACACCGCCATCGACCTGTCGCGTCGGCTCGTGGCCGAGACCAGGCCGACATACGCCGACGTCTTCGAGACGTATCAGTCCGACGGGATGGAGATCCCGCTACCGGACGCCTCGGTCGACCTGTTTTTCTCCGGCGAAAGCATCGAGCACGTCAGATTTCCGCCTCGTTATCTCGCCGAGATCTATCGTGTCCTCAAGGCCGACGGCCAGGTCGTCATCACGACACCGAACAAGGCAGCCATCAAATACCGTGAAAGAGGGGAGGAGTACTGCACGAGCCCCGAGCATTTCTGGCTTTTCGACCATGACGAGCTCGTCGGGATGGTGTCGGAATTCTTCGATATCAAGGAGATCTATGGGTTCAACGGCAGCCTCGGCAGCCACGAGGAGGATCGCGAGACGGTCGACCGGACCGAGACCGAGCGCTGGAGCCGGATGTTCGAGAACGAGCCGGCGAACGCGACCGGTATCGTGCTTCGGGCGGTCAAGCGGCCGGGCGTCGCGACGAACTACGTCGTGGAAGACATCGTCGCCGCGAAGGTCACGGCTGTCGGGTCCGACACGTATCTCCCGCTCGAATTCGGCCTGAAGGGTCTGCTTCTCAGCGACCCGGCGCAGACCGTCACGATCGAGCGCCCGCCGAGCGACGGCATGGTCTGTCGTTTCTGGTCCCATCTGTGGAGCGGGATCGCGAGCGTGGCGCAGGAGCATCGCGTCGGTGAGATCGACCTCTACACGAAGGTGCCCGGCTGGCAGAACTGGGTGAGCCGCGAGCGGACCTCGACGCCGTCCACGATCGTCGTGACGCCGACGGGCTCGCGGAACGAACGCGCCCTCGCGTCACAGGTCATCTTCTACGAGGCCTTCGTCTGGTTCCGGCGGGATCGCGAAGGGCGAGAACTGGCGGCGGCGTTGCCGTCGCCGCAGGCCGGATCGCGCGGGCCTTCCTACCAGGCAGGCTACGGGTTCGCCCGCTTTCAGCCGTTCGTGGGCACGACCGTCTTCCATTGGTTCGGGCCGACGGAGGGCAACGTTCGCGGCCCCTGGCAGCCCGTTGGCGGCCGGCAGGTCTGGGACGGCACCGTGGAGTTCTGGAAGCGGCAGATCCACGAGATGATGCTGGCCAACATCGACGCGATCTACCTGCATCTCATCCCGACTTACGAAAGCTACAGGGTCAACTTCTTCAAGGCATACGGACATCTGCGCCGGATGGGCTGGGACGTCCCCAAGATCGCTCCCTTCCTCGATCCGTTCGGGATCTGGCGCGAAGCACCGATCGATCTTGCGACTGACGAAGGCAAGGAGATCTTCGTCGGTGAGTACATCCGCTTCTTCGATCAATACTTCGCCGAGAACGATGATGAGCAGGCGGCGAGTTTCCTGCTGATGGTCGATGGGCGGCTGTGCATCAGCACCTGGTGGGTGTCGTTGCTGCGAAACGTCCAGGCGCTCACGCGCGACGATGTCGAGTTTCGCCTACGGGCGCGATTCGCGTCGCGCATTCCCCAGCTCGCCCAGGGCATCTACACGATGACGACGGCGCTCATCGATCCCGACCTCACGTTCTCCGATGAGCGGATGGTCATGTTCTCGGGCTATGCCTACGCCATTCACTCCGTGCACAAGGACGTCGATGTCTGGCATGTCCAGGCGGGCTATTGGGATCAGAACATCCGGAGCCCCGGCTACTTGATGCCGCGCGACGGTGGGAAGAACTACCGCCGAGCCTGGGACATCGTCGCCGCCAACATGCCTTATGTCGGCCGCGTCTATATCGAGAGCTGGAACGAATACGACGAAGGCTCGGGGATCTATGCAGCAGATCCGGGCGGCCCATTCGTCGACCCGGCGCAGCATACAAACACCGACACGTTCTCCGACCGCGGCGATCCATACGAGTACGTTCTGACGACGGCAGAAGGCGCGGCGAAGATCAATGGGCGCCCGGCGAAGGCGGGGCAAATTCTTGCTTCGCAAATGCAGCGTGAGAACGCGGGTCAGCGTTCCATCCTTCACGCTTGGGTCCGCAACGAGGGCAACGTTCGCTGGCTGTCGACCTCGGCTCCGTCGCTCCGATTGACGGCGGGCGGCGCGAGCCGGTCCGTGTCGTTGGCGGATAGCTGGGTCGATGCGTCACCTCTCGGTGTCGTGAGAGGTGAGGTGGTGCTGGTCACGGTAGCGATCGAGGAGAGCGAGGCCGATGGCCTCGTTCTCCAGCTTCACGACGGCGAGACGACCTTGGGAGCCGAGGCGGCCGCGCTGCCGAACGGGTGAGGCCCGGTCAGGTCGGCCCGCAGCTTGATCTCCGCCCGGGCAAGCTGAATGGTGAGCCGCTCGAGGTCATGCATGAGAGGGCCATGCTGTCTATGTAGGCTGTCGCGCTCGCTTTGAAGATCGTCGAGCCGGCGCTTGGCGGCTGTCTGCTCCGCGACGATTTCGACTCGCTCCCGGGTCAATGCCATCACCTCGGACGAGAGCGCCTCGCAGCGGTCTTTGAGGCTCTCGTTCTCCTCGGACCGAACGCGCGAGGCGGCGAGGTCGGCCTCCGCCTTGCCGAGACGTTCGAGAAGCCCCGCATGGCTCGCCGTCACGCGGCTGAATTCAGCCCGCAGGCCGATGAGCTCGCCCTGAGCGAGGGCGGCGGGGGCGATCCGATCGAACGAGGCTTCGCTCTCCGCGGTCCGAACGCGCAGGGCTTCGCTCTCAGCGGTTTGAACGCGCAGCGCCGCGAGCTCAGCGTCTGCCTTCTCGAGCCGGCCGAGGAGTTCGCCATGGCTGGCGCTCGTTCGGGTGAGTTCCGCCTCGAGCCGGACGAGAGCTTCAGCATGGCTGGCGGTCGTTCGGTCGAACTCCGCACGGAGCCCGAGGAGCTCGCCCTGGGCGAGCGCAGCCGGAGCGACGCGCTCGAAAAAGGCCCCCGCTTGGGAAAGCGCTTCGAGCTCGGCTCGAGCGGCGTCTCTCTCCCGCCTCGTCGCGGTCAGCTCGGCCGCGAGCGAACCGAAGTCACGCGGCTGACCTTGCGCGCTGATCCGCGAATCGTTCGGCGCGAAGAGAAAATGATCGTGCACGTTCGGCGGAAGAGCCAGCGCCTCGATTCGCTCGGAATCCTCCTCCCGCACATAGAACCGGTTGAGGCCGTCAAACCATGCGAAACGATAGTCGGACGCGAGGACATGCGGTTCCCAGGAGCGCCAGTTGCCCTCGGGGCTGTCGGGCTTCGTCGCCTCGATCAGGAGGATACGCGGTCGCACGGTCTGGAAGGCATATGAGGTCAGGATGGCGGTTTCCGCCCCCTCCACGTCGAGCTTCAGGAAATCGACGACGCGATCTCCGACGAAGCGTTCGAACAGCGTATTCAGCGTGATCGCTTCGACTTCGGCGACCGAGGTCGTCCCTCGATCGAGGTCCTTATGGTACTGGACGACCTCAGGCACGATCGTCGAGAGCCCGTCCATGAGCGTGAGGCGCGCCGACCCCGACCTGCCGGCCACCGCGCAGCGCAGATTGATGTCACAGGGTCGGTCGGCCGCGAGAAGAGCGTAGAACGGCGCGTTCGGTTCGACGTTGATGCCGCGCCAGCCGGACTCATAGAACGACTTCGTCACGCTATCGACGACGGGATGGAACGCTCCTATGTCGATGTAGAACCCATGCTCGATGTCGCGCAGGGCTCGGCGCAACAGCACGTCCTCGAAGTTCTGGGCGTACGACACCATCGGGGGAAGCCGACCGAAAGCCCGAACCGAGGCTTGCGTCTCGCCGTCGCGGTCCGGGTTCTCGCGCGGCGCGCCCGGCTTGTTCTGGTCATCCCGCACTTTTTGTCTCTTCATCAAGCAACCCTGCGACGAGCCCTCCGACAGAAATCGCGGTCTGCAGTCGGCAGGACATATGGTCTGGGCTACCGAGACGAAAATAGAGTGGTGTCTCACGTCTCCGCAGCCGGGGGACGCTACCAGCGTCCTGCGGCGCCACACAACCGAAATCGCGGACAGCATAGCGCCCCGCAAAGCGTAATTGCCTGCCGAGCGTGGGGTCGACCCCAAGGCACGCGCCGCCCCGACTGGCATTGCTCCGGGGCCGAAGCGTTCGCTTGGAGAGGCGGTCGGTGCGCGCCCCACCTCTTGACAGCCGGGCCTCGCGAACCCGTCAGTAGACGTGCCGAGCGTGGCATCGATCGAGAGGGAATGACGTTTGAGCGAAGTCGATTGGCGGGCGTACCTCGACACCTACTGGGGTGTGAGACTGACGTCGGAGACGCCGGAGTGGCGCGAATATCGGATCGACAACCCGTCCGGTTCCATCGTGTGCCGGTCGATGTTGATGCGCTACGAGCTTGCCATGCTCTATGCCCTTGCGCGGAACCACTACACGGGCAGCGGTGCGATCGTCGACGCCGGGCCGCTGACCGGCCTCACGACCAACTCGCTTGCCAAAGGCGTCCTGTCGAACCCGGCGATCGCCGACCGGACCCGACGCATTTTCGCCTTCGACCTGTTCGACCACATCCCTGCCCAGACGGTGCTCGAGAACGTTCCGAACCGGAATGGTTCGATCCTCGATACGTACCTGGACGTGAATCGGGATTACCTCGACCTCATCTCCATCTGTCCTGGTGACTTGCTCAGCCATGCCTGGAATTCCGGTCCGATCGAAATCCTTATGGTCGATCTCTCCAAATCATGGGCGCTGAACGACTTCGTCGTCGACCAATGGTTCACGAATCTCCAACCGGGCGCCTTTGTCGTACAGCAGGACTACTGTTCGTGGTTTACCTACTGGCTCCCGATTACGATGATGGCGTTGAAAGATCATTTCGTCTTCGTCGATTACGCGATGGGCAGCTCGACGATCTTTCAATGCACGAAGCCGGTTCCTGCTGGAATGGGTTCTGCGATCCGCGCCATGCCGTTCGAAGCTCACGAGGCGCTGTTGACCGAAGCGATCGCGACGGCCCCGGCCCCGATCGTTCCCGTGCTGAAGAGCTCCAAGGCGCTGTTCTATGCTGCCCATCAGATGCAGGACCGGGCTCTGGCGCTGCTGGCGGACGTCTCGGTCGAGCGACAAACCACGGATTGGGCGGTGGACTTCAGTGGCGTCGCCTTGGGATCTCGCGACACAGTCAAGTTTTTGGCCGAACTTCCGGGTGATCAGCTCATCAATTACGGCGTCGCACCGCCGTAGCCGAATCTGAACGGGCAGTCGCCGCGTGCAGCGTCCTGTTCTACATCCTCCGACGGCTCGCCGGCACGAAGACGAGCTGGGGATATAAGTGCAGGTTTTTCGCGCTCCGTCCTGCTTCGAGGAAGCGCGAGATGGCCGCGAGCGGGCGGCCACAGTGAAGCGTGGAGGGCGCCGTCACGGTCGCGGGACGCCGTGCCGGTCATCCGAGGCGATAGAGGTCGAGGCTGCCGACCGCCGCGACCTTACCGGCCTCGCTGGGGCGAGGGACGCCATGCGATCGCTTCGCTGAGAGCCTCCTCTTTCGCTGAGAGCCTGACCCTAACCTCCTCATCCTGAGGTGCCGACCGAAGGTCGCCTCGAAGGACCCACGCCGGTTGCGCGTGCTTCGAGGGCCGGCTCCGCCGGCCACCTCAGGATGAAGACCTTTGCGCCAACCGCGCTTGTCATCCCCGGCCGGAGCGAAGCGGAGGGGAAGGGGATTCAGAGTCGGCGCGCTGCGGCTCTGGATCCCCTTCCCGACTGCTTCGCAGTCGCCGGGGATGACAGCCTCAGCGTTCGTGCAAAGGTCTTCAGCATGAGGAGAGTGGTGGAAGGCTCTTTCGATCAGGCTCTGAGGGTCGGCGGATCGAGACCCGGCCATCCGGTGGGCGACCCGCGCGTCGCAGCCCGTGCCGGCCGATCGGCGCGGCGGCACCGAAGACGATGTCAGGTAACCGTTCGACCCCGCCCCTCCCGCCCGTGTCACCCCGAGCTTCCACGCTACCGAAGACCTGTCGACACGATCCGTTTCGTAGATGCCGTCGCCCTTCTGGGGCGGACACTTACGGCCGGGATGGCTCTCGAAGTCGATGAGGTCTAGCCGTTCGGCGTGACAACCCGAAGGCACTTGCGGAAGAGAATCCGGAGGGGCTGTCCCGCCAGGAAATTCTTGAGTTGGCTCTTGTGGACGACCAACCGCTGTGCTTCGGTGCACGCCCGTGTAGACAAAGGGAGGTCCGACGTGGCCACTTCGACGTTCGCATTCTCCCGTATCAACGGGCCGGTCGTCCTCAACACGGTCACGGCCGGAAACCAATACGATCCTGCCGTCGTCGCGACCTCCGGCGGCGCCGGGATCGTCTTCTTCACCAACGGCGACACGATCTCGGCGCGCCGCGTCGATGTGAGTGGTGCTCCGGTCGGTGCCGAAGTCGCGGTCAGCGCCGGCGTCGGCGGCGTTGAACCCGAGGTGACGCGCCTGACGAACGGCAACGTCGTCGTCACCTGGCAGGATGGGACGGGCAATACGAAGATCCTCGGCCGGATCTACGACGCGAACCTCACGCCCGTCTCGGGCGTCCTCAATTTCGAAGCTGACAGTTTCCCCTTCCAGCAGCCCGACATCGCGGCGACGCCGGACGGCGGGTTCGTTGTCGTGTCGACTGCAGCGTTGAGTGGAACAGACACCGACGTCTACTTCAGGAAGTTCAACGCGGCGGGAACGCTCGCTCAGAGCGCATTCTTCACGCCGGGCGGGACGCTCGACCGTGACGCCTCCGTGTCGGTTCTGCCGAACGGCGACGTCGCGGTCGCCTGGGAGCGCCAGGTCGGCTCCGATACGCAAATCTGGGCCGCGCTCTACACGCAGACGCTCGGCGTCGTCAAAGCGCCGTTCCTGCTCGACAGCAGCGGAACGATCAATCAGAACGTCTCGGTTTCGGCACGTCCGGACGGTACGTTCACGGTCAGCTACGAGGACAACTTCGCCGGGGGTGCCACCAACCTTACGACTTACCAGCTCAACGCAGCCGGAAACATCATCACCTTCGACGTCACGGCCTCAACCGCGGGCGCTAACAGCGTTCCCAACGCGACCACGTCGGTCGACGGCTATCAGGTCATCGTGAACCAGGATGAAACGAACGCGGGCGCCTGGGACGTGGCCGCTTCGATTCTGACGCCGACCGGTACGGTCGGAGCTGCGAATACGCTGCTCGAGACCGGTGCTGGCTACCAATATATTCCGGACGTGGCCTGGGTCGATTCGTCGACGGTCCAGCTTGCCTATACGACCTTCAACTCGGCAACGGCCGCGGACGGGAGCGGGAGCGGCATCGCGGTCTCACGCTTCTCCGTCGTTCATACGACGATCGGCGACGGTACGGCGGAAACCCTGACGGGCGACGGGCTCGTCGACGTTCTCAGCGGCCTCGGCGGGGACGACACGCTGATCGGTGGCGCCGGAAACGACGCTCTGTATGGGGGCTCCGAGAACGACATCCTGGCCGGCGGCATCGGGTCGGACCTTCTCGATGGCGGCACCGGGTTCGACTACGCGAGCTACAATCTGTCGGCGGTCGCCGTCACCGCTCGACTCGACGGCCTCGCTTCGTCCGGTGGGGCGGCGGGGGACTTCTTCGTGTCGATCGAGGGGCTCATCGGGTCGGCCTTCGCCGACGGCCTCGTGGGAGACGACAACAACAACGCGATCTTCGGTGGGGCCGGGACGGACAGCCTGTTCGGCTTCGGGGGCGCCGACAGCCTCTTCGGCGAGGACGGCAACGACGACCTAATCGGCGGGACCGGCGCCGACGTACTGAATGGGGGCACGGGCTACGATTACGCGCGCTACGATTTCGCGAGCGCCGGCGTCACGGCCCGGCTCGACGGCATAGCGGGAGCGGGCGAGGCGGCCGGCGACACGTACATCTCCGTCGAGGCGCTGGTCGGATCGCAGTTCGGCGACGGGCTCGTCGGCGACGGCACGAACAACGCGATCTTCGGCAACGGAGGCAACGACAGCCTGTTCGGCTTCGACGGCAACGACAGCCTGTTCGGGGACGACGGCAACGACGACCTCATCGGCGGGACCGGAGCCGACGTCCTGACCGGAGGGGCGGGCTACGATTACGCGCGCTACGATTTCGCCGCGACGGGCGTCACGGCCCGGCTCGACGGCGGAGCGGGTTCCGGCGAGGCCGCAGGCGACACGTATATCTCGGTCGAGGCGCTGGTCGGGTCGCAGTTCGGCGACGGACTTGTCGGCGACGCGACCAACAACGCCATCTTCGGCAAGGGCGGGGCCGACAGCCTGTTCGGCCTCGGCGGCGCAGACAGCCTCTTCGGGGACAACGGCAACGACGACCTCATCGGCGGGACCGGCAGCGACGTCCTGACCGGCGGCCTGAACGACGACATCTTCCGGTTCTTCATCGCCGACCTCGTTGTCGGGGACCACGACGTGATCACCGACTTCCACGAGGTCGCCGGCGACACGGACTTCCTCGCTCTCCAGAACGGCATCTCCGCGTCGACCACCAACACGGCCGGCGGCGTCCTCGTCACGTTCGCGCTCGCTGGCGGAACCGCGGACGTCCTCATCCAGGGGTTCACGGCCGCGCAGCTCACCGATCAGATCCTGCTTTTCTGATCGAAATCGCGCTGATGAGAGCGGGGCGAATCCGTCGTTCCCGCCAATCTGCCTCACGGGTTCGAACCGCATCGCAGGAGTGGGACGTCCTGGTACGGGTTGGCCCGTGCCAGGAGCCCGATAGAGGCCGCACATCGAGGTCGGTGACCTCTACGCCCAGCGCGCAGTCCTCCGATCAACGATCGCGGCCGCAAGCGGGCTGAACACCGACAGTCTGCCGCCCGCGCTGCAACCCGTCAGGGTCGCCGAGCACGCCGACGCGCTGCCACGTCGCAATCCACAGGACGGCCTCATCGCTTTCCGGGGCGAGATCGACGATCCAGTCGGGCTCCCCCCTCTAGCGACAGTGACTGAGATGTCTCATCGAAAAACTCTGGCCGTCGGAGGCTTTCTAGCCGTCCTGCTTTCGCCTGGGGCGACGGGCCAGCCACTGCCGGTGCCCCGCGATCAGACCCCGCCCGTGAACGACAATTCGACCACGGGCGCGACGAGGGCCTTCGTCGCGAACGCGATGTCGCTCAAGTTCGACAAGGCCGGCGGTTCGATCACCGGTAAGACCAGCATCCAGACGTCGCTGGCCCCTGCCTCGGGCGGCCCGGCCGGCAGCCCTTTCTGGGTCTCCGGCTCCTGGAACGGCTCGGCGAACAACTTCTCGCACGGGTTCCATCAGACGGTCGTCGTCGACACCGCGAACAGCACGTTTCGAACCGTGGGCCAGACCGGCGGGGCCTATTCGGGCAGCCTCTATGGCATCGCGGTCGACCACGGGTTCGGGGGCGGGCCGACCGGCGCCGGCAACCGGACCGCGATCAACGCCTTCCTGCACAGCGTCGGCCCCCAGCCGGCGACACCGGGCGTCGACGGCACGTTCCACACCGCGATCTTCGGGACGACGGACATCTCCCACAGCATGGGCGGCACGTCCTCCGCTCCTCGAGGGGAGATATTCGGCCTCGGCGTTCTGGGCGAGCTCCGGAGCGGGGCGACCTACATCTCCGGCCTCGCCGGAGCCGAGATCGATGCCAGCGCACAAACCGGTTCCTCGGTGTTTCACAAGAACATCCTGTCCGTCATCGGCGTGAACCAGGACGCCGTGAAGGGCTCCGTCACGGATGCGATGATCGTGATGACCCGGGACGGCTCGACCACGGCCGGCTACGATTTCGGTGTCCAGTTCGGCCGTCTCGGCACGCTTTGGCCGATCGACACGACGGTCGGAACGCTGATCGGCACGGTGCCGCCGTCCAGCGGCACCCGAAAGGCGGCCTACGGGGTCGACTTCTCCGGTGTCGCGTTCGGAACGGCAGCATGGCGTTCGCCAGGGTTCACGGTCGGTCCGGCCGGGTCGACCCAGATGGCGGGCGCCCATGCTTTCGCGGAGTACCAGGACACGCTGGTCGCGCTGACCGCCGGCGGAAAGCATCGCCTCGTCTCCAATGCGGACGGAAGCTGGACGTGGCAGGCCAACACTGCGGCTGCGGGCGACTATTCCAAAACTCATCCCGCGTATACCATCGAACCGACTGGTGTCCTTTCGATGCCTCGCCCGGCTGCGCCCAGCCTCGTCGACGCTGCCAACGACGCGGAGGCCGCGCGCGCAGGCGTTGGCGTCGGCGAAATGTATCGCAATGGGTCCGTCGTGATGATCCGTGTCATCTGACGACCCGATGCGAAGCTGCTCCAGCCCCATCACGATCGTCTGCGTGTGACGGAAGCCCTTCTCAGGCTCGGAGCCGGCGTGGACCGCTCCGACAAACGGCTTCTGTCGTCGGCGCTCACGACCGACGCCGTCGTGGGCTCCGGCCCTCAAGGCCGTGCCGGTGGCTGTCGGATCGCTCTCTCACGGGCGCGCGGATCGAAACGTCGCGCCGGGCCGGCGGTTGGCCGAGGGCCGCCGGGCATCGCTCCCTCGCGACCGAGGCCGGGATCGCGCGTCGACCATCGGTCGATCCGGGGTTGAGCGGGGCGGCAGGCCGGGGCACAGGCGGAGCATGAACGCCTGGATCGACGCCTTCCTGCCGACCTTCGGGCTCATCGCCCTCGGCTACGTCCTGCGGGCCCGCGTGATGCGGGACGCGGCCGTCTGGGCGGGCCTCGAGACGCTGACGTTCTACGTGCTTCTGCCGGCGCTTCTCGCCCATTCGATCTCGACGGTGGCGCTGGGCGACCTCCCGATCGCCTCGTTGGCCGCGATCCTCTGGATCACGCTCGGGATCGCGACGGCCTCGGCGCTCCTCATCTCGCGCGTGCTCCGGCACGACCGGGCCGCCATGACCTCGATCGTTCAGGGCGGGATCCGGTTCAACACCTATACGGCGCTCGGCATCGTGGCCGGGCTCTACGGGCCGACCGGGCTCGCCTTCGGGAGCGTCGTCGCCGGGCTCATCGTGACCTGCGCGCAGACGATCCTCGCGCTCGTCTTCGTGCTGAGCGACGGCCGGCGCGTCTCGCCGGGCCGTCTCGCGGCCCAGGCTCTCTCGAACCCGCTGCTGCTCGGCTGCCTCGCGGGCTTCGCCTTCGCGGCGCTGGGCGGCATGCCGGTCGGGCTCGGGGCCTTCGCGCGCTCCCTCGGCCAGGCCTCGCTCGCGCTCGGGCTCCTCTGCGTCGGCGCGGGGCTCACGCTGGCCTCGCTCCGCGAGGACATACCGACCCAGATCGCGGTCGGGCTCCAGAAGCTCGTCGCGGTCCCGGCGCTCACGCTCGCTCTCGCCTGGGCGATCGGGCTCGACCGCGGCCCGACCGCGATCGCCGTGATGGTGATGGCGACCCCGACCGCGACGACCGGCTACGTCATGGCGAAGGCGCTCGGCGGGGACGCCCGGCTCGTGGCCGCGATCATCACGCTCCAGCATCTCGCGGCGGTCGCCACGATGCCGCTCTGGGCGGCGGTGCTGGGGTAGGTCGGCGCCCTGCCTTCCTCTCGGGAGAGGTTTCGCCGACGCGTTCTGCATTGACACCCGACGCCGCGGGCCCGTAAGAGCCAACTCGTGCGCGTGGGCTTCCGGGTCCGCGCCTTCGCCGTTCGGCCCCACGTGGCCGGACATCCCGCAACTGCTGCAAAGAAGCCGGTCCGCGCGAGCGAGACCGTCAGGAACACGGAGACAACGATGTTCGCAGTGATCAAGACGGGCGGGAAGCAGTTCCGCATCGCCGCCGGCGACGTCATCACCATCCCGAAGCTCGAAGACGAGGCGGGCGCGACGATCACGTTCGGCGAGGTCCTGATGCTGACCCGAGAGGGTGGCATCGAGGTCGGACTGCCGGGCGTCGCGGGCGCCGTCGTGACCGGAGAGGTCGTCGAGCAGACGCGCGGACCGAAGGTCATCGCCTTCAAGAAGCGCCGCCGCAAGAATTCGCGCCGGAAGCGCGGCCACCGGCAGGACCTGACGGTCGTCAGGATCGGCACGATCGCCTTCAACGGCGAGACGATCGCCGAGGCTCCGGCCCGCCGCGCGCCTCGCACCGAACCCGCACTGGCGGAATCGGCCCCGAGCGAGTAGATCGACAGCTAAGGTTCAAGGACACGCGTCATGGCACACAAGAAAGCGGGCGGCTCCTCGCGCAACGGTCGCGACTCGGACGGCCGTCGTCTCGGCGTCAAGAAGTTCGGCGACGAGCAGGTCATCTCGGGCAACATCATCGTCCGCCAGCGCGGGACGAAGTTCCACCCTGGCGTGAACGTCGGGATCGGCAAGGATCACACCCTGTTCGCGATCGCGGACGGGCGGGTTCGCTTTCTCAAGAAAGCCGGCCGAGCCTTCGTGTCGGTCGTGCCGGCCCTGCCGGTAGGGACCGACACGGCCATTCCCGCCCTCGAGGCGGCCGAGTAACGGCGGAGACCCTGACGAAGGAGGCCTCCGCCGGTGTTCCACGGAACCGGCGGATCGAGCCTCTCAGGACCTCAGGCGAGGTCCGCTCCGATCCGAAGGGGAGGTGGGATGACCACCTCCCCTTCGTCGTTTCGGGCCCGGCGGTACTGCCGCGCGGGCCGATCGGAGCAAGGCCATGTTCCCCGAACTGACCCGGGACGATGTCTTCAGGCTCGAGACCCGTCGGCTGTGGCTGCGATGGCCGCGCCAGGCCGATGCCGACGCGATCGTACGGCTCGCCGGGGACAAAGCCGTGGCCGATATGACCGCCCACATCCCACATCCCTATCGGCCGGACGACGCGACCCGCTTCGTCCTGTCGGTGCGAGGCGACAACCAGGACGGCGTCGGGCTGACGCTCGCGATCACGCCTCGGTCCAAGCCCGGAACGCTGATCGGGATCGTCGCGATCGAGGGCGCGAAGGAGATGCCCCAGCTCGGCTATTGGCTCGGCGCGCCGCATTGGGGCGCGGGACTCGCCACGGAGGCCGCGCGGGCGCTGATCGACGCCTTCTTCGCCTACACGGGGAACGGCGCGCTGAACGTGAACGCGCGCGTGATCAACGGTGCATCGCGCCGCGTCATCGAGAAGTGCGGCTTCACGAGCGTCGGGTCGGGGCTCGAAGCCTTCCCCGCGCGGGGCGGCGTCTTCCCGGTCGATTCGTTCCGGCTCGACCGGAAGACCTGGGCGAGCTTCAAGGCCTGGTCCAACGCGGGCTTCGTTCCGCAGGATCCCCAGGACGAGGCCCCGCACCCGCACTGATCGTCAGGCAGCCCGGCGCGAGCCGCCGGGCTGCCCCCTGTGGTCCCTGGCCCCGTCCGGTCGCCCGCGTTATCTGAAGAAGACCATGAAATTTCTCGACGAGGCCAAGATCTTCATCGCG
>CAXTKM010000002.1:0-4267 GCA_964244795.1 uncultured Enterovirga sp.
AGGCTCGCGAACGGCGTCGGGCTGGACACGCCGGAGAGCTGCGCCGTGCTTCTCGCGGCGCTTCGCGGCGCGGGCTATGACCTGGAGGGCGCACCCGAGACCGCCGTCGGTCTGATGGCACGCCTCTCCGCCGGGCCGACGAACGAACTCCACGAACGGGACCGTCGGCGCGGCGGCGTGCGCTGGCCGCTCGATCGCTATCGCGAGGCGTATGCGACGCTGCCGGAGGCCGCGCGACGGCTCGTCGAGGCGCGCTGGGGCGCGCCGGAAATCGACCCGCATGTCGAGGCCGGCGCGTTCTTGATCGGGCTGCACCGCTTCGGCAACGTCGCGATCGGGGTCCAGCCGGCGCGGGGCTACAACGTCGACCCGAAGGAGACCTTCCACTCCCCCGACCTCGCGCCTCCGCACGGCTATCTCGCCTTCTATCTCTGGCTCCGGACCGGGTTCGACGCGCATGCGGCGGTGCATCTCGGCAAGCACGGCAACCTCGAATGGCTGCCCGGCAAGTCGACCGGGCTCTCGGCCGCCTGCTTCCCGCAGGCGATCCTGGGCCCGTTGCCGAACGTCTACCCGTTCATCGTGAACGACCCCGGCGAGGGCATCCAGGCGAAGCGCCGGACGGCGGCCGTCATCGTCGACCACCTCACGCCGCCGCTCGCGCGGGCCGAGTTGCATGGCGAGCTCGAGCGGCTGGAATCCCTCGTCGACGAATATGCGCTCGCGTCCGACCTCGATCCGCGTCGGGCCGAGGCGCTGCGCTCCGATATCGTCATCGCGGCGGGCGCGCTCCGGCTCGACGAGGATCTCGGCCTCGCGCCGGACAGTTCGGCCGACGAGACGCTGCGGCGCCTCGACGCCCATCTCTGCGACCTGAAGGAGATGCAGATCCGGGACGGGCTGCACGTCCTCGGCCGCTCGCCCGAGGCCGGGCTCCTCGACGCGCTGCTGGTCGCGATCGCCCGTCTGCCGCGCTCCGAGCTCCGGGCCGCCGACGCCTCGCTGCAGCGCGCGCTCGCGGCCGACCTCGGGCTCGACGGGTTCGATCCGCTGACGCGCGATCTCGGGGCGCCGTATCACGGTCCGAAGCCGACGGCGCTCGCGGCGCTGTCGGACGCGCCCTGGCGGATCGCCGGAGACACAGTCGAGCGGATCGAGCTCTTGGCCACAGCGCTGGTCGCGGGCGAACCCTCTCCCCTGCGGGGAGAGGTCGAGTCGGCGGAAGCCGACCGGGTGAGGGCGAGCGCGCTCTCCGAAGAAGACGGCAGCCCCCTCACCCGGGCGCCCGCTTCGCAGGCTGCTCGCCTCTCCCCGTCGGAGCGAGGGTTCGCACCGAGGCCCGCCTGGCCCCAGGCGCAACCCGTCCTCGACTGGATCGCGTCCGACCTCCGGCACCGGATCGCCCGCTCCGGCCCGGCCGAGATCGCGACCTGCCTCGCGGCGCTGGACGGCCGCTTCGTCCCGCCGGGACCCTCCGGCGCGCCGACCCGAGGCCGTCCCGACGTGCTGCCGACCGGCCGGAACTTCTTCGCGGTCGACACGCGGGCGGTGCCGAGCGAGGCGGCTTGGCGCACCGGCCGGGCCGCGGCCGAAGAGCTCGTCCGGCGCTACGTGGAGCAGGAGGGCGACTGGCCGCGCGCGATCGCGCTGTCGCTCTGGGGCACGGCCAACATGCGGACCGGCGGCGACGACATCGCCCAGGCGATGGCGTTGATCGGCGTCCGGCCCGTCTGGGAGCCGGGCTCGGGCCGGGTGACCGGGTTCCAGGTCATGGACGCGATGGAGCTGCGAAGGCCGCGGGTCGACGCGACTCTCCGGATCTCAGGCCTGTTCCGGGACGCCTTCCCGACCCAGGTCGACCTGTTCGATGCAGCCGTCCGGGCCGTGGCGGCCCTGGACGAGCCCGACGATCAGAACCCGATCGCGGCCAGGGTTCGTGCCGACGCGGCCGCGCTCGCGGGCGACGGCGTCGCGCCCGAGGCCGCGTTCCGGCAGGCCTCGGCGCGCGTGTTCGGGTCGAAGCCCAGCGCCTATGGGGCGGGCCTGCAGGCGCTCGTCGACGAGAGAGGATGGGAGAGCCGGGCCGACATTGCGTCGGCCTATCTCGCCTGGGGCGGCTTCGCGTATGGCGGCGGGCGGGAGGGCGAGGCTGCGGCGGACCGCCTCTCGGCCCGGCTCGCCGCGGTCGACGCCGTCGCGCAGGCGCAGGACAACCGCGAGCACGACATCCTCGACTCGGACGATTACTACCAGTTCATGGGCGGCCTCTCGGCGACCGTCGAGACGCTGACCGGCCGGGCGCCCCCGGTCTTCCACATCGACACCTCCCGGCCCGAGGCGCCGCTCGCCCGCACGCTCGCCGAGGAGATCGCCCGCGTCGTGCGCGGCCGGGCCGCGAACCCGAAATGGATCGCGGGCGCGATGCGGCACGGCTACAAGGGCGCGTTCGAGATCGCCGCGACGGTGGATTATCTGTTCGGCTTCGCGGCGACCACGGAGGCGGTCCGCTCGCACCAGTTCGACCAGCTCTTCGCGGCCTATCTCGAGGACGAGCGCGTCCGGTCCTTCATGGCGGACCAGAACCCGGCCGCGCTCCGCGAGACGGGGGAGCGCTTCGCGGAGGCGATCCGGCGCGGGCTGTGGCAGCCGCGCTCGAACCGCGCGGGGGAGCTGATCGCCGACCTCGTCGGGACAGGCGCTCCGACATGAACACCGCCTCGGCGGAGATCGTCGATCAGCTCGGGATGACGGTCGAGCAGCTTCAGCAACTGGACGGTCGGGCCGCTGAGTTCGACCAGGCCACACTCGTATTTGTCGCGTAAGTGGGCCTGCCCTTCCCCACTTCACCATCCTGCCACCATTAAGGTGGCTCGGCAAACGTGAACAGGACCCGCCGTGACAGAGCCCGACGCCGACGCCCTCAATGCCCGCCACGCGGAGAAGATGCGTAAGCACAAGGCCGCGAAGGACCGGATGCTGGCCGGCAAGAGCGCGGACAAGGGCCTCCTGATCGTCCATACCGGGGCCGGCAAGGGCAAGACCTCGGCCGCGCTCGGCATGGTGTTCCGGCACATCGCGTATGATTGGCCGGTCGGGATCGTGCAGTTCATCAAGGCGCCGTCCTGGGAGACCGGCGAGGCGATCCTGCTGCGGCGCTTTCCCGATCTCGTGACGCTGCACGTCATGGGCGAGGGCTTCACCTGGGATACGCAGGACCGGGAGCGCGACACGGCCGTCGCCCGCGCGGCCTGGGAGCGCGCGAAGGCGCTGATCCTGGACGAGCGCCACAGGCTCGTCCTCCTCGACGAGCTGAACATCGCGCTGCGCTACGACTACCTCCCGGCGGAGGAGGTCGTGACCTTCCTCCGGGACGAGAAGCCGACGGACAAGCACGTCGTCGTGACGGGCCGCAACGCGAAGCCCGAGCTGATCGAGATCGCGGATCTCGTGACCGAGATGACGCTCGTGAAGCACCCGTTCCGGCAAGGCATCAAGGCCCAGAAGGGCATCGAGTATTGACCCCGCGCCAACGACTCTCCCCGCAGGGCGGGAAGAGGCAGTGAAGACGCCTGCCCTCATGATCCAGGGGACGGGCTCGAACGTCGGCAAGTCGACGCTGGTCGCGGCTTTGTGCCGGGCTTTCGTCCGGCGCGGCCTCATCGTGCGGCCCTTCAAGCCGCAGAACATGTCGAACAACGCGGCCGTGACGGTCGACGGCGGCGAGATCGGTCGCGCGCAGGCCGTGCAGGCCCGGGCCGCCCGGGTACCGGCCTCCGTCCATATGAACCCGGTCCTCTTGAAGCCCGAGAGCGAGACGGGCGCGCAGGTGATCGTGCAGGGCCGGCGCGCCGGCACGATGCGGGCGCGCGATTTCGGCGCGCGAAAGGCCGAGCTCCTGCCGGCCGTGCTGGACAGCTTCGCCCGCGTGTCCGGGGGAGCGGACCTCGTGCTGGTCGAAGGTGCGGGGAGCCCGGCCGAGATCAACCTCCGGGCCGGCGATATCGCGAACATGGGCTTCGCCGAAGCCGCGGACGTGCCCGTGATCCTCGTCGGCGACATCGATCGGGGCGGCGTGATCGCGAGCCTCGTCGGCACGCACGCCGTGCTGGAACCGGCCGAGCGCGCCCGCATCCGGGGCTTCGCCGTGAACAAGTTCCGGGGCGATCCGGCCCTCTTCGCGGCGGGCGCCGCGGCGGTCGCGGACAGGACCGGATGGCCCTGCCTCGGGATCCTGCCGTTCTGCCGCGAGGCGAACCTCCTCCCGGCC
>CAXTKM010000002.1:4277-54565 GCA_964244795.1 uncultured Enterovirga sp.
ACCTCGCGCGGCCGCCCGAGACCCGTCCGGCCCGGCGCATGCGGATCGTCGTGCCGGTGATCGACCGGATCGCGAATTTCGACGACCTCGACCCGCTCGGCCAGGAGCCCGGGGTCGAGCTGATGCTCGTGCCGCCCGGGCAGGCATTGCCGGGCGACGCCGACCTCGTGATCCTGCCGGGCTCGAAATCGACGATCGGCGATCTCGCGGCCCTGCGCCGGGAGGGCTGGGACATCGACATCCTTTCACATCGGCGCCGGGGCGGACGCGTGCTCGGGCTCTGCGGCGGCTACCAGATGCTCGGCCGCACGATCGCGGACCCGGACGGGATCGAGGGTCCGGCCGAGACGGTCCCGGGGCTCGGGCTCCTCGACGTCGACACGGTGCTGTCGGGCGACAAGGTGACGGCGCCAGCGGACGGACGCCACGTCGCGAGCGCCACCGCCGTCGCGGGCTACGAGATCCATCTCGGCCGGACCGCCGGGCCCGACCGCGAGCGCCCCGTGCTGGTCCTCGCGGGCGGACGCCCGGACGGGGCCACGAGCCCGGACGGGCGCGTGGCCGGCTGCTACGTGCACGGCCTGTTCGCGTCCGACGCGTTCAGGGCCGCCTATCTCGCCGGCTTCGGAGCGGCCTCGTCGCTCGCCTACGAGGCCGGGATCGAGGCGGCGCTGGACGCGCTCGCCGACCACGTCGAGGCGCATCTCGACCTCGACGCGATGCTGGCGATCGCCCGGGGGCGGTGAGGCTTGTCGCTGCCCCGCCACCGACCCGACCTTATCGTCCGTAGATCCGGTCCAGAACGGCCGCGACATCGACCAGCCGCTCCGCCTCGGGATCGAACCGCGCGCCGGCTGCGACGCAGCGCCCCCAGTCGGCGGCAGCCCGGCCGCCCCAATCGTCCGGCGGGCCGGAGAGCGTCTCGCGCGCCGTGCCGCGATAGCGCTCGGCCGTGAAGTCGAAGAACGAGCCGTCGACGTTCTCGAGCGCCGCCCCGCCCTCCTGGCCGTAGAAGGCGGCCGAGATCGCGGCGTCGCGCCCGACCGGCAGGCGCCAGGAACAGGCGAGCCGCACCACACAGCCTCCCGCGAGATCGATCGTCGCGAGCCCGTAGTCCTCGACCCGGTCGGGCCGGCCGCCGAGCGGCTCACCGCCCGCGAAGAGGCGGCTCGTGACGCCCGTGACCTCCGGGAAGTCCTGGACCCAGAGCGCGAGATCGACGAGGTGCACGCCGAGATCCATCACGCAGCCGCCCCCCGACAGCGCGGGATCGTAGAACCACGGCTTATCCGGGCCGTAGGCGTTGTGGAACACGAGATCGGCTGCGTAGACGCGGCCCAGCGCGCCCGACCGGACGAGGTCACGGATACGGATCATCGCGTCCGTGAACCGGTAGGACAGGTCGACGGCGAGAAGCCGGTCCACGGCCCGCGCCGCGTCGACGACGGCCCGGGCCTCCGCGGCAGTCCGGCCGAGCGGCTTCTGGCAGAAGACCGCGACTCCCCGCTCGAGCGCCCGGATCGCCTGCCCGGCGTGGAATGCGCTCGGGGTCGCGATCGCGATCCCGTCGAGCCCGAGCGCGAGGAGGTCATCGAGGCCGGACAAGAGGGCCGCCTCCGGGGCGAGGAGGCGCGCCGCGGCGGCCGCCTCCGGCGAGGGCTCGGCGATGCCGACGATCTCCACTGCCCCGGTCGCCACGATCGCCTCCAGACGGTGGCGGCCGATCCAGCCGACCCCGAGGAATCCGATGCGAGGGCGGCTCAAGAGCCGCTCACCCCGGCGCAAGCCGGGGCCCATGCGCCGTGCCGGGTGCCGGCTTTCGCCGGCATGAGCGGGTTGGTCACAGCATCACCAAGGCCTTCAGGAACCCGTCCGGCCGGTCGCGCGTGGCATCGAGCGCCTCGCCCAGCCGGGCGAGCGGGAACAGGTGCGTGTAGAGCGGCCCGGGGTCGAGCCGGCCCGAGGCCACGGCCTCCACGGCCTCGCGGATGCCCTGGAGGTACATCGCCGGATCGCGCTCGTGCGCGTTGATCACGTCCAGCCCGCGCCAGTTCCAGAGCTGCATGTTGACCTGCCGGGGGCCGTCCTGGTGGTAGCCGGCGACGACGAGACGTCCCCGCACTCGGGTCAGCTCGGCCGCGAGGTCGAGCGGCCATGCCTTGCCGACGGCCTCGATCACGCGGTCGCAGAGGACGCCGCCGGTCAGGTCGCGGACACGCGCGACGATGCCGCCGTGATCCTCCATCGGGATCGTGTCGGCGGCGCCCATGGCGCGCGCGACGTCGAGCGAGGTGGCCCGGCGCGAGATCGCGATCACGCGGGCGCCGGCCTCGGTCGCGAGCCGGGTCAGGATCGCGCCCAGGAACCCGATGCCCACGATCGCGACCGTCTGGCCGGCCCCGATCTCGCTCCGGCGGAAGATGTTCATGGCGCAGCCGAGCGGCTCGCCCGGAAAGGGTTTTTCCGCGAGCGCGGCCGGGAGCGGGACCACCGCACCGGCCTCCGCGAGCGCGCATTCGGCATAGGCCCGGTCGGCGAGGGTCGCGACGCGGTCGCCCTCGCGCAGGTCGCGCACGCCCAGGCCCAGCGCCTCGACGACGCCCCAGCCCTCGTGCCCGAGGCCGCCGGGCTCGGTCGGAAAGCGCATCCAGTCCGGCCCGGCCCAGGGCGTGAGGTTCGAGGCGCAGACGCCGCAGCCCTCGAGCCGCAGGCGCACCTGGCCCGGGCCGGGATCAGGGCGCGGGACGCGGTCGATGCGGATCCGGCCAGGGCCGGTCAGGATCGCGGCCTGCATGGTGGCGGTCATGCCGGCTGGATGGCGCGAGACGCGCCGGACCGCAAGCGGCCGCGTCTCCTCTTCCCTCGAGCGTCGCGCACGTACCTCCTCTCCCCGCAGGCGGGGAGAGGTCGAGTCGGCGACAGCCGACCCCCGCCTTCGCGGGGGCGTGAGGGGCGGGCACCCGCAAACGTCGCGTATCCAGAGCCCCTCATCCGGTCGCACTGACGTGCGACTCGATTTCTCCCCGCAGGCGGGGAGAAGCAGCGGGCGGTGTCAATGCGACAGGATCTTCGACAGGAAGAGCTGGGCGCGGTCGCTGCGGGGGTGGTCGAAGAAGTCCGCCTTCGTGGCGTCCTCGACGATCTCGCCCCGGTCCATGAACACGACCCGGTCGGCGACCTTCCGGGCGAAGCCCATCTCGTGGGTCACGACCATCATGGTCATGCCCTCGTGGGCGAGCTCGACCATCACGTCCAGCACCTCGTTGATCATCTCGGGATCGAGCGCCGAGGTCGGCTCGTCGAACAGCATCGCGATCGGGTCCATGGAGAGCGCCCTCGCGATGGCGACGCGCTGCTGCTGGCCGCCCGAGAGCTGGCCCGGGTGCTTGTCCGCGTGCTCGCGCAAACCCACCCGATCGAGAAGACCCAGCGCCTTCGCGCGCGCTGCCTCCCGCGGGCGCCCGAGCACCTTCACCTGGCCCAGGCAGAGGTTCTCCGTGACCGAGAGGTGCGGGAACAGCTCGAAATGCTGGAACACCATCCCGACCCGGGCGCGCAGCTTCGAGAGGTTCGTGCCCTTGGCTTTCAGCGAGACGCCGTCGACCCGGATCTCGCCCGACTGGAACGGCTCGAGCCCGTTCACGCATTTGATGAGCGTCGACTTGCCCGAGCCGGACGGCCCGCAGACGACCACGACCTCGCCCTTCGCGACGCCGGTCGAGCAATCCTTCAGGACGTTGAAGTCGCCGTACCACTTGCTGACGGTCTCGATCGCGATCACGGCGGCCCTCTCAGCGGACGATGGCGATGCGGGCTTGCAGCGCGCGCACGAGACGCGAGGCCGCGAACGAGATCGCGAAATAGACGAGCGCCGCGAAGCAGTACATCTCGACGAGGCGCCCGTCGCGCTGCGCGACCTTCGAGGCCGCGCCGAGGAAATCGGGCAGCGACACGACGTAGACGAGCGAGGTGTCCTGAAACAGGATGATCGTCTGCGTCAGGATCACCGGCAGCATGTTCCGGAAGGCCTGCGGCAGGACGATGTAGCCCATCACCTGCCAGTAGGTCATGCCGAGCGCCTGGCCGGCCGCCGGCTGCCCACGCGGGACCGACCCGATCCCGGCCCGCATGATCTCCGAGAAGTAGGCGGCCTCGAACAGCGTGAAGGTGACGAGCGCCGACGTGAAGGCCCCGATCGGGATCGGCCGCGCGGAACCGGTCGCCCATTGCGCCACGTAGGGGAACAGGAAGTAGAACCAGAAGATCACGAGGACGAGCGGCAGCGACCGCATCAGGTTCACGTATCCGGCCGCCGGCAGTGCGAGAGCCCGCACGCCCGAGAGCCGCATCATCGCGAGCAGCGTCCCGATCACGAGCCCGCCCACCGTCGCGAGCGCGGTCAGGAAGAGCGTGAAGGTGAGCCCGTCGTAGATCAGGTAGGGCAGCGAGCGCGCGATGACCCCGAAGTCGAAATCGGAAAACATCTCTGGCTACCGGGCCGAGCCGGCGCCGTAGCCCGGCACGGCGACGCGGCGTTCGAGGAACCGCATCGCGAGGGTCACGGCGATGTTCAGGACGAGGTACAGGATGGTCGCGGCCGTGAAGGCCTCGAAGACCTGGAACGAGAACTCCTGCATCGCGCGTGCCCGCGCGGTCAGCTCCAGGAGGCCGATCGTGAGCGCCACGGACGTGTTCTTGATGCAGTTCAGGAACTCGGAGGTCAGCGGCGGCAGGATGATCCGGTAGGCCATGGGCAGGAGCACGTAGCGGTAGGTCTGCGCGAGCGTGAGCCCGAGCGCGGTCCCGGCCATCTTCTGCCCGCCGGCGAGCGAGGCGATCCCGGCCCGGACCTGCTCGGACACGCGCGACGCGGTGTAGAGCCCGAGCCCGAGGATGGCGGTGTAGAGCGGCGCGTTCGGGAGCTGCTTCAGCCACAGGCCGGCCGCCCGGGGCAGGATCTCCGGGAACACGAAATACCAGAGGAAGAGCTGGACCAGGAGCGGGATGTTGCGGAACAGCTCGACATAGGCGCTCGCGAGCCCGGGAATCCACCGGCCCGGCAGCGAGCGGGCGATGCCGACGATCGAGCCCAGCACGATCGCGATCAGCCAGGCTCCGGCCGCGGTCAGGACGGTCCAGACGAGACCGGACAGCAGCGTGTCGAGATAGGTGCCCTGCCCCTCGGGCGAGAGCTCCCACAGGATGCCCCAGTTCCAGTTGTAGCTCACGCGGCGCGCGCTCCTGTCGGCCAGCCCGCCGCGACCCGTCCGGACCGGACGGGTCGCGGCGGAACCTCAGCCTAGTAGACGGCCGGATCGCCGCTGTCGGTCGGCTTCGCGTAGGACGCGGCGAGGGCCTTCGAGAGCGGCACCGCGAGCGTCAGGCCCTTCGGCGGGATCGCGGATTCGAACCACTTCTTGTAGATCGCGGCGATCGCCGGGCTCTTGTAGAGGTCGGACGTCGCCCGATCGACGACGGCCTTGAAGGGCGCGTCGTCGCGGCGGAGCATGATCCCGTAGGGTTCCGGCAGCGAGAACGCCTCGTCGGGGATCATGTAGGCCTTCGGGTCCTTCGCGCCGGCGACGAGGCTCGCGAGCAGGATGTCGTCCATCACGAAGGCTGCCGCCCGGTCGGTCTCGACCATCAGGAACGCCTCGGCATGGTCCTTCGCGGACAGGATGTTGATGCCGAGCTTCTTCTGCAGGTTGGCGTCGTTCAACTGGCGGATGTTCGTCGTGCCCGAGGTCGACACCACGGTCTTGCCCTTGAGACCCTCGATCGTCGTGATCTTCGAGTCCTTCTTCACGACGAAGCGGCTCGCCGTCAGGAAGTGCGTGTTCGTGAAGGCGACCTGCTTCTGCCGATCGACGTTGTTCGTGGTCGAGCCGCATTCGAGGTCGACGGTGCCGTTCGCGATCAGCGGGATCCGGGTCGCGGAGGTGACCGGGTTGTACTTGACCTCGAGCGCAGGCAGCTTCAGCTCGGCCTTCACGGCGTCGACGATCTTCAGGCAGATGTCCATCGCGTAGCCGACCGGCTTCTGGTTCTCGTCGAGATACGAGAACGGGATCGAGCTGTCCCGGAACCCGAGGGTGATCGTGCCCGTGTCCTTGATCTTCTTCAGGGTGCCGCCATCGGCCTGCGCGAGGGCGCCCGTCGACAGAAGCGCCGCGATGGCGGCCGTGGCGGCGAGGGTGAGACGTCTCATCGGGTTCTCCTCCATGTCGTAGACGATCAATTCGCGAGAGGCCGTCACCTGGCCCGGCCCCGCGTCCGGTTTCGATCGGGCGCCGGCGCGTGACGGCCGTCGCGGCCCTCATGCAAATGCGACGCCGCTTGGTGTACGCTATCGGGCCAGAGGCGCAAATCGATGGGGGTACGCCCGGTGATGCGGGGTTGCGGGCGATGACGGACCCGAACCCGGCCGCCGCATGAGGAGCCCGGTGCTCGGCGCGATCCTGGCGGGTGGCCTCGCGCGCCGCATGGGCGGCGGCGACAAGGCGGTGCGGCGGCTCGGCGGCCGCACGCTCCTCGACCATGTCGTCGCGCGGCTCAGGCCGCAATGCGTCGGGCTGATCCTCAACGCGAACGGCGACCCGGCCCGCTTCGCGGATCACCGGCTGGCGGTCGTCCCGGACGACGTCCCGGGTTTCGCCGGGCCGCTCGCCGGCATCCTGGCCGCGCTCGACCACGCGGCGGCGCACCACCCCGAGGTCTTGGACGTCGTCTCGGTCGCGGCTGACACGCCGTTCCTGCCCGACGATCTCGTCCGGCGCTTCGTCGCCGCGCGCGTGGCCGAGGACGCCCGGCTGGCGATCGCAGCCTCCGGGGGCCGGACGCACCCCGTCATCGGGCTCTGGCCGGTCGCGATCCGGCACGCGCTGCGTCACGCTCTGGTGGACGAGGGCGAGCGCCGGATCGGCGCCTTCGCGGGTCGATACCCTCTCGTGATGGTGGAGTGGCGGAGCGAGCCGGTCGACCCCTTCTTCAACGTCAACGCGCCGGCCGACCTCACGGCTGCCGAGGCGATGCTGGGGTCGCGTCCCGACTGACGGCGCTCACCCGGCCTTTCGGATCCGGAAGATCGCGCCGTCCCGCGTGCCGTCGATTCCCTCCAGGAGGTCGCCCGTCTCGCGAACGAGATTCGGAATGTCGATCCGGGACATCGGGTCCGTGCACTGCACGACGAGCAGCGTTTCGGGCGCTGCCATCAGGAGCGCCTTGCGGGTGCGGAGCGCCGGGAGCGGGCATTTCAGGCCGCGAAGGTCGAGGATGGTGTCGGGCATCGGCGAGGGGAGCGACGGGTGCGGTCGTCTGCGCGCTAAAGGGGCGGCTGTCGACCGCACCTCGGGTCGCTGACCGCCAGGAACCGCGTCGGAAAAGCCTCTCGGCCGGAGACGTTTGCATCGTCGCGCTCTGTCATTCCGGGGCGGCGAAGCCGAGCCCGGAACCCATAGACGCTGACGGTTGCAGCCTTGACACCGTGGCCGTCACGATCTCCGGCGTGGACGTTTATGGGTTCCGGGCTCGGCTTCGCCGCCCCGGAATGACAGACTCGGGCCATGCGAAGATGTCACGCGGTGGTTCTTCGACGATCCCGGTGCCCCTCGACTTCGGACGCGATCCGGCCGATGCGAAACCGTCCGGGACGCTCGGTTCCGGCGAGGCTTGGGAGCGATGGCCAGGGGGCGATGGCGCAGCGCAGAGACGACGGTTTCCCGGCCGGCAGCGCGCTTCTCACGATCGAGGATGCGGTTCGGCTGATCGGCGAGCGGGTGCGGAGCGTGACCGGCCTCGAGGTCGTGCCGCTCGCCTCGGCGGACGGGCGGGTCGCGGCAGAGGATGTCCGGGCCGGCATCGACCTGCCGCCCTTCGACAATGCCGCGGTCGACGGCTACGCGGTCCGGTTCGCCGACCTCGCGGCCGGGGCGGAGACGCGTCTTCCGGTGCGGGGCCGGATCGCGGCTGGAAAGGCCCCGCAGGCATCGTCGGCGGCATCGGCCCAGCCCGAGATCGGTGCGGCGGTCCGGATCTTCACCGGGGCCGCGCTGCCCGTCGGATTCGACACGATCGTCATGCAGGAGGAGACCCGGCGCGAGGGCGACGCCGTCGTCCTGCCGTCGGGCCTCAGCCTCGGCGCGAACCGGCGTCGCGCCGGCGAGGACATCGCGCAGGGCGAGGTCGCGATACCGGCCGGGCGCCGGCTCGGCCCGGCGGACCTCGCGCTCGCGGCCGCGATCGGCCGGAAGGCCCTGTCCGTCCGGCGGAGGCTGCGGGTCGCCCTGTTCTCGACCGGCGACGAACTCGCGGAGCCGGGCACGCCGCTCGCGCCCGGCCATATCCACGATTCGAACCGCATCCTCCTCGCGACGCTGCTCCGGCGGCTCGGGGCCGAGGTCCGGGACCTCGGCATCCTGCGCGACGAGCCCGCGGGCCTCGGATCGCGGCTCGCGGCCGCCGCGTCCGGACACGACCTCGTGCTGACGTCGGGCGGCGTGTCGGTCGGCGAGGAGGATCACGTCCGGTCCGCCGTGGAGGCCGCGGGTTCGCTCGTGTTCTGGCAGCTTGCCGTGAAGCCGGGACGCTCGGTCGCCCTGGGCATGATCGGCGGGGTGCCGTTCGTCGGGCTTCCGGGCAACCCGGTCGCGGCCTATGTCGCGCTCTCCTTCGTCGTGCGGCCGCTGCTCGCCCGGCTCGCGGGAGCCGAGATCGGGCCGCCGCTCGGCCTGCCGGTCCGGGCCGCCTTCGCGCACAGGAAGAAGGAGGGGCGGCGGGAGTTCGTGCGGGTCGCGCTGCGACGCGGCCAGGACGGGGCGGTCGAGGCGGTGAAGTTCCCGCGCGACGGGGCCGCCCTCCTCACCTCGCTCACCGGGAGCGATGGCCTCGCGGAGCTGCCGGAGGCCCTGACCGAGGTCCGGCCCGGCGACAGCGTCGCGGTCCACCCGCACGCCCTCCTCTGGTAGGACGGCGAGGCGGCGCGATCCGGATCGTCCGTGCTATGACCGACGAGGGGACGGATCCTGCGGGGGCGGAACGGCGTGACGACGACGACCGAGGCGAAGCCGATCGGCAATCCGCTCGAGCGGGCCTGCCGCGACCAGGGCCTCCGGATGACCGGGCAGCGGCTCGTCATCCTGACCGTTCTCGGCGAGGCGACCGATCATCCGGACGCGGTCGAGCTGCATCGGCGCGCCTCCCGGATCGATGCCGGCATCTCGCTCGCGACCGTGTACCGGACGCTGAAGCTGCTCCAGGACCGGGGGATCCTGGCCCGCCACGCCTTCGCGGACGGCCGCTCGCGCTACGAGACGGCGTCGGACCGCCACCACGACCACCTCATCGACATCGAGACCGGCCGGGTGATCGAGTTCCACTCGCAGGAGATCGAGCGCCTGCAGGAGGAGGTGGCCCGCCGCCTCGGCTTCACGATCGTGAGCCACCGCCTCGAGATCTACGCGCGTCCGCTGAAGCCCCGCCGGGCGAAGGCAGCGGCGGCGAAGAGCTGAGTCAGGCGGGCTCGACGGCCGCCGATCGGCCCCGGAGCAGCCCCCGGCGGGGCGCGAACAGGAACGCCGCCGCGAACTGCGCTGCCTGCGCCAGCACGATGCAGGGTCCGGTCGCACCGTCGAGGTAGAAGCTGGCGAGCGTCCCCGCGAAGGCGGAGAGGACCGCCGATCCGATCGCGATCGCGAGCACGCGGTCGAAGCGCTGCGCGAGAAGCAGGCCGACGCAGCCCGGCGTGATCAGCATCGCGAGGACGAGCGCGACGCCGACCGCCTGCAGCGAGGCGACCGCGGTCGCGGCCGTGAGCACGAGCAGCAGCAGCTCGAGCCGCCGTGGCGAGATGCCGGTCACTCGGGCCTGCACGGGGTCGAAGCAGAACAGGACGAGGTCGCGTCGGAAGACCGCGACGGCGCCGAGGGTCAGGACCCCGAGCACGAGCGTCTGGACGAGGTCCGCGGTCTCGATGCCGAGAAGGTTGCCGAACAGGACGTGGGTGAAGTGGATGTTGCTCGGATATGCCGTGACCAGGATCAGCCCGACCGCCAGGAACCCGGTGAACAGGATGCCGAGGACGGCGTCCCGCTTCACGCGCGAGGTGCCGGCCACGAAGCCTGCCCCGAGCACGCAGGCGACCCCGCTCGCGACCGCCCCGACCGCCATCGGCAGGCCGAGGAGATGCGCCACGACGATCCCGGGCAGGACCGCGTGCGAGAGGGCGTCGCCGACCAGCGACCAGCCCTTGAGCACCACGAAGCAGGAGAGCGCCGCGCAGACCGCGCAGACGAACATGCCGAGCGCCATCGCCCGGATCATGAAGCCGTGCCGGAACGGCTCGACCAGGACATCGAGGAGGCTCAATCCGTCCACCGGAAACCTCGTGCCGCCTGCGGGATCACCGGCCTGGACGGGCGCCGAAGGAGGTCCGCCAGGAACCCGTGCTTCGGGGCGAAGAGCCAGGCGAGCAGGAAGACGGCCGTCTGGAGGGCCACGATGCAGCCTCCGACCGCCCCGTCGAGGAAGAAGCTCGCATAGGCGCCGACCATCGTGCCGAGCGCGCCGAGCGCGGGCGCGATGAGCAGCATGCGGCCGAAGCGATCGCTGAGGAGATAGGCGGTCGCGCCCGGCGCGATCAGCATCGAGACGACCAGGAGCGCGCCCACGGCCTGCAGGGCCGCCACGCAGGCGAGGGACAGGAGGCAGAGCAGCGTCAGGTGCAGCGCCCGCGTGTTCAGGCCGATCGACCGGGCGTGGTCCGGATCGAAGCTGAAGAGCAGGAGGTCGCGCCATTTCAGGCCGATCACGACGAGGCAGACGAGCCCGACGCCGTAGACCTGCATAAGGTCGGATTCCGAGATCCCGAGAAGGTTTCCGAGCAGGATCGTGGTGACCTGGACGTGGCTCGGGTAGACCGAGACGATGAGCAGCCCGGCCGCGAAGAAGGTCGTGAACACGACGCCGAGCACCGCGTCGTTCCGAAGCGCGGTGTTCCGCTCGACGAGCGCGATCCCGCCGACCGCGAGCGCGGCCGCGACCCCGGCGCCCGCGACGAGTGGCAGGCCGAGAAGGGCCGCCACCGCGACTCCCGGCACGACGGCGTGCGAGAGCGCGTCGCCGAGCAGCGACCAGCCCTTCAGCACGACGAAGCACGACAGGAAGGCGCACATCGCGCCGACCGCCCCGGCCCCGAAGATCGCGTTCCGCATGTACTCGTAGCCGAAGGGCGAGAGCGCGAGGTCGAGGACGCCGGTCGCCCACGCGCTCACGCTCAGATCCGAGATGCTCACGCCTGGCTGCCCGCCATCGCGTCGAGCGGGAGATCCGGCCCCCGGCCGGGCGGCACCGGCACCGGCGTCTGCCGCATTTCCCCGAACGCGAGCGCGATGTTCGCCGGCGTGTAGACGCTCTCGACGGGCCCCGCCGCCACGAGGCGGCGGTTCACGAGCACGACGTCGTCGCAGAGCGCGGGCACGCTCGCGAGGTTATGGGTCGAGACGAGGAGGAGATGGCCGCTCGAGCGAAGACCCCGAAGGATCGCCGTGATCGCGTCCTCGGTCTTCGTGTCGACACCCGTGAAGGGTTCGTCGAGGAGGACGATGCGGGCCTCCTGGGCGAGAGCCCGGGCCAGGAAGACGCGCTTTCTCTGGCCGCCGGACAATTCGCCGATCTGGCGATCCGCGAAGGCCGACATGCCGACCCGATCGAGGCTGTCGGCCACGACGCTCCGGTCCTGCGCGGACGCAATGCGAAGAAGGTTCATCCGACCCTGCCGGCCCATGGTCACGACGTCCCGGACCGAGACCGGGAAGGTCCAGTCGACCTCCTCCGATTGCGGCACGTAGGCGATGGCGCTCTCGCGCTGCGCGAACCGGACGTCGCGGCCTCCGACCAGGACCTCGCCGCGGGTCGGCGGCACGAAGCCCATGATCGCCTTGAACAAGGTCGACTTGCCGGAGCCGTTCATCCCGATCAGGCCGCAGATGCGCGACCCGTTCAGCGTGAGGCTGACATCCTCGAGCGCGATGTTGCCGCCGCGATACCGGACCGTGAGATGGGAGACCTCGATCGAGGCGGCGCCGGCGCCACCGCCGAGCGGCATCCTTGGGCTAGTTGCCAACCTGGAACCCCTTCACGATCGTGTCCGCGTTGTAGCGGAGCAGCTTCACGTAGGTCGGCGCGGGGCCGCTCTCGGTCGTGAGGGAATCGACGTAGAGCACGCCGCCGAACCGGGTCTTCGTCTCGCGCGCGACCTGCCGCATCGGCTTGTCGCTGACGGTGCTCTCGCAGAACACGACTGGCACGCGGTCCCGTCGGACGCTGTCCACGACCTTGCGGATCTGCTGCGGCGTCCCCTGCTCCTCGCTGTTGATGGCCCAGAGATAAAGCTCCTTCAGGCCGTAGCCGCGTGTGAGATAGGAGAAGGCGCCCTCGCAACTGACGAGCGTCCGGCGATCGGCCGGCACCTTCGCCAGGACCTCCCGGATCGGGGCGTCGAGCGCCTTGAGCTCGGCCGTGTAGCGCGCCGCGTTCCGGCCGTAGGTCTCGGCATTCGCCGGATCGACCGCGGCCAGCGCCTTGCGGATGTTCTCGACGTAGACGACGGCGTTCGCCGGCGACATCCAGGCATGCGGGTTCGGCTGGTCGCCGTAGGGGCCCTCGGAGATCGGCTCGGGCTTGATGCCCTCCGTCACGATCGCGCTCGGGACGCCGGTCACCGCGCCGAAGAACTTCTCGAACCACTTCTCGAGCCCGAGGCCGTTCCAGAGCACGAGGTCGGCGGCCTGGACCTTCACGACGTCGAGCGGCGTCGGGTCGTAGCCGTGGATCTCGGCACCGGGCTTCGTGATCGACTCGACGATCGCCCGGTCGCCCGCGACGTTCTGGGCGATGTCCTGGATGATCGTGAAGGTGGTCACGATGCGTTTCGGGCGTGCCGGACTCGTCTGCGCCGCGGCCCCGAGCGGACCCGCCATCACGAGGAGCCCGAGCCCGAAGGCGAGAACGATGCGTCGTCCGGTCATGAGTCCCGCAATCTCCGTCACAGATCTTCCCTACAGGTCCGATCGCGTATTCGCAAGTGCGACTTATTTGCAAGAAGGACTGGCGAGAAGGGAAGCGGGCAGGCGCTGCCCCGGTCCGCCATCTCGCGCTATACGGTTCCGCGCCCCGCCGGGAGGCGAGCCCGCATGGCCCCGATGCTTCGAGCCCCCCCGCCCGACACGATCGACCTCTGGACCACGGCTCTCGCGGAATCCGAGGCGGGGCGCTGGCCCCTGCTCTCCGCGGACGAGCGGGTGCGCGCGGAGCGCTTCCACTTCGCCCGCGACCGGGTCGCCTTCGTCGCGGCCCGCGGCTGGCTGCGGCTGGTGCTGGCCCGCTATCTCTCCTGCGGGCCGGACCGGATCGCATTCGGCTACGGCCAGGACGGCAAGCCGCATCTCGTCCCCGACGAGGGCGCGCCGGACCTCAGGTTCAACCTCAGCCATTCGGGCGGGCGGGCCGCGCTCGCGGTCGCGAGCGCCCGCGAGGTCGGGATCGACCTCGAGCGCATCCGGCCCGTGTCCGACGATCTCGCGGCCCGGTTCTTCGCGCCCAGTGAAGTCGCGGGCCTCGACGCGCTGCCGAAGGCGCAGCGGCTCGGGGCCTTCTTCGCGGTCTGGGCCCGCAAGGAGGCCTACGTGAAGGCGCTCGGGGCCGGGCTCACGGTCCGGCTCGACGGCTTCGAGGTGTCGCACGCGCCGGGCGCGCCGGCCGAGGTTCTCGCGGTCGCGGCCGATGTCGCGGAGGCCGCCCGGTGGCGGATCCTCGACCTTCCCCCGGTGCCGGGCTTCGCGGGCGCCGTCGCGGCCCGTTGGACGGGCTGGCGCCTCGTCCCGATGAGGGAGGACGGCTGAGATGCGGAATGCCGGATTGCGATCGCGTCACCCGGCGGCCTAACGTCGCCCCGACGCAGGGGACGACAGGCATGACAGGGATTCGACGACGATGAGGCAACCGCCGTCACGGCCGACGGGCGCAACGGGAGTCGGGCCGTGACCGCGGCCGCCCTCGACGGGCTCGTGGTCCTCGACCTGACCCGGGTCCGGGCCGGGCCGACCTGCTGCCGCGTGCTGGCCGATTTCGGCGCCGACGTCATCAAGATCGAGGCCCCGCCGGGCGTCGACCGGAACGAGAGCATGAGCGGCAACCGGCACGGCTCCGACATGCAGAACCTGCACCGGAACAAGCGCTCGCTCACGCTGAACCTGAAGGAGGCCCGCGGCCTCGCGATCTTCCGGCGTCTCGTCGAGACCGCCGACGTCGTGGTCGAGAACTTCAGGCCCGACGTGAAGGACCGGCTCGGGATCGGGTACGAGGCGCTCGCGGCCCTGAACCCGCGCATCATCCTCGCCTCCGTATCGGGCTTCGGCCAGGCCGGCCCCTACCGGAGCCGGGCCGGCTTCGACCAGATCGCGCAGGGCATGGGCGGCCTCATGGCCGTGACGGGGCTTCCGGGCCAGGGGCCCGTGCGGGCCGGCATCGCGGTCGCGGATTCGGCCGCCGGCCTCTACGCGGCGACCGGGATCCTGCTGGCGCTCGCCGAGCGGACCCGCTCCGGGCGCGGGCAATGGGTCGCGAGCTCGCTGCTCGAGGCCCAGATCGCGATGATGGACTTCCAGGCGGCCCGCTACCTCGTCGACGGCAAGGTGCCGGGGCAGGCCGGCAACGACCACCCGGTGACGGTCCCGATGGGCGTGGTCGAGACCCGGGACGGGCACATCAACATCGGGATCGCGGGCGACGGGCAGTGGCAGGCCCTGTGCCGGGCACTCGATCGGCCGGACCTCGCCGAGGAGGCGGATTTCCGGAGCGGCCACGACCGGACGCTCCACGGCGAGCGCGTGAAGGCGGCCGTCTACCCGCTGTTCCTGGCCCGGACGAGCGCCGAGTGGCTCGACCGGCTGGAGCGCGAGGGCGTCCCGGCCGGGCCGATCTACGGGATGGACGAGGTGTTCGACGACCCGCAGGTCCAGGCGGTCGGGATCGCGGTCGCGGCCCCGGACCCGCGCGGCGGCGAGACGCGGCTCGTCGGGCAGCCGGTTTCGCTCTCGCGCACGCCGGCGACCATCCGGACCTCCATCCCCGAGGCCGGCCAGGACACGGACGCGATCCTCGTCGGACTCGGCTACGATCCGGAGGCGGTGGCCGCGCTCCGGGCCGCGAAGGTGGTGTGATGACGGCTGCGATCCACTACGACGTGTCGGGCGGGGTCGCCCGCCTCACGATCGACCAGCCCGCGAAGCGGAACGCGCTCTCCTTCGAGATGTGGTCGGCGCTGCCGGGCCTCGTCGGCCGGGCGGAGGCCGATCCGGCCGTCCGGCTCCTGACGCTCTCGGGCGCGGGCGAGGCCGCGTTCTGCGCCGGCGCGGACATCTCGCAGTTCGGCGACAAGCGCACCGGAGACGACGCGACCCGGGCCTACGACGCCGCGGTCTCGGGCGCGATGCGGGCGCTTGCGGAGGCCGGAAAGCCGACGCTCGCCGCGATCCGGGGCGTCTGCTTCGGGGGCGGCATGGCGCTCGCGCTGTCCTGCAAGCTGAGGGTCGCGTCCAAGGACGCCCGGTTCCGGATCCCGGCCGGGCGGCTCGGGCTCGGCTATGGATTCGGCAACGTCGCCTCGCTCGTGCACCGGCTCGGTCCGGGCGCGGCCGCGGACATCCTGTTCACGGCCCGCATCCTGGACGCGCCCGAGGCGCTGCGGCTCGGCGTCCTGCAGCGGGTCTTCCCGGCCGCCCGCTACGGCCAGGAGATCGCCGCGCTGGAATCCGAGATCGCCGCGAACGCGCCGCTGACCCTCGCGGCCGCGACCCGCGCCCTGGTCGAGCTGCAGAAGCCGGAGGCGGAGCAGGACCCGGCCGCCGTCCAGGCGCTCGTCGCCCGCTGCTTCACGAGCGAGGATTACCGCGAAGGCCAGGCCGCCTTCCGAGAGCGTCGCGACCCTCGCTTCACGGGCACCTGACGGCAAAGGCCCGGCCAGGCCGGGCGGCATCGCAAACGAAAGCAGGGGCGGTGTCCCGCCCCTGCTTCCTCGCTCGCTGGGTGCCGGATCAGCGGCGGCGACCACCACCTCCGGCGAACCGGGTCGGTGCTGCCACGGGGCGGCTGGCGACCGGCCGCTGGGTCATGACCGGCCGCTGAGCGATCGCCGGCCGCGGGGTGAACGTCGGTCGCTGGGCGACCGGCCGAGCGGTGAAGGTCGGCCGCTGGGCGACGACCGGGCGCTGGGTAAAAGCCGGCCGCTGCGAGACGAGCCGGTTCAACACGGGCCGGTTCATGAAGGGCCGGTTCATCACCGGCCGGGTCGGGGCCTGGGCCACGGGGCCGGGGCGGGTCACCGCACCGGTCGTCGCCGGGTTGCCGAAGGGCCGCTGGGCCGACGTGAACGGCGGCTTGCCGGCACCCGGAATCTGGGTGGCGACCGGACCGCCCGGACGGCCCGGAACGGTCGTCTGCTGACCGGGCCGGTTCTGAAGCGCCGCCGTCTGGAAGGGTCCGGACTGCGCCCTGAGGGCCTGGGCCGCCGCCGCTCGCTGGGCCGCGGTCGCAGCGACCTGCTGGCTCAGAGCGCCGAGTTCCTGGCTGAGCTTGCCCGGATTGCAGCCCGCGACCGGGTTGCAACGAGCGAGCTCGATCTGCTTGGCCTGGATCTGGGCGCCGAGCTGCGCGAGCTTCTGCTGCTTGGCCTGCTCCGCCGCCGGGTCCGGGATGGGCTTCGGCGTCGGCGTCGGCGTCGGCGTGGGCGTCGGCGTCGGCGTCGGTGTGGGCGTCGGTGTGGGCGTCGGCGTCGGTGTGGGAACCGGCTTCGGCTGGTCCTTGATCACGACGACGATCGGCGGCGGGCGGTTCGGGAAGCCGGGCCGGACGAAGACCGGCGGCGGCCCGAAGATCGGCCCCGTCTCCACGTAGCGGGGTCCCGGGGCGGGTCCGTAGGCGACAGGCGCAGGGCCGTAGGAGGGCGGCGCGGCCTGATACGGAACCGGCGCGGCTTGATAGGGGGCCGGTGCGGGCCGATAGGCCGCGACGGGAGCCGGCGGGGGAGCCGCGGGGCGGCAGCCGGAGTTGAACATCGCGGCGTCCTGGGACTGCACGCCCACGTTCGACGCCTGTTCCCCGTCGGGCCCGAGAGCCGCCCAGCTGACCGTCTGGCCGGCATTCTGCCAGGAGACCCAGCCGGGACCGTAGTTTCCGTCGGCGATCCACATCCAGCCGGCCTGGCCGTCGAAGGTCCAGCGGCCGTAGTGGTGGACGATGTTCCCCCATTCCGTGCGGTCCTGGTAGCTCCAGGCCGCCTGCTGCTTGTCGTAGGTCCAGCTGCAGGCCGGGTAGGGCGACCAGCCGGCCGGGACGACGCCCGGAGCCGGGGTCCAGACCTCGCCGAAGCGCGGGTGGTTCACGAAGGAGCCGAAGCGCTGCAGCGTGTCCTTGAAGGGCGCGAGCGCGGGATTGGTCGCCTCTTCCACGGGGGCCGGCGGGGGAGCCGTCGCGGCCGCCCCGTTGAACTGGGCCGACGCGTGACCCACCGAGAGGAGGGTCGTCACGAGGAGGGAAGAGATCAGCGTGGAATGGCGGGACATGGGACGCTCCTGTCAGCTCGGTTGCGCCCATGTGTCGCGACAGCCGGCAGGAGGGTTCAAAGGCGGCTAGGAAAAACGGGAACGTTTTTTTAAGGATGCGCGCGCCCCGGACGGCGCCGGCTTCGACCGACGACCGATCGTCGGGACCGCGACAAATCCGGGCGGGTGCGAGGATCGATGGGCACCGAGTGCCAGGACGCAGTCAGCCGCGAAATCTGGAGCGGGCGGCGGGAATCGAACCCGCATATTCAGCTTGGGAAGCTGACGTTCTACCACTGAACTACGCCCGCGTATCTGCATCCTAGCAAGGCGAGGTGCGGGCTGTCCACGGTCTCGGTGCCGTTCGAGAGCCGTCGCGCGCTGCGCGAGGAACCACCCGGAGGGGTCGTCCGGACGGGTCGTCCGGAACCGCGCCGGTCACGGCGCCCCACAGGTGAAGCTCGCCGCGTCCCGGACGTCGCCCGTGCCCCGATAGCGGGCGGCGGCCGGATAGGCGCAGACCGGCTTCGTCCAGACCGTCTGGCCGCCCGCGACCTTGCGGGCCTCGAGCGCGGCCGGGGCCCGGCCCTCCTCCACCCATTGCTCGAGCGCGGTCAGCGGGTCGATGCCGGTGTCCGAGATGCCCGGGCCGTCCTGGCCGATGCCGCAATGGTCCATGCCGGGCACCATGAAGAGCCGCGCGAAATCCTGCGCCGCCTGTATGCCGCCGGCGGCCTTCGCGACGGCTTCGTAATAGCCGACCGTAAGGTAGGGCGTGACGAGCGGATCGGCCCAGCCGTGGTAGAGCAGGATCTTGCCGCCGGCCTGCCGGAAAGCGCCGAGATCGGCGCCCGCGATCGCGTCCGGCCGGTCCGGGTCGTAGGTCGCGGCGTTGTAGGTCCGGGACGCGGCCGCCATCCGGGCGGGATCCCTGTCGAGGTCGAAATCCCCGATCCGGAACGTCGGTCCCGCGGCGGGCTCGAACGCCATGTAGCGGACGAAGTCCTGGCCGAAGAGCGGCATCAGGGCCGGGACGGCGCCGGCGCCCGTCAGCCAGCGCGGCCAATGCGGCTCGGACCCGACCGGGATCCCGCCCGGGAAGAGCTGCCGGCCGCGGCTGTCCTTCGGGCCGGCGTACCATTTGTCCACCACTTCGACCTCGGCCGTGGAGAGGCACTCGGAGTTCTGGCCGGCCCGGCAGAGGAGCGCGGCCGGCTTGAAGTCGCAGGCGCGCGGGTCGGCGATGACGCCGTCCTGTGCGCCGTCCTTCGCGTCGCAGGTCGCGTAGGCCGTCTCGGAGACGAGCTTCGCCTTCAGGGTCGAGAGGATCGGCTTCCCGTCAGGGCCGGTATTCGCCTTCGTCGTATGGGCGAAGAGGGTCGCGACGAGGCCCGTGTAGTCGAGAGCCGGCGCGCCCGCGATGATCCCGTCGAAATCCTTCGGGTAGCGCGAGGCCTCCATCGCGGCCATGCGGCCGCCGGTGGAGCAGCCCGCGAAGTAGCTTTTCCGCTGCTCGCTGCCGTAGAAGGCCTTGACCATGGCCTTCGAGACCTTCGCGGTCTCGGTCACGGCGCGCTGGCCCCAGTCCATCTGGGCGACCGGGTTGTTCTGCGCCCATCGTCCGTCGAGGACGCTCGTGCCCCAATGGCCTCCGTCCATCGTCGCGACGGCGTAGTTGCGCCGGAGGCCGTGGTTCATGGCGTTCGTGAAGCCGGGCACGTCCGAGAGGAGAAGACCGCAGAAGCCGCCGCAGCCCGTCACGTAGAGCTTACCGTTCCAGCCCTGGACCGGCAGCCGGACCTCGAAGTTGATCGCCGGCCGGACGAAGCCGAGCACCCGGCAATAGGCCGGAAGGTCGCCGGCGGCCGGCACCTCGACGGCGGAGAGCAGGTTCACGCTGTCGAGCTTCTGGTTCGCGAGCGCGCCGCAATCGGCCGCGAGAGCGGGCGCGGCGCCTGCGAGCCAAAGGGCGGCGGCCGCGCCGATCAGGTGAGTGGGTCGCATCACGAGGTCCTCCCGGACTGTTCCATCGTTCTGTTCTGTTTCCTTCGAGACGCGTCCTTCCGGACGCTCCTCAGGATGGCGCCCGCGGCGAAATCCCCAACTGCGTCATGCTGAGGAGGCGCAGCATGCGCCGTCTCGAAGCGCGCGCCGCCGCTCTCGCCTCACCTACCCGGCCGCTTCCGCGCCCGCGTTCCCGGACAGATACGTCACGGCGGCGTCCACCCCGCCCGAGCGGTGCGGCACGCCGCAGCGGCGCAGCCCCATCTCGACGCCGGTCAGGACGCCCGTGACCATGAGGTCGTGGAAATCGCCGAGATGGCCGATCCGGAACACGCGGTCGGCGAGCGGCCCGAGGCCGTTGCCGAGCGACATGTTCGAGCGGGCGAGGATGTCGGCCCGGAGGGCGTCGGCGGAATGACCCTCCGGCAGCCGGACCGCGGTCAGGACCGAGCTCTGCTCGGCCGGCTCCGCGCATTGGATGTCGAAGCCCCATTGCCGGACGCAGCGCCGCGTCGCCTCGGCCGCGCGGTCGTGCCGGGCGAAGACGGCGTCGAGCCCCTCCTCGTGCAGCATGTCGATCGCGACCTTGAGGCCCTGCAGGAGGTTGGTCGAGGGCGTGTAGGGGAAGAAGCCCTTTTCGTTGATCGCGATCATCTCCTCCCAGTCGAAGAAGGAGCGCGGGAGCCTCGCGGTCTTCGCGGCCGTCCTCGCCTTGGCCGAGACCGCGTTGAAGGAGAGGCCGGGCGGCAGCATCAGGCCCTTCTGCGAGCCCCCGACCGTGACGTCGACGCCCCACTCGTCGTGCCGGTAGTCGATCGACGCCAAGGACGAGATCGTGTCCACGATCAGGAGTGCCGAGTGCGAGGCGGCGTCGATCGCGCGCCGGACCGCCGGGATCCCGGACGCGACGCCGGTCGAGGTCTCGTTGTGGACGACGCAGACGGCCTTGATGCCGTGCCCGCGGTCCTCGGCGAGCCGGGCCCCGATCGCGGCCGCGTCGACGCCGTGGCGCCAATCGCCCGGGATCACCTCAGGCTGAAGGCCGAGCTTGGTCGCCATCCTGTCCCAGAGCGTCGAGAACCAGCCGGTCTCGGACATCAGGATGCGGTCGCCGGGCGAGCACGTGTTGAGGAGCGCGGCCTCCCAGGCCCCCGTGCCCGAGGCCGGGTAGATCACGACCGGGCTCTCGGTCTTGAAGATCGTCCGGATGCCGGACAGCACCTCCCGGCCGAGCTTGCCGAACTCGGGGCCGCGATGGTCGATGGTCGGCTTCGCGATGGCGGCCAGGACCGGCAGCGGCGTGTTCGAAGGCCCGGGAATCTGGAGGAAATGGCGGCCAGGATGGTGGGTCACCGCGAACTCTCCCTCGTGTCGCGCAGTCTCGGGCGCGCGTTTTCTTCGGGCGACGTGATCGAGTATTGCATGGGGATGGTCAATCTCGACGCGTTTTCCCTCCCCCTTGCGGGGAGGGTCGAGTCGCACCGCGGGTGCGAACCGGGGTGGGGGTCGTACCGCAAACTCTCTAGCTGGAGGAGCATGCGACGCGACCCCCACCCCGCTCGCGCTTCGCGCGAGTCGACCCTCCCCGCAAGGGGGAGGAACGGTGCGGCGACGCCCGCGTGCGTCCCATGATCTCCCGCGATCTCGCTCTCGAGCGCCGGCTCACGAACGCACTTCAGGGCGAGGTGCGGTTCGACGCCTTCACCCGCGGGCGCTACGCGACCGATGCCTCGATCTACCAGATCGTGCCGGCGGGCGTCGTCTTCCCGAAGACCCGCGACGACGTCGAGGCTACGTTGGCGGTCGCCCGCGAGGCCGGCGTGCCCGTGCTCGCCCGCGGCGGCGGCACGTCGCAGAACGGTCAGCCGGTCGGGTCGGGCCTCGTCGTCGACTTCAGCCGGCACCTCCACGGCATCCGGGACTACGATCCCGTGGCCGGGACCGCGACGGTCGAGCCCGGCCTCGTGCTGGAGCACCTGAACGCCCGGCTCCGGCGCGACGGCCTGTTCTTCCCGGTCGAGCCCTCGACCGCGAGCCGCTGCACGATCGGCGGCATGACGGGCAACAATTCGTGCGGCGCGCGCTCGATCCGCTACGGCAAGATGGTCGACAACGTCGAGGCGATCGAGGCGCTCCTGCCGGATGGCGAGTCCGTCCGGATCGGGCCGCGCGGCGGCAACGATCCCGGGATCACGGGATCGCGGGATGCCGGGAGCCTGGCCGACCGGATGGTCACGCTGGCCGAGCGCGAGCGCGGCGAGATCGACCGGAGATTTCCGAAGGTGCAGCGCCGCGTCGGCGGCTACAACCTCGACGCTCTTCTCCCGGAACACCCCAACCTCGCGAGCCTGCTGGTCGGCTCGGAGGGCACGCTCGCGCTCACGACGGCCGTGACGCTCAAGCTGTCGCGGCTTCCGGTCCACCGGGTGATGGGCGTCTGCCACTTCCCGTCCTTCCGGTCGGCGATGGAGACGACGCAGCATCTGGTCGCGCTCGGGCCCGTCGCGGTCGAGCTCGTCGACCAGAACATCCTAGTCCTCGGGGCCGACATCCCGATGTTCCGGCGAACGCTCGCCGACATCACCCGGGGCACGCCGAACTGCCTCCTCCTGGTCGAGTTCGCAGGCGAGGACCTCGCCTCGCTGCAGGCGGACCTCCGCCGGCTCGACGGCTGCATGGCGGATCACGGCTTCCCGGACGCGGTCGTGGCCATCGTCGAGCCCGCGCGCCAACGTCAGGTCTGGGAGGTCCGCGAGGCCTGCCTGAACATCATGATGTCGATGAAGGGCGACGGGAAGCCGATCTCCTTCATCGAGGATTGCGCGGTTCCGCTCGAACACCTCGCCGACTACACGGACGCGATCACGGCGCTTTTCGCCCGGCACGGGACGCGCGGCACGTGGTACGCGCATGCCTCCGTCGGCTGCCTCCACGTCCGGCCGATCCTGAACATGAAGGAGGCGGGCGGGGTCGCGGCCATGCGGGCGATCGCCGAGGAGGCCTGCGATCTCGTCCGCCGCTTCGAGGGCTCGCATTCGGGCGAGCACGGCGACGGCATCTCGCGCTCTCAGTTCCACGAGCGGATGTTCGGGACGAGGCTGGTCCGGGCCTTCGAGGAGGTGAAGGACGGGTTCGATCCCGCGGCCTTGCTGAATCCCGGGAAGATCGTGCGTCCGCTCCGGATGGACGACCGCGCGCTGATGCGCTTTCCGCCGGGCTACGCCGCGACCGAGCCGGCCCGGCCGGCGCTCGACTGGTCCGAATGGGGCGGCTTCGGGCGTGCCGGAAGACGTCGGGCGTCATGTGCCCGTCCTTCATGGTGACCCGCGACGAGCAGCACGTCACGCGCGGCCGGGCCAATTCGCTCCGGCTTGCGATCTCGGGCCAGCTCGGGCCGGACGCCTTCACCTCGCCCGAGATGAAGGCGACGCTGGACCTCTGCGTCTCGTGCAAGGGCTGCCGGCGCGAATGCCCGACCGGCGTCGACATGGCCCGGATGAAGGTCGAGTTCCTGCATCACTACCACGCCCGGCACGGGCTGCCCCTCCGCGAGCGACTGGTGGCAGAGCTTCCCCGCTACGCGCCCCTCGCGGCGACGCTGGCGCCGCTCCTGAACCTCCGCGACCGGATCGGCCCGCTCGCTCGCGCGACCGAGCGCTGGCTCGGCCTGTCGGCCCGACGCTCGTTGCCGCGGTGGCGCCGGCCCTGGCGGCCGAGCGGCCGGATCGGCCGGCCGGAGGACGTCCGGGGCGACGGGCTCGATCTCGTCCTCTTCGGCGACACGTTCAACCGCGCCTTCGAGCGCGAGAACCTGGAAGCGGCCGAGCGCGTGCTGGCAGCGGCCGGCTACCGGCTGCACCGCGCGCCCTCCGCGCCCGACGGCCGCGCGCTCTGCTGCGGCCGGACATACCTGTCCGCGGGGCTCGTGGACGAGGCCCGCCGCGAGGCGCGCCGCACCGTCGACGCGATCTCGCCCTACGTCGCACGCGGCGCCCGCGTGGTCGGGCTCGAGCCCTCCTGCCTCCTCACCATGCGGGACGAATTCGGCGCGCTCCTGCCCGCGGCCGACGCGGCGCCCCTCGCCGGCGCGAGCCACCTGGTCGAGGAGGCGCTCGCGGCCGACCTCGCGACGGGCCGGGTCCGGCTCCCGCTCGCGGATGCCGGCGGCCGGGTCGCGCACCTGCACGGCCATTGCCACCAGAAGGCGTTCGAGGTGATGGGATCGGTCGAGGCCGTGCTCCGGGCCGTGCCCGGGCTCGACGTCCGGCCGATCGAATCCTCCTGCTGCGGCATGGCGGGCGCCTTCGGGTACGGGTCCGCCACGATCGACGTGTCGCTCGCGATGGCCGAGCTGTCGCTGCTGCCGGCGGTCCGGGCGGCGGGACCGGACGATCTCGTGGTCGCGGACGGCACGAGCTGCCGCCACCAGATCCACGACGGCACGGGTCGCGAGGCGGTCCATGTCGTGCGGGTTCTGGACGGGGCGCTGGCGGGCTGAGGCGCCACGAAGCGAGCCTTTCCCGGCGGGGAAGACTCGACCGGCCCCCTCTCCCGTCCGGCCTTGGGCCGGCGAGAGGGAGCCCGCGTTTGATCGGGCAGCCGCAGCGGGTCATAGACCCTCGCATGTCACCCCTCCATCTGCCGGCCATTCCGCCGCCTGACCCGGCCCTCGAGACGCGCCTTCGCGCTCTCGTGGCCGGGAAGGCGACCCCGCCCGGCGCGCTCGGCCGGATCGGGGAGCTCGCCGTCCGGATCGGGCTGATCCAGGGCACGGACGCTCCCCGGATCGATCGCGCGACGCTGCTCGTCTTCGCGGGCGACCACGGGCTCTGCCAGGACGGCGTGTCGGCCTATCCGTCCGCCGTCACGGCCGCGATGGTCCGGACGCTCGTCGCCGGGCGCGCCACCGCGAACGCCTTCGCCGAGGCCGTCGGGGTCGATGTCGTCGTGGTCGATGCCGGGGTCGCGGCGGACCTCTCCGGCGTGCCCGGGCTCGTCGACCGGAAGGTCCGGGCCGGGACCCGCAACGCCGCCCGCGAGCCGGCGCTCACGCCGGACGAGGTCGCGCTCGCGCTGCGGCGCGGGGCGGAGCAGGCCGAGGCCGCGATCGCGGCCGGGGCGGACGCGATCCTTCTCGGCGAGATGGGGATCGGCAACACGGCCGCCTCCGCGCTCCTGATGCACCGGCTCCTGCCCGCGCCGCTCGCGCTCTGCATCGGACAGGGTGCCGGCCATGACGCGGCCGGGCTCGCCCGCAAGGGCCAGGTCCTCGCCCGGGCCGCCGACCGGACCGACGCGACGGACCCGCTCGACGTCCTGGCGGAGTTCGGTGGCCTCGAGATCCTGATGATGGCCGGCGCCGCGATCGGGGCCGCGGCCCGGCGCCGGCCCGTCGTGGTGGACGGCTTCATCGCCGGGGTCGCGGCGCTCTGCGCGATCCGGCTCGCGCCCGCGGTCGGCGACTCGCTCGTCTTCGCGCACCGCTCCGACGAGGCCGGCCACGCTCGCCTCCTCGACGGGATCGGACAGGAGCCGCTGCTCGATCTCGGGCTCCGGCTCGGCGAAGGCACGGGCGCGCTCCTGGCGCTGCCGTTGCTGCGGGCGGCCGCCAGGCTGGTCACGGACGTCGCGAGCCTGGAAGAGGTTCTGACCGGTGGGGAAGCGCCAAGCGTAATGCCCTCCCCCTTGCGGGAAGGGTCGAGTCACGCGGAGCGTGACCGGGGTGGGGGTCGTGTCGCCAGCTCGGAGGGAGACGAGCCCGCTGGACGACCCCCACCCCGGCCCTCCGCTTCGCTTCGGCTCGACCCTCCCCGCAAGGGGAAGGGCAAGGCGCCGCCCCTTGCCCCTTGACCTCGGGCGCGAGGCGCGGCTCCTCGCGGCCGCGGTGCAGATGCTGACCCGGTTGCCGGTGCCGTCAGGCCCGCTCCCGGCCGATTGGCTCGCCCGCTCCGCGAAGCACTTTCCCCTCGTCGGGACCGTGGTCGGCGCGCTCGCGGCGGCGGCGCTGCTGGCCGGATCGTCCGTGTGGCCCGCCCCGATCCCGGCGCTGCTCGCGGTCGCGGCGGCGGCGCTCGCGACCGGGGCGCTGCACGAGGACGGGCTCGCAGACACGGCCGACGGGCTCGGCGGGGGCTCGCGCGACCGGATGCTCGCGATCATGAAGGACCCCGGGCTCGGCTCGTTCGGGGCGCTCGCCCTCGGGCTCGCGATCGCGCTCAAGGTCGCTGCCCTGTCCTCGCTTCCGGCGGGCGAGGCCGCAGCCGCGCTCGTCGCGGCCGGCGGGGTCTCGCGCTTCTGGGCCGTCACGGTCATGGCGCGATCGACCTATGCCGGCGACCGGAGGCTCGCGCGCGTCGATCACGGCGTCGAGGGCCCGCGGCCCGGAGAGGTCGCGCTCGCGCTCGCGCTCGCGCTGCTGCCGCTGCTGCTGCTGGATCAGGCGCGCGCGCTCGCCGCGCTCGCAGCCTCCGGGCTCGTCGCGACGCTGCTCGCGGCAGTCGTGTGCCGGCGGCTCGGCGGCTACACGGGGGACGTGCTGGGCGCAGTCGTGGCGGCCGGCGAGACGGCCTTCCTGCTCGGCGCGGCCGCCGCGTGGCCCTGATCCTGGTCTGCCCGGCTGAACACGCCGAGGCGCTCGCCCGGGAGCACGCGCCCTCGCACGTCCTCGCCCTGTCCGGGCCGAACGAGGATGCGCCGGAGACCCGGGCCGAGCACCGGCTCGCGCTGGCCTTCAACGACATCGAGGCCGCCCGACCGGGCCTCGTCGCGCCGGACCCCGACCACGTGGCGGCGATCCTGCGCTTCGGACGCTCCTGGCCGGGCCGAAGGCCGTTGCTGGTGCATTGCCGGATGGGGATCAGCCGATCCGGGGCGGCCGCCTTGGCGCTCGCCTGCCAGCACGATCCGGAGCGCCGCGAGGACGACATCGCCCGCGCGCTCCGGGCAGCCTCGCCCTGTGCGACGCCGAACCGGCTCCTCGTCGCGCTGGCCGACGCGGCGCTCGGCCGGGACGGCCGGATGATCGCGGCCGCGGCCGCGATCGGGCGCGGCGCCGATTACCGGCCGTATCGCTCCTACCATCTGTGCGTCGACGCGCCGGGTTCGGCCGCTCAGGCGTGCAGCGGCACGCCGACGTAGCTTTCGGCGACCGTGCGGGCGGCGCTCTCCTGGCTCGTCACGAGCTCGAGCTCGGCGAGCTGGCGCCTGCGGTCGAACTCGCCCGCGTCCTCGAAGCGGTGCAGCATCGAGGTCATCCACCACGAGAAGTGCTGCATCCGCCAGACGCGCCGGAGCGCCGTCTCCGAGTAGCGATCGAGCGCCTCGCGATCGTTCGAGCGGAAGAAGCGCTCGAGCGCGCGCGACAGCACGAAGACGTCCGCGATCGCGAGGTTCAGGCCCTTGGCGCCGGTCGGCGGGACCGTATGCGCGGCGTCGCCCGCGATGAAGAGCCGGCCGTGCTGCATCGGCTCGGACACGAAGGATCGCATCGCGACGACGTTTCTCTGGAAGATGGGACCTTCGTTCAGCCGAAAACCGTCGCCCTCCACGCGCCGTTGCAGCTCGGCCCAGATCCGGTCGTCCGACCAGCCCTCGACCTGTTCCGCCGGGTCGCACTGGAAGTACATCCGCTGCACGGTCGGCGAGCGGGTCGAGATCAGCGCGAAGCCGCTGTCGTGGCGGGCGTAGATCAGCTCGGGCGACGAGGGCGGGGCCTCCGCCAGGATGCCGAACCAGCCGAACGGGTAGACCCGCATGATGTCGCGCCGGATCCCTTCCGGGATCGCCTGGCGGCAGACGCCGTGGAAGCCGTCGCACCCGACCAGGATGTCGGCCGTGATCTCGCGCGGCCGTCCGTCCGCATCCGTGAACCGGACCGAGGGCGCGGTCTCGACGTCGTGGACGCAGACGTCCCTCGCCCCGAACCGGATGTCGCCTCCGGCCGCGAGCCGGGCCGCGATCAGGTCGCGCAGGACCTCGTGCTGAGGATAGACGGTGATCGACCGCCCGGTGAGCGCCGCGAGATCGATCCGGTGACCCTGGCCGCCGAACCGGAACACGAACCCCTCGTGCACCTCGCCCTGGCGCAGCAGGCGGTCGCCGATTCCCGTGTCCACCATCAGGTCGACGGTGTTCTGTTCCAGGACGCCGGCCCGGATGGTGGCCTCGATCTCGTCGCGCTCGCGGTTCTCGACGATGACCGACCCGATCCCGGCGAGATGGAGCAGGTGGGACAGCATGAGCCCCGCAGGCCCGGCCCCCACGATCGCGACATCGACATGCATGAGGCTGCTCTCGTTCGGAGGCCCTGGCGGCCGGGGCCGACATGGACCCGCCGAGCCCTGGGAGGCAACCGGTCCGCCTGCGGCAGAGCGGCCGAGACTCGACGCGATCGCCTCCTCCCGGTGGGGAGAGGTCGAGTCGGCGGAGCCGACCGGGTGAGGACGGGCCTCGACGGCGGAGCCCGCTTCGACCGTCGTGAGGGCTCCGCCGCCGGCGTCGATCACTCACCCCGGCCCTCTCCCTCCCGGGAGAGGGAGTCCCGCGTCGAGTCGGCTTGGCGTCTCGGGAACCCGCGTGCTAGCCCATTCGGGGAGCGGTCCATCAGCCAGAGCCTTGCCGTCCCACCTCGATCCACCTCTCCCCTCCCGGCCGCCGGCGCACCGGCGCGTGCCGCCCCTGGCGCTCCTGATCGCGGTCACGATGACCGGCACGGTCGCGCTGCACATCTTCATCCCGGCCCTGCCGGCGGCCGGGCGCGATCTCGGCGCATCGCCGACGACGATCCAGCTCACGATCACGCTCTACCTCGTCGGCCTCGCGGTCGGGCAGCTCGTCTACGGGCCGCTGTCGGACTGGTTCGGCCGGCGGCCGGTCCTGATCGCGAGCCTCGCGATCTATCTCGGCGGGTTCCTGCTCGCGATCCCGGCGGCCTCGATCGGGGCGCTGATCTCGGCCCGCGTGCTGCAGTCGCTCGGTGCCTGCGGGGCGCTGGTGATCGGCCGGGCCATGGTGCGGGACGTCTCGAGCCGCGAGGACGCGGCGAAGAAACTCGCCGTCCTGATCACCTGCATGACGCTGACCCCGACGCTGGCGCCGGGTCTCGGCGGGCTGATCGAGGCCTGGTTCGGCTGGCGCGCGATCTTCGTCGTGCTCGCCGTGTCGGTCGGAGCGCTGCTCCTCATCGTGATATCGACCTTGCCCGAAACGCATCTCAACCCGACCCGGCCGCCGGGGTTCGGATCGATCCTGTCCGGCTATCGGGGGCTGCTCCGCTCCGGCAAGTTCCGCCACTACCTCCTGGCCGGGTCGTGCTCGGGCACGAGCCTCTACGCCTTCCTGGCCGTCGCGCCGTTCCTGTACATCGATCTCCTGCATCGCTCGGCCCAGGAGGTCGGGCTCTTCTGCGTGATCGTGTCGATCGGGATGGCGGTGGGCGCCGCGCTCGTCCGGGTGTTGATCGGGCGTGTGGAGGCGAGGCGGGGCGCGCGGTTCGGCAACCTCGTGAGCCTGGCCGCAACGGGCCTCCTGCTGGTCGCGCACCTGGCGGGTCAGGTCTCCGTCGGGACCCTGACCGGCACGATGCTGCTCTACGCGCTCGGGACCGGGATCAGCGGCCCGAACATCGTGGCGGGCGCGATGAACGTCGACCCGAACGCCGCCGGGTCAGCCTCGGGCCTCTACGGGTTCAGCCAGATGGCGGTGGGCGCCGTCCTGACGCTCGCGGTCGGGCTCTGGCACGACGGCAGCGCGCTGCCGCTCGCCTGCGTGCTGCTCGCGGCCTCCGCCATGGCCACGATCTCGCTCCAGCGCGTGTGACCTACCGCCGGCGCCGGATCGACCCGGCCGAGAGGTCGATCGCGCCCACCGACGAGAAGGCGCCGCCCGCGTCGAGCGCCCGGAGCTCGGCCGTGATGCGCCGGCTCTCGGCCTCCTCATGCACCCGGAACAGGTGGTAGCCCGCCCGGTGAATCAGCGCGCCGCCCCGGGCCGAGGCGCTCGGCGCGCCGACGACCGGCACGAGCCCCGCGGGACCCTCCAGCATCGCGACCGAGCCGACATGGTTGTGACCGTGGATCACGAGGTCGGCCCCGGCCCGGGCGATCATGTCCTCGAAGCGATCGGCATCGACGAGGTTCCGGCCCGCCGGCGCCCCGCCGACATGCGGCGGGTGGTGGATCATCACGACCCGGGCCAGGGGCTCGTCCCGCAGCGCCAGCAGGCAGGCCTCCGCGTGCTTCACCTGCGTCCGGCCGAGCTTGCCGCTGGCCACGAAGGGCGCCGTCGGGACGGCCGAGGAGAGGCCGACGAAGGCCACCGGCCCGCGACGCCGGACATAGGGGAACCGGGAGGGACCCGGGGCGTCGCCGGCCGCGAAGGGGTCGATCGCGGCGAGCAGCCCCTGCAGCGATCCCGGCACGTAGGCGTCGTGGTTGCCGGGCACGAAGCTCACGGCCTCCGGCGTCCCGAGACCGTCGAGGAAGATGCGCGAGCTCGGCCACTCGCTGGACAGGCCGAGGTTGCAGACGTCGCCCGTGCAGCAGATGTGGTCCGGCGCCTGCTCGCGGAGATCCGCCACGAGCGCCGCCAGGAGATCCATGTCGTGCGCGTCGCGCCGGCCGCGCCGCCAGTTGACGTAGCCCGTGATGCGCTTGCCGAGGAGGTGCCGCAGCGCCGGCCGGGGCAGAGGCCCGACATGCGGGTCGGTCAGGTGGGCGAACCGGAACATGCCCGGCCGACCCTTTTCGCCCGCGACGACGGCGTCAAGCCCGCGGACGACGCTCGGTCGAGATCCTGCGCGAAGGCTCGCGTCCCTACGGCGTGGTGCCCGGGATAAGCGTCGAGCGGACGACCGGATCGCTGAGGTCGAGGGCGGGAGCCCAGGTGAAGGGACGGGCGAGCCGGGAGCGCCGGGACAGGCGGGAGAGGATGAAGGAGATCAACATGATGAAATCTTGTAGTCCTGCATTCAGCGCATGACGAAAGCGTATTCATCGGTCCCGCCATGTTATGAGCGCATGACCATCTTCATGGAACCTCAACGTGTCCGGAGCGCGAGGGGATGACGGAAGGTGTTCGGGCACTGCTGCTGCGCGTGCTCCATCTCTGGTTCCGGCTGACGCGGCCGATGACGCTCGGCGTCCGGGCCGCGGTCATCGACGGCCAGGACCGCGTCCTCCTGGTCCGGCACACCTACCTGCCGGGCTGGCACCTGCCCGGCGGCGGCGTCGAGGCCGGCGAGACGGTGCTCGATGCGCTCCGGCGCGAGCTTCGCGAGGAAGGGCAGGTCGAGCCGACCGGTCCCGCGCGTCTGCACGGCGTGTTCTACAACGACCGGGCGTCCCGGCGCGACCACGTGCTGGTCTGGGAAATGCGCGCGTTCCGGGTCCTCGGGCCGAAGCGGCCGGACCGGGAGATCGCCGAAGCCGCGTTCTTCCCGCTCGCGGCGCTGCCCGAGGGCACCGGCGCCGCGACCCGGGCGCGCCTCGCCGAGATGGCCTCCGGCCGGGAGCCGGCGGAGCGCTGGTAGCGGCCCGGACCGACCCTCGCGTCGCGCCGAAGCAGGTGCTAGATCGACCGCGGACGAGCGAGAGCGAGGCGGAGTGGACGGTCACGCAACGAGGGCTGCCACCGGCGTCGGCGCGCTGGACGACGTGCTGAACGGGGGCCTGCAGCGGCACCGCGTCTACCTCCTGGAGGGAACGCCCGGCACCGGCAAGACGACGATCGCGCTGCAGTTCCTCCTCGCGGGCGCAGAGGCCGGCGAACCCTGCCTCTACATCACGCTGTCCGAGACCGAGGAAGAGCTGCGCGAAGGGGCGCGGTCGCATGGCTGGACGATCCCGGACAACCTCGCGATCTACGAGCTCGCGCCGCCCGAGAGCCTGCTCGATGCGAACCAGCAGCAGAGCGTCCTCTACTCCTCCGACCTCGAGCTCGGGGAGACCACGAAGCGGATCTTCGACGCGTTGGAGCGCTCGAAACCGTCCCGCGTCGTGCTGGACAGCCTGTCCGAGATCCGGCTCCTGGCGCAGGGTTCGCTGCGCTACCGGCGCCAGATCCTGGCTCTGAAGCATTACTTCTCACGCCACGGCGCGACGGTGCTGATGCTCGACGATATGACGAGCGACCCGGACGACAAGTCGGCCCACAGCATCGCGCACGGCGTCATCCAGCTCGAGCAGATCGCGCCGCAATACGGGGCCGAGCGGCGCCGGCTCCGGGTCGTCAAGTACAGGGCGAGCGCGTTCCGGGGCGGCTACCACGATTTCACGATCGCCCGCGGCGGCGTCCGGGTGTTTCCCCGGCTGGTCTCCTCCGAGCATCGCCGCCCCTTCGAGCGCAACCTGCTGAGCAGCGGCGTCGCGGGTCTCGACACGCTTCTCGGCGGCGGCATCGAGCGCGGCTCGGCCTCGCTCTTGATCGGACCGTCGGGGGTCGGCAAGAGCCTGCTCGCCTACCAGTTCGTCGCGGCCGCGAGCCGGCGCGGAGAGAAGTCCGCGCTGTTCGTGTTCGACGAGGAGCTCGGCCTCCTGATCGACCGGACGCGCGAGATGGGCATCGATCTCGAGGCGATGCAGCGTTCGGGTGCGCTCGTGCTCCAATCCGTCGATCCGGCCGAGCTCTCGCCGGGCGAGTTCGCGCACAAGGTCCGGCTCTGCGTCGAGGAGCACGGCTGCACGGTGGTCCTGATCGACAGCCTGAACGGGTACCAGGAAGCGATGCCGCAGGAGCAGTACCTCGTGCTGCACATGCACGAGCTCCTGCACTTCCTGAACCGGCAGGGCGTCGCGAGCTTCGTGACGCTGGCCCAGCACGGAATCGTGGGCGACATGCGTTCGCCCGTGGACGTGACCTACCTCGCCGACACGATCATCCTGCTCCGCTACTTCGAGGCTGCCGGAGAGGTTCGGCGTGCCGTCTCCGTGATCAAGAAGCGTTCGGGACCCCACGAGCGCTCGATCCGCGAGCTCGGGATCGACAGCGGCGGCATTTCGGTCGGCGAGCCGCTGTCGCGGTTCCACGGCGTGCTGCGCGGCACGCCGACCTTCAGCGGGCAGGGCAGGAGCCTGCTCGACTCCGAGACCGCGTGAACCCCGGCGGCGACAATCCCGAGGCGGTCGCGATCCTGGCGCCGCTCGGCCGCGACGCCGAGGTGATCGCGGGCCTGCTGGCGGCCGACGGCATCGCGTCCGTGCCCTGCACCGACCTCGCGGCGCTGCTGCCGGAGCTCGGCCGCTCGGGGCTCTCGGTCCTGACCGAGGAAGCCTTGACCTCGGCCGACCTGTCCGGGCTGATCGCCCGGATCGGGAGCCAGGCGGAATGGTCCGATTATCCCTTCATCCTGCTCACGCTGAAGGGCGGCGGCCCGGAGCGGAACCCGGTCGCCCTCCGGTTCATGCAGGCGCTCGGCAACGTCACGTTTCTGGAGCGGCCTTTCCACGCCATGACCTTCGTGAGCACCGCCCGGGCGGCCCTCGCGAGCCGCCGGCGCCAGTATCAGGCCCGCGACCGGATCTCCGCGCTCGAGGCGAGCCGCGCGGCGATCGCCCGGAGCGACGATCGGCTCAAGTTCGCGCTCGCGGCCGGGAAGCTCGGCGCCTGGGAGCTCGACTTCCCGGACCGGGCGCTCCGGGCCACCACCATCTGCAAGGCGAATTTCGGTCAGCCGCCCGAGGCCGACCTGACCTATGACGGCCTCCTCGACCTGCTGGTGGCGGCGGATCGCCAGCGGGTCGTGGACGCCGCCCAGAGGGCGATCGACACGGGCACGGACTACGAGACGAGCTGCCGGGTCGCGACGGGCGACGACGAGGCGCGCTGGGTCGAGATCCGGGGCCGGGCCACCTACGAAGGCGACCGGGCGACCGGGATGGTCGGCATCACCCTCGACATCACGCAGCGCAAGCACGCGGAGGCGCGCCAGCAGCTCCTCATCCGCGAGCTGCACCACCGCGTGAAGAACACCCTCTCGACCGTGCAGGCGATCGTGGGCTCGACGGCCCGCGGGGCGACCAGCATCGAGGCGTTCTACCAGGATTTCACGGGCCGGATCATCTCGCTCGCGAACACGCACACGATCCTCACCGAGGAGCTGTGGCAGCGCGCCTCGCTCCACGAGCTCCTGGGCAAGGAGCTCGACCTCTATGACAGCGAGAAGGCCAGGATCAGAGTGAGCGGCCCCGCGATCGAGCTGCCGTCGGAATACGCCGTTCCGCTCGGGATGGCATTCCACGAGCTGACCACGAACGCCGCCAAGTACGGGGCGCTCTCGAACGGCCGCGGACGCGTCTCGATCGCGTGGTCGCTCGATCGGGCCGAGGGCATGCCCAGGGTCAGGCTCGAGTGGGTCGAAGAGGGAGGCCCGGCCGTGACCGCTCCCACCCGGAAGGGCTTCGGCACCCGCTTGCTTCAGCGCGTCCTCACCGCCCAGATGAAGGCCGACGTCGCGATCGACTACGATCCGGCCGGCCTGCGGGTGTCGCTGGCGTTTCCCTTGCCGGACGGGGCCGCCGGCGCAGCCCCGCGAGGTTGGTCTTGAGCGCTTCTCGAACCGCGGATCCCTTGCCGCCGGATCCTTCGGCCCCGGATCCCTTGGTCCCCGATCCCGCCGCGACCGGGCCGCTCGCCGGCATCCGGGTCGTGGAGCTCGGCCAGCTCATCGCCGGTCCCTTCGCGGCCCGGGTGCTCGCCGAATACGGCGCGAGCGTCGTCAAGGTCGAGCCGCCCGGCATCGGCGATCCGCTGAGGACGTGGCGCACCCTGCACGAGGGCACCTCGCTCTGGTGGCGCGTCCAGGCCCGGAACAAGCAGTCGATCACGGCCGACCTCAGGGTGCCGGAGGGGCAGGAGATCGTGCGCCGGCTCGCCGCCTCCGCGGACATCCTGATCGAGAATTTCCGGCCCGGGTCGATGGAGAAATGGGGCCTCGGCTTCGACGCGCTCTCGCGCCTGAACCCGAAGCTCGTGATGGTCCGGATCTCGGGCTACGGCCAGACCGGCCCCTACCGCGACCGGCCGGGCTTCGGGGTGATCGGCGAGGCGATGGGGGGCCTGCGCCACACGACCGGCTCGCCGGACCGCCCGCCGGCCCGGACCGGCGTCTCGATCGGCGACACGATCGCGTCCCTCTACGGCGTGATCGGGGCGCTCATGAGCGTGATCCACGTCGTCCGCAACGGCGGCCCGGGCCAGGTGGTCGACGTCGCCCTGCACGAGAGCGTCTTCAACGTGATGGAGGGCCTGGTGCCCGAGTACGGCCATGCCGGGATCATCCGGGAGCGCTCGGGCGGCTCCCTCCCGGGCATCGTGCCGACCGACGCCTATCCGTGCCGCGATGGCTTCGTGCTGGTCGCCGGCAACGGCGACTCGATCTTCCGCCGGCTGATGGAGACGATCGGCCGCGACGACCTCGCGGCCGATCCGCGCCTCGCCCGAAACGACGGCCGGGTCGCCCATGTCGCGCTCATCGACGGCGCCATCGCGGCCTGGACCGGGACCCGGACGATCGTGGAGGTGCTGGATGCGCTGAACCAGGCTTCCGTTCCGGCCGGCCGCATCTACACCGCGGCCGACATCGTGGCCGACCCGCATTACCGCGCCCGCGACATGATCCTCGACGCGACCCTCCCTGACGGAACCCCGGTGTCGATGCCGGGCATCGCCCCGAAGCTGTCGGTGACGCCGGGCGCGATGCGGTCGCTCGGGCCGGAACTCGGCCAGCACACGGATGCGGTCCTGGCCGGGCTCGGCTATTCCGAAGCCGAGGTCGCGGACCTGCGCGAGCGGGGGATCGTCTGATGGCCTTCGGATCGGGAAGCGCCCGGGTCGCCCTGCACGAGGTCGCGCCTCGGGACGGGCTGCAGATCGAGCCTGTGTTCGTCCCCACGGACGCGAAGGTCGCCTGGATCGACCGCCTGTCGGCGACCGGCGTCGCGAAGATCGAGGTCACCTCCTTCGTGTCGCCGCGCCACGTCCCGGCGCTCGCCGATGGCGAGGAGGTGGCCCGCCGGATCCGACGCCATCCCGGCGTGTGCTACGCCGCCCTGATCCCGAACGCCCGCGGGGCGGAGCGCGCCGCAGCGAGCGCCCTCGACGAGGTCAACGTCGTCATCTCGGCGTCCGAGACCCACAACCGGGCGAACCTCCGGATGGACCGGGCCGCGTCCTTCGCGGGCTTCCCCGCGATCCGGGACGCGCTCGCCGGGACCGGAATCGCGCTCACCTCGAGCATCGCGACGGCATTCGGGTGCCCCTTCGAGGGCCGAGTCGACGAGCGCGCGGTGCTCGACCAGGTCGCCCGCCTGCTCGACGCGGGCTGCACGGCCGTGACGCTCGCGGACACGACCGGGATGGCGAACCCGCGCCAGGTCGCGGCGCTGGTCGCCGAGGTGCTCGGCCGCCACCCCGCCCTGCCGCTGACGCTGCACATCCACAACACGCGGGGTGTCGGGCTCGCGAACGTTCTGGCCGCCTGGGGGGCAGGCGCCACGCGCTTCGACGCGGCGCTCGGCGGGCTCGGCGGCTGTCCTTTCGCGCCTGGCGCGACCGGCAACGTCTGCACCGAGGACCTCGCCTCGATGTTCGAGGAGATGGGTGTCGCGACCGGTATCGAGGTCGATGCGCTCGTGGCGATCTCGCGCGACCTGCCCGGGCTGGTCGGGCATGACGTTCCGGGCCAGGTCCGGGCCGCGGGCCGGCCCATGCATCTGCATCCGGTGCCGGCCGCGGCCTGAGAAGGCCGCGACGGCGAAGACGGTCAGCCGGCGCGAGCGCCGGAGACCGTCTTCTTCGACAGCGGACGGATCAGCCGCGCCCGCCGAACCCCGCCTTGTCCGAGAGTACGACAGGCTCGACGCGCCCGGCCCGGCCGCCGAACCAGCCGGCCGCCGCCCCGAGCAGGAGCGCCACGAACCCGAAGAGCGCGCCGCGCGAGGCGATCTTCGCAGCCGCGTCCGCGGCCGCGATCGCCTTCTGCTTCGCCTGGTCGGCGGCCTGCCGGTACTGCTGGGTGTACTGGTCGACCCGCGTGCGGGCATCCTCGATCGACACGTTCTGGGCGCGCGCGATGGCCTGGGCCGCACGCTCCTTCGCGTCCTGCGCCTGGGCGGCATCGCCCGACACCGCCGCCCGGATCGCCGAGACAGCCGCATCCCGAAGGGCGGCCGGATCGTTCCCGCCCGATGAGTCGCGGACCTGGCGCTCGATTCCGGCGAAGGGATCGGTGACCGTGGCGAGAGCCGGCGCGGCGCTCTGGGCCGCCGTTCCGGCCGTGCGGCCGAGCGTCCCGGCGACGTTCGACACGGCCGTCAGCGCACCGCTCGCGACCCCGCCGATGGCGGCCGTCAGGAGATAGGCCACGATCAGCGTCGTCACCGCCCAGGCCGTCAGCCCGTGGAGCGCCGCCGTCGTCTCGACCGGCTTGCCGGAGAGACGCCCCGCGATCATGCCCCCGACATAGGCCGCGGCGATCCCGGACACGACCCACCAGAGGCCCGCCGCGATCGAGAAGCCGCCGACCGAGGGATTGTCGGCGGTGCCGGGGTCGATCGTCGCGATGCCGATCCCGAGCCCGAGCAGATTGAGGACGAGCTGCGTCACGAGCGCGACCGCGGCTCCCGCGAAGACCGCCCCCCACGAGACGCGATGCAGCAGGACGGTCCGGGCGTCGTCGGACGCCGACACCGCCGTTTCATGAGGTCGATTCGACGCGCCAGGCGCCGACAGGGTGGCTTCGCTCACGGCAATCTCCGTTCCTGCGAAGATGCAGGAGTTAACGCCAGTAACATTGCGGCCGGAGGGATGTTCCTGGGTGCACGTCGGGTGTCCCCAGGGTCTCGGATCGGACGCTCGACGGAACGCAACGCGCGGGGGGAACGCATTGCCCGATTTCGGCCGGCCGCAAACTCGTGTAGCGCCTCACGCATGACCGCCCGCCTCGACGCCCGCTTCGCCCATTGCCGCCGGGAGGGCCGTGCCGCCCTCGTGACCTATGTCATGGCCGGCGACCCCGATCCCGAGACCGCGGCCGCGATCCTGGCCGCGCTTCCGGCCGCGGGCGCCGATATCGTCGAGCTCGGCCTCCCGTTCACGGACCCGATGGCGGACGGCCCGGCGGTCCAGGCCGCGGGCCTCCGGGCGCTCGCGGCCGGCCAGGACACGGGAAAGACGCTCGATCTCGTCCGCCGCTTCCGGGCTGGCGACGATGCGACGCCGGTGATCCTGATGGGCTATTTCAACCCGATCTACGTCTACGGCGTCGAACGCTTCCTCGGCGACGCCGCCGCGGCGGGGGTCGACGGCTTCATCGTGGTCGACCTGCCGCCCGAGATGGATGCCGAGCTCTGCCTTCCGGCGCTCGCGGCCGGCTTCGCGTTCATCCGGCTCGCGACCCCGACGACGGACGACGCCCGGCTGCCGGCCGTGCTCCAGAACACGGCGGGCTTCGTCTACTACGTCTCGATCACGGGCGTGACCGGCACCGCGACGCCCGATTTCGGCCGCGTCGCGGACGCCGTCGCCCGCATCAAGCGGCGGACGGACCTGCCGGTCGTGGTGGGGTTCGGGGTGAGGACGCGCGAGCACGCGGCCGCGGTCGCGGCCGGTGCGGACGGCGTCGTGGTCGGCTCCGCGATCGTCGAGGCCGTGCGGGCTTCGCTCGACCCGGAAGGCCGGGGCACGGATACGACGGTCGGGGCGGTGACAGCCCTGATCGGCGAGCTGGCCGCCGGAGTCCGTTCCGTCGCGAAAGATCGCGCGGCCTGATCGGCCAGCACGAACGCGCCGAGCGGCCCCCGAGGGCGCCGGGCGGCCCGGGGCCGCTCCTTCGCCGCATCCGGCCAAGCTCTCGACGCCCAGGGTACATTCTGGCATGAATCGCGCCCGCCGCTCGACGCGATCCGCCGGGCGGCGATCACGCCCTGTCGGGCCACGAGGGGCGAGCCCAAGCGTGACGACGTCGTGGAGGACCAGCGTCGGGGCCGCGGGCGGACGGCGGCTCCTGGTTTGCGTCCGCCGGGGAGCCATCGGGCTCTCCGCCGTCGTGCTCGCCCTTCTCGCCAGCGCCCGGGCCACCCAGGATGCGGTCGCGAACGGCGACACCCGCACGCTCACGATCATTCACGAGCACACGAAGGAGAGCGCCACCGTCACCTTCCGGCGGAACGGCAGCTACGACCCGGAGGCGCTCCGGCAACTGAACTGGCTGCTGCGCGACTGGCGCCTCGACGAGCCGATCGCGATGGAGCCGCGCCTGTTCGACATCGTCTGGCAGGTCTATCGCGAGGTCGGCGCCCGCGAGCCGATCCATGTCGTCTCGGCCTACCGGGCGCCGGAGACGAACGCGGCGCTCCGGCGCCGCTCGCGCGCCGTCGCCGAGCACAGCCAGCACATGCTCGGCAAGGCGATGGACTTCTACCTCGAGGATGCCTCGATGGCCCGCGTGCGCGAGATCGCGATGCGGCTCCAGAACGGCGGTGTCGGCTTCTACCCGAACGCCTACAATCCCTTCGTCCATCTCGACGCGGGTTCGGTCCGGTCCTGGCCCAGGATGCCGGACGCGCAGCTCGCGCGCCTGTTCCCGGACGGCCGCACCGTCCACATCCCGAGAGGCGGGAAGCCGATGCCCGGCTACGAGGAGGCCAAGGCCACGATCCTGGCGCGCGGCGGCTCCGTCGCGGGCTACGCGAGCGAGGTCGAGGCGGGCGAGGAGACCGGCCCCCGCCGCAGCCTCTGGGCGACGCTGTTCGGCGGCGGCGAGGACGAGGACGCCGCCTATTACCGCTCGGCCGCGGCCCGCTCGCGGAGCGCCGCACCGGCCCGCGCGGCCTCCGCGGCGGCAGCCCCGAACGCGAACAGCGAGGATGCCGGCACGCGGAGCTTCTTCGGAGGCGGCCAGGAGGCCGCCCCCGCCGGCCGGCGCGGCGGCCGCGTCGCGGTGGCCTCCGCCGAAGGCGTCCCACCGGGCCTCGAGGGCTACTCGACCGCGGTCGGAACCGCGCCGTCTCCGGCCGCGGAGCCGCCACCCGCCGCGATCCCCCTCCCCCCGAGGCGGCCGAACCTCGCCGTCGCAGCCCTGGCGATGGGCGACCCGGCGACCGCGCTGCGACCCATCGCGGCGGCCGCGACAGCCGCCGTCGCGGGATCGTCCTCGCCGCGAGGCGAGATGCGCCCCGCCCGATCCGCTCCGGCCGCGGGCTCCGCCGGACAGGCGGGCGACGAGCGGGCCGCGCTCCGGGCGCTGTTCGCCGCGGTCGCGACCCCGATGATGCCGGCCCGGCCCGCCGAGGTCTCGACCGCCCGGACGCGCCGCCAGGCGATCGCCACGACCGGCGCCTTCGACGATCCCGGCCCGAAGGTCAGGATGGTGTTCTCAGGGGCCGATCTCGGCGAGCCGAGCCCTGGCGCGTTCCGGGGCCCGGCCGTAGCCCCGCTGGCCCGGCGTTAGCCGGCGCGGCGATGGCCTGTCCTCAACCGGCTTGCGGGTCTGGTTTGAGATTGATTCAACGGTGCCGGGAGGGACCCGACGATGGCCCGGTACGGTCTGAGCGAAGCGGAATGGCGGATCGTTGCGCCGCTGCTTCCGCCGGCTGTCTTCGCAGGCTGATCGACGTCCCGATCAGGGTGTCGGTCTCGTGACCGTCGGATCGCGCGCACCCTGCCATTCGAGCCGCCAGAGGCCGCCGTGGCGCAGGTTCTGGACGACGTCCGGCCGAAACGCCACCAGGCACGTCCCGCCGGGATGGCGAACGGACGGATAGACAAGGCCGCCGCTCGCCACCTCACGTCGCATGCGAAGCGCGAGCGCCTGCCCGGCCGGATAGGCGGTGGTCGGATCCTCGTTCAGCGCCGGCTCGGAGGCGCGATCGGCGGCCCGCAGGTCGTGGAACGGGCCATGGAAGTCGGCGATCAGCTCAGCGTAATCGGTGATAGTCTCGAAGCGGCCGATCGCCTCGAGCTCGCGGGTGAGGTCGGCGCTCCGCTGCGCCAGGCGCGGTCCGCCGCTGGCGCACGACCGACTTTGGCCGTAAGCGGAACGCCTGGTTTACGGAGGCAGCATGCGACGACAAGCGCCGTCTATCGTCGCCGGTGTCGAGGCTCGTGGGACACGCTGGTCCTCCGCACACATCCGGGTGATCGATGCAAGGCGAGGCTTTGGCGCTGGAACGAGAATACGCTGAATTCATGCGATATCGCGGCGGTGAGCTGAAGCGTCTTGAGACGCTGGTTGGATACGCCTTGCGTCGCGCCCAGGCCGCAGTCTCACGCTCGTTCGTTGCGACCTTCGCCGACCTCGACGTTCGACAGACCCAGCTTGGCCTCCTCAGTGTCGTCCATGCGAGCCCGGGCATAAAGCCAAGTCGCGCCGGCGCGCTCCTGGGCATTAAGCGGGCCAATGTCGGGCCTTTGATCGAGACGCTTGAACAGCGTGAGCTCGTTCGTCGCGAGGCATCTGCCAACGATCGTCGCTCACAAGCGCTCTTCCTGACGACGGCCGGTATGGCGCTTCTGCAGGAGCTATACCGTCGGGAGGCCGTACACGAAGCTCTGATCGCCTCGTTGTTGAACGCGACCGAACGCGCCCAACTGCTGGCCCTTCTCGGTCGGGTCGCCGAGGGCGCACTCGCGGGTTCAAAGGAGAACGACAACGCCGCCGCTTAGCTGCGTCAGTTGCCGCGCAGCCTCGTCGCAAGATCATTTGGGATGGGGGCCGCCTTCATGCGAGACGGGTCGTCCGGATGCCGGCCGGCCCAGACGCGTGTCTCGCGCCCCTCGACCGCGACAGTGCCGCCGTTGAATAGGCGGTGCTCGAGCTGGACACTGGTGCGCCCGACCTCGACCACGCTCGAGACGATCTCGACCGAGTCGCCGAAACGGGCCGGGTGCAAGAAGCTCGCCTGCGTGGCGACGAGCGGGATGCCGTGCAGGTCGTAGGCGGCGAGCATCGCGGGCTTCGTCAAGCCGGTCGCGTGCATGAAGAGGAGCGCGGTCGACCAGTCGAAGAACTCGAAGAAGCGCGGGTTGAAGACGATCCCGGCCGGATCGCAATGGCCCCACTCGATCGTGAGCCGGCGCGTGTGGCTGAAGCCCATCAGGAGGTCGTCCGGCGGGCGGCCGCGATGACCGCAGCGGGCGCCGGCTCTGCGTAGAGCCGATCGACGAGCACGGCGCGGTTCTTCAGCATCGCGCGCTGGTTGATCGAGCCCTTGTCGGTGATCTCGTTCAGGTCGATCGAGGGCGGCTCGGCCACCAGCAGGATCCGGGCGAGGCGCTGCGAGGAGCCGGTCGCGGCCGCGGCCAGCTCCGTCAGCAGCCGCTCGAAATGCGCCCGCACCGGCACGGCCGACAGCACCGCTTCGATGGGCGCGCGGCGCAGGAGGTCGGGCGAGAGCGCGCGGCAGGCCTCGAGATCGGGGATCACCAGCCCGGCGATCTCGTCCCGGTTCTCGCCGGCGATCACGATGTCGCGCGCGCAAGGGGCGGTCGCGTCGAGGAAGCGCGCCCGCACGGCGTCGACCGAGACCCAGACGCCGCTCGTCAGCTTGAAGTCCTCGTTCAGCCGTCCGTCGAAATAAAGCCCGATCTCGGGCTCGTCCGGGTCCACGAAGGCGAGCGCGTCGCCCATGCGGAAATAGCCTTCCTCGTCGAGGGACAAGGCCGTGACGGCCTCGTTGCGCCAATAGCCGGGCGTCACATTCGGCCCCTTCACGCGTGCCTCGAGCTTGCCCTCGACGGGGGTGAGCTTCAGCTCGAGCCCGGGCGACGGCAGGCCGACGCGGCCCGAGCGGCAGTGCTCCGGCCCGCATACGATCGCGAACGGCGCTGTCTCGGTCGAGCCGAGGCCGGTCAGCATCACGATGCGCTCGCCGCGATGGGCGACCGCCACCGCGTCGAACGCGTCCCAGACCGGTTGCGGCAGGCCGGCGGCCGCGAAGAAGGCGAGTTCGAGCCGCGAGAAGAAGCTCTCGCGAAAGGCGTCGTCCTCGCGGAGATGCGGGATCATGGCCTCGTAGCCCTTGGGCACGGTGAAATAGGCCGAGGGCGCGATGTCGGTGAGGTTGCGCACCGTCTCGCCGATCATCGCCGGCAGGGGCCGCCCGTCATCGATGAAGAGCGAGCCGCCGTTGAAGAGCACGATTCCGAAATTGTGGCTACCGCCGAAGACGTGGTGCCAGGGCAGCCAGTCGACGAGGATCGGCGGCGCCTCGGTCAGGAAGGGTTGCGAGGCCGCGATCTGCGCCTGGTTGGCGCAGAGCATGCGGTGGGTCGTGACGACGCCCTTCGGCAGCCCGGTCGAGCCCGAGGTGAAGAGGAGCTTGGCGATCGTGTCGGGCCCGACCGCCTCGTGAGCGTCCCGCGCGGCCGCGACACTCCCCTCTGCCGCGAAGGCCTCGATCGCGGTCGCGGCGCCGCCCGGCAAGGCGCCGTCCGCCGTCACCACCTCGACCCCCGGCGCTGCCGCCGCGATCGCGCCCGCGAAGGCTGCACCGTCGCTCGCGAAGACGAGGCCCGGCGTGACGAGGCCAAGGATGTCGCGCAGCCGCTGGAAGGCGCCCCCGACGCCCGAATAAGCGGGCGAGATCGGCACGTAGGGGACGCCCACATGCATCGCGGCGAGCGCCAGGGCGGCATGGTCGAGATCGTTGCCGGACAGGATCGCGAGCGGCCGCTCGGCCGAGAGGCCGCGCGCCAGGAGAGCGGCGCCGAAACGCTCGGCGCGTGCCAGCGCCTCCGCGTAGGTCAGGCGGCGCCAGGCGCCGTCCGGCCCGCGCTTTGCCACGAAGGTCCGGTCCGGCGCGGTCCGGGCGTACTGGACGAGCCGCTCCGTCACCCGCGCCGGATACGGCCCGAGCGGATCGAGCGCGCGGATCAGGATCGCGCCGTCGGCCCGATGCGCGATGTCGTGCCGGAAGCGCGCCAGGTTGACGGGCCGGAAGGGTGGTTGGGTCACGGAAGGCTGATGCCGGGATGCGGCGACCACTCTCCCACTAGGGGAGAAGGGGCGCGCGCTGTCCGGCCCATCAGCCCTTCGCCATCGGGCAGCCGCCCTCGGCCAGCGGACGCCAGGCCTGGTCGGCCGGGATGGTGCGGACGAGTCGGAACACGTCCCACTTGCCCTTGGATTCGGCTGGAGTCTTGGTCGTGAGCAGGTACATCGGATGCAGCTTGCGGCCGTCCTCGCGGATCGAGCCCTCGCCGAAGATCGGATCGTCGGTCGGCAGGCTCTTCATGGCCTCGACCACCGTGCGTCCGTCCTGGACGTCGACGCCGAGCTTGTCGGCGGCCTTCAGGTAGTGGAGCACGGCCGAATAGATGCCGGCCTGCATGTCGTTCGGCGCGTTGCCGCGCGGGTGGCGCTTCATGTAGCGCTCGGAAAAACCGCGGGTGGCGTCGTTCAGGTCCCAGTAGAAGGGTGTAAGGATGTAGACGCCCTGCGTCGCGGCGAGCCCGAGCCCCGGCATGTTGGTGACGTTGAGGATGAGGCCCGCGAGCTGCTGCTTGCCGCCGATTCCGAACTCGGCCGCCTGTTTGATCGAGTTCGACATGTCGTCGCCGGCATTGGCGAGCCCTATCACCTGTGCGCCCGACGCCTGCGCCTGGAGCAGGAACGAGGAATAGTCGGAGGCGCCGAGCGGATGGCGCGCGACTCCCAGGACCTGGCCGCCCTGAGCTCTCACCTCGTCGGCGGCCGAGCCTTCGAGGTCCCGGCCGAAGGCGTAGTCGGCCGCGATGAAGTACCAGGTCTTGCCGCCGTTCTGGACCAGTGCGCGCGCGAGGCCGTGGCCGAGCGCCCAGGTGTCGTAGGTCCAGTGGGCGGTGTTGGGCGAGCACTGCTTGCCGGTGAGCTCGGCCGTGCCGGCGCCCGAACCGACGAAGACCTTGTTCTTCTCGCGCGCCAGCGCTGCGACGCCGAGGGCGATGGCCGAATTAGGCACGTCCATGATGACGTCGACGCCCTCCTGATCGAACCAGCGGCGCGCGATCGAGATGCCGATATCGGTCTTGTTCTGGTGATCGGCGGTGACGACCTCGACCGGGGTGCCACGCTTCAGCTTGCCGTAATCCTCGACTGCCATGCGGGCGGCGATGACCGAGCCCTCGCCCTGGTAATCCGAGAAGACGCCGGATTGATCGTTGAGGATGCCGATCCTGACCGGCCTCGACGCCGATTGGGCCTGTGCGCTCCCGAAGCCGGCCATGACCAGGGCCGCCGCGAGAGCGAGCCTCCTTGCCAGTCCCTTGATGTGACGAGCACTCATCGCGTTCTCCCTCTCGGTGATCCGGGAGCGGTCTGCCGCCGCTCCTCGCCTCAGCATTGTCGGCCTGTCAGGTCAGCCGCGCGACACCTTCGCGGCGCGATCGTCCAGGAACTCGTTGATCCGCCGTTTCGCCTCGGCGTCGCTCTGCGCCACGGCCGCCATGAGGGCTTCGGTGAGGTAGCCTGTGGCGGGGTCCGCCTCGGCGATGCGCGGCAGCGCGTGGATGAGCGCGTAGTTGGTGAGCGGCGCGTTGGCGGCGGCGCGCTCGGCCAGCTCGAGCGCGCGGGGAAGTCCCTCGCCGGGCTCGACCACGTAATGGGCGATGCCGAGCCGCTCGGCCGATGCCGCGTCGTGCACGCGGCCCGTCATCATCATGTCGCGCATGCGCGACACGCCGATGAGCCGCGGCAGCCGGACGGAGGCGCCGCCGCCGACGAAGATGCCGCGCTGGCCCTCGGGCAGCGCGAAGAACGCCGAGGTTTCGGCGACGCGGATATGGGCCGCCATGGCGAGCTCCAGCCCGCCGCCGATCACCGCGCCCTTGAGCGCGGCCATGACCGGCACGCGCCCAAACTCGATCTCGTGGAAGGCGCGGTGCCACATGCGCGAGTGCAGCATTCCGGCCGGCGCGTCCCGCTCCTTCAGCTCGGCGAGGTCGAGCCCGGCGCAGAAATGCTCGCCCTCGGCCGCGATCACGAGCGCGCCGATATCCTCGGGCAGCGCGCGCACGATGCGCTCGATGCCGAGCACCATCATGTCGTCAAGAGCGTTGCGCTTGGAGGGCCTGTTCAGCGTCAGGAGCGCCACGCGGCCGCGCCGCTCGACGCGCAGCGACTCTGTCGCAAGCCCCGCCAAGCCCCCAAGCCCCGTCAGGTCGTCGGCCATTGCCGGCTCCTCCGTCGGTGGCCGGGCCGTGGTCCCGCTCGCGCGGGCCGCCCTTTGCCAAACCGATTTTGCTATGTAGCATGACAAAGTCGAGAGACGTCAACCGGTCGGAGCGCCGGCGCGGGAGGAACGGGTGTCGGGCGATTATCGCGAGGAGGTCCGCCAGGTGGCGGTGATCGGCACGGGCGTGATCGGCGCGTCCTGGGCGGCGCAGTTCCTGGCGCGCGGCCTCGACGTGGTCGCGACCGACCCGGCCCCGGGAGCCGAAGGACGCTTGCGCGACGCCGTCGCGCTCGCCTGGCCCGCGCTTGAGCGGATCGGGCTCGCGTCCGGCGCCGATCCGGGCCGCCTTCGCTTCGTGAACGGGATCGAGGAGGCCGTCACGGAGGCGGATTTCGTCCAGGAGAACGGCCCGGAGCGGATCTCGCTCAAGCGCGAGCTCTACGCCCGTCTCGATGGTGCCGCGGCGCCGGACGTCGTCATCGCGTCGAGCTCGTCGGGCCTGAAGCCGAGCGACATCCAGGAGGGCTGCGCGCATCGCGGGCGCGTGCTGGTCGGACATCCGTTCAACCCGCCCCATCTCATTCCGCTCGTCGAGATCGTGGGCGGGCGGGAGACGGACGAGGCTGCGATCGCGGCCGCGACCGCCTTCTATCGCGCCATCGGCAAGCATCCGATCCGCATCCGGAAGGAGCTCGTCGGCCACGTGGCGAACCGCCTGCAGGCAGCGCTCTGGCGGGAGGCCTACCACCTGGTCGAGATCGAGGCCGTGACGGTCGCCGAGGTCGACGCCGCGATCGCCCACGGGCCGGGCCTGCGCTGGGCTCTGATGGGGCCGGTGCTGCTGAGCCACCTCTCCGGCGGGATCGGCGGACTGCGCCACCTGCTCGACCACCTGGGGCCGCTCACCGAGGAGATGTGGGCCGATCTCGGCCGCGTTTCGCTCACCCGCGCCCTCAAGGACAAGCTGATCGCGGGCGTCGACCACGAGATTGCGCACGTCGATCAGGCCGCCATGCTGGTGGAGCGCGATCGGCTGCTGGTGGACCTCGTCGCCGCCAAATCGGTCGCGAAGGCGCTGCCGTGACGATCGTCGTGTCATCCCGGCCGGAGCAGTAGCGGCGAGCCGGGACCCACATCTCGACATCGGGCGTGTGCCCGGTGCCGGCTCTGCGCTGCGCTCCGGCCGCGATGACGGATCGGTAGGGATTTACAGGAGGATTTATGTCCAAGGTGATCGTGACGGTAGCGCCGACGGGCGGCATGGCGTCCAAGGCGCAGAACCCGAACCTGCCGACCCAGCCCGACGAGATCGCCGCCTCGGTGGAAAAGTCCTGGCGAGAGGGCGCCGCCATCGCGGCTCTCCACGCGCGGCGCCCGGACGATCAGGCGACGTGCAACGACGCGATCTATCGCGAAATCAACGAGCTCATCCGAGCCCGGACCGACATCATCATCAACAACTCGACCGGCGGCGGCTCGTCAGGCGACATGCTGGTGCCGCGCCCGGACGGTCTCTTCGAGTCGGATTTCGACGAGCGGCTGAAGGGGTGCGAAGCGGGCGCCGAGATGGCGACCTTCGACGGCATGACCTTCGCCGACGTGCATGGCGGGCGCGAGATCTGCGTCATCACGACGCCCTCGCGCTGCGACGCGCTCGCGAAGCGCATGCAAGAGCGCGGCATCAAGCCCGAATGGGAGGTGTTCGGCCCGCAGCACATCCTGCAGGACGTCACGCGGCTGATCCAGAAGGGCTACGACAAGCCGCCCTACTACATCAACATGGTGCTCGGCGCCGACAAGGGTTTCCAGGGCGCCATGCCGTACAGCCACGACATCCTGGCCGCCATGATCCGGATGCTGCCGCCGCAATCCATCTTCTGCGTGTCTGGCATCGGTCCGGCGCAGCTCCCGGCCACGACCCAGGCGATCCTGCTCGGCGGCCACGTGCGAGTCGGCCTGGAGGACAACAACTACTACGCCAAGGGTGAACTCGCCACGAACGAGCAGTTGGTCGCCCGCACCGTGCGGATCGTCAAGGAACTCGGTCGCGAGCCGGCGAGCCCCGGCGAGGCGAGAGAGATGCTCGGATTACGCACTCCCGAGCGAGCGTGAAGCCGAACGGCTCTCGCATGGACGAAGCTGAGGATCGGCGGAGACATCGATGCGTACGAAGGTGGCGATCGTCGGCGCGGGACCGTCGGGCCTCATGCTCGGGCGGCTCCTCGACCGCGCCGGGATCGACAATATCATCGTCGAGCGTCAGAGCGCCGACTACGTGCTCGGCCGCATTCGGGCCGGCGTGCTCGAACAAGGTACCGTCGATCTTCTGGATCAGGCCGGTGTCAGCGCGCGTCTCCGGGCCGAGGGGTTGCCGCATACCGGGTGCGAGCTGTCCTTCGACGGCGACAGCCTACGCATCGATTTCGAAGCACTCGTCGGCCGCAGCGTCACCGTGTACGGCCAGACCGAAGTGACGCGCGATCTCATGGACGCGCGCTCGTCGGATGGCGGCGAGACGGTCTACGAGGCCGCCGACGTGCGGCTGCACGACACCGACGGCGTCACGCCGCGCATCAGCTACAGCAAGGACGGTCGCGAACACGAGATCGCCTGCGACTTCATCGCCGGCTGCGACGGATTTCGCGGCGCGGCGCGCGCCTCGATCCCGGCCGACAGGATCCGGACATTCGAGCGCGTCTATCCTTTCGGGTGGCTCGGGGTCATGGTCGATGAGCCGCCCGTTTCGGACGAATTGATCTACGCCCACAACGAGCGCGGCTTCGCGCTCTGCTCCATGCGGTCGCATAACCGCAGCCGCTACTACCTACAGTGCGACATGACCGAGCGGGTCGAGAACTGGTCCGACGAACGCTTCTTCGACGAGCTGCGCCTTCGGCTCGATCCGGCCGTCGCGGCCGGCCTACGGACGGGGCGGTCGATCGAGAAGTCGATCTCGCCGCTGCGATCCTTCGTGGCGGAGCCGATGCGCTTCGGCTCGCTGTTCCTGGCAGGCGACGCGGCTCATATCGTGCCGCCGACGGGCGCCAAGGGCCTTAACCTCGCAATGAGCGACGTCCGCTGCCTCTTCGAGTCTCTGGTCGACCATTACGGCTCTGCGTCCGCCGCGGGCCTGGACGGCTACTCCGCCCGCGTACTCGCCCGCATCTGGAAAGCCGAGCGGTTTTCGTGGTGGATGACGTCGCTCCTGCACATCTTCCCGGAAACGGACGGTTTCACCCGTCGCCTCCAGCGCGCCGACTTCGATTATCTCGCGAGTTCCCCGACCGCGCAGGCATCGCTTGCCGAGAACTACGTCGGGCTGCCCATCTGACGTTTCAGATGAGCCTCTGCGCCAGCGGCAGTTCCGCCCGGCGAGCTTGCCTCGGAAGCGGCCTGGTGATCGCCGTTCGGAACGACGCTAACGCATGCTGCGGGAAAGGGGAGCCCGGTTTCCCGAAAGCAGCATGCGTTTACAAGAGTCGAGAGCGTGCTGCCTTCTCAGGAAAACGCCAGCACGCTCTGGGCTCGGTGCCCGGCGATCACGCCGCGGCGGCGAAGCGTCGTCGGTCCTCGTTCGCGGCGGCCGCGACGAGCGCCCCGAGGTCCGGCCATCCGGCCGCCTCGCCGGTCGGCTGGACGAGCCCGCGCGCATAGGCGAGCGCTCCCGGAGCGAGCTCGAGCCCGAGGAACCGTTCGCGCTCGCAGGGACCGGGCATCCAGAGGCCCGCAACCGATGCCCGCCCGAAGCCGAAACGCACGTAATAGGGCGCGTCGCCGACCAGGATCACGGCCCGGTGGCCGGCCTCGGCGGCCCGGGCGAGGGCGTCGCGAATGAGCTTCGAGCCGATGCCGAGCCCCTGCATCGTCGGATCGATCGCGACGGGGCCGAGCAGGAGGGCGGGGCAGCCCGGTCCCGCCGCGACGTTCCACATCCGGAGCGTTCCGATGAGAGCGTCGGCCCGGGTCGCGACGAGAGCGAGCCCGTAGGCTGGGAGCCGACCTTCGCGGAGCCGCTCCGAGGTCTTCGCGCGGCGCGTCGGGCCGAATCCCGCGTCGAGCAGGGCCTCGCGGGCCTGGATGTCGGAGGGGATCTCGTGGCGGATCGCGAACATGGCCGTGCGCTCCCAAGGCTGAGGGGAAGGGGACAGCCCTCGCACCCGCACGGTGGGAACCGGGCGGGCCGTTCGGGAGAAGTCGGGTGGGGGACGTGACCTCTCCCCGCGCCGGCCGGAGGCCGGACAGCGGGGAGAGGCTGGGCGCCGACGTCAGATGACGTGCGTGCGGAGCGGCGGCAGGCCGTTGAACGCGACCGAGGAATAGGTCGACGTGTAGGCCCCGGTCCCCTCGATCAGCACGAAATCGCCGATCTCGAGGCTGACGGGCAGCCAATACGGCGTCTTCTCGTACATCACGTCGGCCGAATCGCAGGTCGGGCCGGCGAGCACGCAGGGGACCCGGCGGTCCTCGTCGTGGTCCGTCCGGATGTCGTACCGGATCGACTCGTCCATCGTCTCGGCGAGACCGCCGAACTTGCCGATGTCGAGAT
>CAXTKM010000003.1:0-22004 GCA_964244795.1 uncultured Enterovirga sp.
ACCTCCGCGCGGTCGACGATCTCGAAGCTTCCGACGTCGACCGGCGGGTGCACGACACGCGCCTCGCGCCGGTAGTACTTGCGGATGCGCCGCTCGACGGTGCGGGAATTGGCCACGAAGCTGTCGACGCGGGCGGCCGAGCTTTCGTCCCAGGTGCGCAGGTAATGCGTCAGCACCGGCATGCTCAGCCGCGCGAAGCGGCCGGCATAGGACCGGTACTCGTGGTACATGTTCCAGATGTAGCGCATCGGCGAGTGGCAGTAGCAGACATGCGTCGCGCCCTCGGGCGGGACGATGCCCTTGGCCGGGCCGGATTCGCTCGACAGGATCAGGTCGTAGCCGCGCAGGTCGAGATGCTCGAGCGCCATCGGCATCAGCGGCAGGTAGGCCTTGTAGAGCCTTTTCGCGAAGGGCAGCCTGGCGATGAACGAGGTCCTGATCTCGTGCTTCAGGATCGTCGGCGACATCACGCTGCCCGGCCTTCTGCACGCGGCCTTCCTGCGGAGCCCGGTCGCGCATGGCCGCATCCGGGCGATCGACGTGGCCGTGGCCGAAGCGCTCGAGGGCGTGCACCGCGTCCTGACCTACGCGGATCTCCGGCCCCGGCTCACCCAGGACCGGATCCCGCTCGCGATGCCGTCCGGTGCGCTCCGGTTCGACGTCGACCCCTTCGTGCTGGCGCGGGACGAGGTCTGCCATGTCGGCGAGCCGATCGCCCTCGTGGTCGCGGAGAGCCGGCATATCGCCGAGGATGCGCTCGCGCTGATCGCGCTCGACGTCGAGACGCTGCCCGCGATCGTCGATCCGCGGAACGGCCTCCGGCCGGGCGCGGCGCGGGCGCGGCTCGATGTGCCGGACAACCTCGTGGCCCGCATGACCGCCGGCTACGGCGACATCGAGGCCGCCTTCGCGGGCGCCGCGCACGTCGTCTCCGAACGCTTCCACCTGCACAAGGGCGGCGGCCACTCGATCGAGACACGCGGCCTCGTGGCCCGCTTCGACCCGGCGGACGACCTCCTGACCGTCTGGGATTCGACCCAGATGCCGCATCAGGCGAAGCGCATCCTGGTCCGATGCCTCGGGCTCGCCGAGCACCAGGTCCGGGTCGTCGCGCCCGATGTCGGCGGCGGCTTCGGACCGAAATTCGTCTTCCACCCGGAGGAGCTCGCGGTGGCAGGGGCCGCGATGCTGCTCGGCCGCCCCGTGAAGTGGATCGAGGACCGGCTCGAGAACTTCACGGCGACCGTCCACGAGCGCGACCAGCACTGGACGGTCGAGGCCGCGACCGACCGCGACGGCCGGCTTCTCGGCATCCGGGGCGAGCTCGTGCACGATCACGGCTGCTACACGCCCTACGGCGTCGCCCTCCCCTACAATGCGGCCACGAACCTGCTCGGCCCCTACCTCCTGCCGGCCTATCGCCTCGACATCTCGCTCTGCCTGACGAACCTCGCGCCCGCGACCCCGACCCGGGGCGCCGGCCGACCGCAGGGCACCTACGCGATGGAGCGCCTGCTCGACCGCGTCGCGGCCCGGATCGGCCTCGACCGGGCCGAGATCAGGCGCCGCAACCTCATCGGCCCCGACCGGATGCCCTATCGCGTCCCGCTCGCGACGCGGGACGGCGCCCCGATGGTCTACGACAGCGGCGACTACGTGGAGTGCCAGAGGCGGGCGCTCGCGATCGTCGATTGGGACGGGTTCGAGGCGAGGCGCGCCGCCGCGCGGCGCGAGGGGCGTCTCCTCGGGATCGGGCTCGCGAACTACGTCGAGGGCTCGGGCCGCGGCCCGTTCGAGAGCGCGGCCGTCCGGATCGGCTCGTCCGGATCGATCGTCGTCAGCACGGGCGCCTCCGCGCAAGGCCAGGGCACCGTGACGATGCTGGCGCAGCTCGTCTCCGGCGTGCTCGGGCTCTCGCCGGACCGGATCACGGTCGTCGCGGGCGACACGGCCGCGAGCCCGCTCGGGCTCGGGGCCTTCGCGAGCCGACAGGCGGTTACGGCCGGCAGCGCGGCCCACCTCGCAGCCGAGGAGGTGCGCGCGAAGACCCTCCAGGTCGCGTCGGTGATGCTCGAGACCGCACCGGCCGATCTCGAGCTCGTCGACGGCCGGGTGCAGGTGAAGGGGGTTCCGGGGCTGGGGCGCGGGCTCGCGGACATCGCGGCGGCCTTGGCCGGCAGCCCGGGCTTCGCGCTGCCGGCCGGGATGGCGCCCGGCCTCGCGGCGTCGGTCGACTTCCAGCCGCCCGGCCTCACGTATTGCAACGGCACCCATGTCGTGGAGGCCGAGGTCGACCCGGAGACCGGGACGGTCCAGCTCACCCGCTACGTCGTGGTCCATGATTGCGGCCGCATGATCAACCCGATGATGGTCGAGGGCCAGATCGTCGGAGGCGTCGTGCACGGGATCGGTGCGGCGCTGACGGAATGGATGCGCTACGACGAGAATGGCCAGCCCGAGGTCGGCACCTATGCCGATTACCTCCTGCCGACCGCGGACATCGTCCCGCGGATCGAGGTCCATCACATGGAATCGCCGACGCCTCTGAACCCGCTCGGGGTCAAGGGCGCGGGCGAGAGCGGCACGATCGCGGCGCCGGCCGCCATCGCGTCCGCCGTCGAGGACGCGCTGCGATCCTTCGCGATCACGATCCGGGACCTGCCGATCACGCCGGCGCGCCTGTTCGCGCTGACGGCAGCGGCAGGCCAGGGCCCGGCGTGAAGCCGGCCCCCTTCGCCTATCACGCCCCGACCACGAAGGCCGAGGTGCTGAGCCTGCTGGCCGGGCGGGACGACAGCCGCGTGCTGGCCGGCGGCCAGTCGCTCGTGCCGCTCCTGAACCTCCGTCTCGCCGCGCCAGAGCACCTGATCGACCTGAATGGCGTGGCCGAGCTCGACGGCATCGCGATCGTCGGCCGCGACCTCGCGGTCGGGGCGATGACCCGCCAGCGCACGGCGGAGCGCTCGGACCTCGTGGCGAGGTGCTGTCCGCTGCTCGCCGCGGCGCTGCGGCATGTCGGCCATCCGCAGACCCGCAACCGGGGCACGATCGGGGGCAGCATCGCGCACATGGACCCGACCGCGGAGCTTCCGGTCGTGGCCGCCGCCTGGGACGCCGTGCTCACGATCGAGAGCGAGGCGCGAGGCCGGCGCCGCATCCCCTTCGCGGCGCTGTCGGCCGGCTACCTCCAGACCGGCATCGAAGGGGATGAGATCCTGGTCGAGATCGCCTTCCCGATCTGGCCGGTCGGCCACGGCTGGGGCTTCGAGGAGGTGACGCGGAGCGGCGAGGGCTATGCGACCGTGTCTGTCGCGACCTTGGTCGCGCTGGGTCCGGCTGGCGCCGTGGAACGGATCGCGGTCGCGATCGGCGGCCTCGCGGCGGCGCCGATCCGCCTCGCGACGGCCGAGGCCGCCCTCGCCGGGCAGGTCCCGTCCGGGGACCTGATCGCGGAGGCGGGCCGGCACGCGCGCGCGCTCCAGGCCGACGGCGATCCGGTGTCCCCCGCGGAGTACAAACGACATCTCGCCGGCGTCCTGACGGTGCGCGCCCTCCGGGCCGCTGTCGCCCGCGCCTTGGTGCCCTCCCGTGGGTGAGCCCGTCCTCGTCGCGCTGACGGTGAACGGCGTCCCGCGCTCCGCCGCGGTCGAGCCGCGCGTGCATCTCGCGGATTTCCTGCGAACCGGGCTCGGCCTGACCGGGACGCATCTCGGCTGCGAGCACGGCGTCTGCGGCGCCTGCACCGTGCTGCTCGACGGCGTGACGATCCGGTCCTGCCTTACCTTCGCGGTGCAGGCGCGCGGCCGCGCTGTGACCACGATCGAGGGTGTCGCGAACCCCGACGGCACGCTTCACCCGATCCAGGCGGCGCTCGCATTCCACCACGGGTTGCAATGCGGCTACTGCACGCCGGGCGTCGTGATGACGCTGATCGAGCTGCGACGCGAGCTCGATGGCGACCCGATCACGGAACGGGAGGTCCGCACGCGCCTCTCCGCGCATCTCTGCCGCTGCACGGGCTATCAGGGGATGGTCGACGCCGCCCTCGCGGTCCTGAACGCGCCTCGCATGGATGAGACCGCCGCATGAAAGGGGCGTCCCGGATGAAGCTCGCCATCCCCGACCTCGTGTCGAATTCCTATCTGCCGGCGCTCGCGGCGGTCGAGCTCGGCTGCTTCCGGGACGAGGGTCTCGACGTCGAGATCGCGGTCATCTTCCCGCCGAACCGCGCCTACGAGGCGTTGCGCGACGGGTCGGTCGATCTCGTGGCCGCCTCGGCCCACACCGCGCTCGCCGCGTTTCCGGGCTGGGAGGGCGTGAAGCTCGTCTGCGCGCAGGCGCAAGGGATGTACTGGTTCCTCGTCCTCCACGCCGATCTCGGGGCCGAGCGCGGCGACGTCTCGGCCGTGCGGGGGCGCAGCATCGGGGCCGCCCCCTGGGTCGAGCTCGGGCTGCGCGGCCTCCTGGCGGACGCCGGACTGGACCCTGTCCGGGACGACATCCGGATCGCGCCGGTCCCGAAGCTCGCCGACCCGAACCCGCATTTCGGCCTCTCGGCCGCGCAGGCCTTGGGCGAGCGCCGGATCGACGGGTTCTGGGCGAACGGCATGGCGGCCGAGCAGGCCGTCCGGCGCGGCACGGGCACGGTGATCCTCGACGTCCGGCGCGGCGACGGGCCTGCGGCCGCCTTCCGGTACACCTTCGCGGCGGTCGCGGCGGCAGACCGGACGCTCGGCGCCGATCCGGACCTCGCCGGCCGGATCAGGCGTGCCATGGACAGGACGCATGCGGCGCTCAGGCAGGACCTCTCGCTCGCGACGACGGTCGGCCGAGCCCTCTTCCCGCCCACGGAGGCGGAGATGATCGCGGACCTCGTCCGGCGCGACCTGCCCTATTACGACAGCGCAGTCACGGCAGAGGACGTCGCCGGGATGAACCGGTTCGCGCGACGCCTCGGCTTCCTCGACCGCGATGTCCCCTTCGAGCGCGTGGTCGCGGCGTGAAGCCCGACGGCGCGCCGCTCAACCCTCCCGAGGACATGATGCCCGAACAGAAGTGGGATTTCTGGATCGATCGCGGCGGCACGTTCACGGACATCGTGGCCCGGCGGCCGGACGGATCGCTCGTCGCGCGCAAGCTCCTGTCGGAGAACCCCGAAAGCTACCGGGACGCCGCGATCCAGGGCATCCGCGAAGTCCTGGGCATCGCGCCGGGCGCCCCCATCCCGGCCGTCTCGATCGCGGCCGTGAAGATGGGCACGACGGTCGCGACCAACGCGCTTCTCGAGCGCAAGGGCGCCCGCACCGTCCTCGTCGTGACGCGCGGCTTCAGGGACGCGCTCAGGATCGGCTACCAGGGGCGGCCGGATATCTTCGCGAAGCGCGTGGTGAAGCCGGACCAGCTCTACGAGAGCGTCGTGGAGGTGGCCGAGCGCGTCCTCGCCGACGGCACGGTCGAGCTCGCGCCGGACCTCGCGGCCGTCCGGCACGACCTCGCGGCGGCCCTGGCGTCCGGTGCCGAGGCCTGCGCGATCGTCTTCATGCACAGCTACCGCTACCCCGAGCACGAGCGGGCCGTGGCGGAGATCGCCCGGGAGGTCGGCTTCCCGCAGGTCTCGGCGAGCCACGAGGTCTCGCCCCTGATGAAGCTCGTCGGGCGCGGCGACACCGCCGTCGTCGACGCCTACCTGTCGCCGATCCTGCGCCGCTACGTCGACCAGGTCGCATCCGAGCTCGACACGGCCGGTACGGCGTGCCGGCTGATGTTCATGATGTCGTCCGGCGGCCTCACGGACGCCGGGCTGTTCCAGGGCCGGGACGCGATCCTGTCCGGGCCGGCCGGCGGGGTGGTCGGCTGCGTCGAGACCGCCCGGCTCGCGGGCTTCGAGCGCGTGATCGGCTTCGACATGGGCGGCACCTCGACGGACGTGTCGCATTTTGACGGCGAGTACGAGCGCACATTCGAGACGGAGGTCGCGGGCGTGAGGATGCGGGCCCCGATGATGGCGATCCACACGGTCGCGGCCGGAGGCGGATCGATCCTGCATTTCGACGGCGCCCGGCAGACGGTCGGGCCGGACTCGGCCGGCGCCCATCCCGGGCCGTGCTGCTATCGGCGCGGCGGCCCGCTCGCGGTCACGGACGCGAACGTGATGGTCGGCAAGCTCAGCCCCGACCTCTTCCCGGCGATCTTCGGCCCGAACCGCGATCGTCCGCTCGACGCCGCGAGCGTCCGAACGGCCTTCGAGACGCTCGCATCCGAGATCGGCGACGGCCGCAGCCCGGAGATCGTCGCGGATGGGTTCATCCGGATCGCAGTCGAGAACATGGCGAACGCCATCAAGAAGATCTCGGTGCAGCGGGGCTACGACGTCACCGAATACACGCTGCATTGCTTCGGGGGCGCCGGCGGCCAGCACGCCTGCCTGGTCGCCGACGTGCTGGGTATGCGGACGATCATGATCCACCCGCTGTCGGGCCTGCTGTCAGCCTACGGGATGGGCCTCGCCGACGTCCGGGCGACGCGCCAGCGGACGCTGGAGGCCCCGGCCGACGACGCGGGCGCGGAGGCAGCGGCGTCGGGGCTCGCCGAGCTCGCCGAGACCGTCCTTGCCGAGCTCGTCCGTCAGGGCGTTCCGCCGGACCGGATCGCGATCCATCGCCGCGCCCACATTCGCTACGAGGGCACGGACACGTCGCTCACGGTGCCGTTCGGGCCGGCCGGCGAGATGGCGGAGGCGTTCGAGGCGGCTCACCGGAAGCGGTTCGGCTTCGTCGATCCCACGAAGGCGCTCGCGATCGAGGCGATCTCGGCGGAGGCGATCGGCGGCGGGACCGCGATCGTCGAGGACGAGGCCGAATGCGTCCGGACGGATTCGCGTCCGGATTCGAGCACGCGCTTCTTCTCGCAAGGGGAGTGGCACGAGGCCGGCGTCCATCGCCGCGAGGCGGTCGGGCCGGGGCACCGCATCGCGGGTCCCGCGCTGCTGATCGAGCCGCACCAGACGATCGTGATCGAGCCCGGCTGGACGGGCGAGATCACGGCCCGCAACCATCTCGTGCTGGCGAGACGGGAGGCCGCGCATCACGCCCCCGCGGTCGGCACGAAGGCCGATCCGGTCATGCTGGAGGTGTTCAACAACCTCTTCATGTCGGTCGCCGAGCAGATGGGCCTGACCCTGCAGAACACGGCCTATTCCGTGAACATCAAGGAGCGGCTCGACTTCTCCTGCGCGGTGTTCGACGCAGAGGGCCAGCTCGTCGCGAACGCACCCCACATCCCCGTGCATCTCGGCTCGATGGACAAGTCGGTCGAGAGCGTGATCCGCGCCCAGGGCGACCGGATGCGTCCGGGCGACGTCTTCGCGATCAACGCGCCCTATAACGGCGGCACCCACCTGCCGGACATCACGGTGGTGACGCCCGTCTTCGACGAGGCGGGACGGCGCATCCTGTTCTACGTGGCGGCGCGCGGCCATCACGCCGACGTCGGTGGGGTCGCGCCGGGCTCGATGTCGCCGAACGCGACCAACATCGAGGAGGAGGGCGTCTACATCGACGACTTCAAGCTCGTCGCGGAGGGCCGCTTCCGGGAGCGCGAGCTCGTCGAACTCCTGACGGGCGCCCGCTATCCGGTCCGCAACGTCGTCCAGAACGTGAACGACCTGAAAGCCCAGATCGCGGCCAGCGAGCGCGGCGTGGCCGAGCTCCGGACGATGATCGCGCATTTCGGGGAGGACGTCGTCCGGGCCTACATGGGCCACGTCCAGGACAACGCCGCCGAGAGCGTCCGGCGGGTCCTGGACACGCTCGGCAACAGCGCCTTCGCGCTCGAGATGGACCAGGGCTGCGTCATCCGGGTCAGGATCACGATCGACCACGAGGCCCGCGAGGCGATCGTCGACTTCACCGGCACCTCGCCGCAGCGGGCCGACAACTTCAATGCCCCGATCCCGGTCACGCGGGCGGCCGTGCTCTACGTCTTCCGGGTGATGGTCGAGGGCTCGATTCCGATGAACGCGGGCTGCCTCCGGCCGATCCGGATCGTCGTGCCGGACGGCTCCATGCTCTCGCCGGTCTACCCGGCGGCGGTGGTGGCAGGAAACGTCGAGGTGAGCCAGGCGGTCACGAATGCGCTCTTCGGTGCGCTGGGCACCCTCGGGTCCGCCCAGGGCACGATGAACAACCTGACCTTCGGCAACGACCGCTATCAATATTACGAGACGATCTGCTCGGGCTCGCCGGCGGGTCCCGGCTTCGACGGCACGGCCGGCGTGCACACGCACATGACGAACTCGCGCCTGACCGATCCCGAGATCCTAGAGTTCCGCTACCCAGTCGTGCTCGAAGACTTCCATCTCCGCGCAGGATCGGGCGGGCGCGGCCGATGGAACGCCGGGGACGGCACGTCGCGGACGATCCGCTTCCTCGAGCCGATGGAATGCGCGCTCCTGTCCGGCCACCGCCGCGTGCCGCCCTTCGGCGTCCAGGGAGGCGAGCCCGGCGAGGTCGGCCGCAACGCGGTCCGGCGCCGGGACGGCCGGATCGAGGAGCTCGGCGGCTGCCAGCAGACGGCGATCGGGGCCGGCGAGGCGATCCTCATCGAGACCCCGACCGGCGGCGGGTTCGGGCCCCGGTCGGAGCGGGCGTGAGCGGCGCGGACACCGCTGGCATGGCCGTTGCAGCGATCGAGTCTATGCGAATGACCGGCTCTCGCAGGGCCTCGCCGTGAGTGCAGGACAGGGCAAGACGGCCCTTCGCCTCTCGTGGATCTCGGTCAGGACGTGGCTCGACCGGGCCGCGCTGTTCGTCGGGTCCGTGCTCCTCTGGCACGTCCTGTCCGCGACCGTCGTCGACCCGTTCTGGATCTCGAGCCCGATCCTGGTCGCGGAACGGCTCTGGCGCATCGTCGCGAACGGGGATCTCGTCTGGCACGCGAGCGCGACGGTCTGGCAGGCGCTGCTCGGCCTCGCGCTCGGGCTCGTCGTCGGCTTCGGACTCGGGCTCGTCCTCGGCCGCTATGCCCGGCTCGCGGCCGCCGTCGATCCCTACCTGATGGGCTTCTACAGCCTGCCCCGGATCGCCCTCGCGCCGCTGTTCATCCTGTGGTTCGGCATCGGCCTGTCCTCCAAGGTGATGATGGCCTTCTCCTTCGTCGTCTTCATCTTCCTCCTGAACACGATGCAGGGCCTGCGCGAGGTCGACCGGGATCTCGTCGATCTGATGCGATCGATGCGGGCCTCGCCGGCCTTCATCGCCCGCCGGGTGCAGCTCCCGTCCATGCTGCCCTGGCTCTTCGCCGCCGCCCGGATCAGCGTCGGGCTGGCGCTGATCGGATCGGTCCTGGGCGAGCTTCTCGGCGCGAACCGGGGGCTTGGCTGGTATGTCGAGCATGCCGGCGGGCGTCTCGACACGACCGGCGTGTTCGCCGGGCTCGCGGCCCTCATGGTGATCGCGGTCGGCATGAACCAGACCGTGAACCTGCTCGAGCGGTGGATCGTGCCGCCGAAATGAGCGACACCCCCCATTCGGAGCAGATCATGTCCATTCGCGCTCGCCTGTATCGTCTGGCCGCACTCGCGATCGTCGCCGCGGCTGCGTCGCCGGCACTCGCCCAAACGAAGATCACGGCCGGGATCGCGGCCTTCAACGAGGCGCTGCTGCCGGTCTACGCGGCCGAGGAGAAGGGCTACTTCAAGGAGGCCGGGCTCGCGCTCGAGTTCGTGAACTTCAAGGGTGGCGGGCCGGCTGTCCAGGCGATGGTGGGCGGCAGCGTCCAGCTCTGCCTCTGCGCCGCCGATCACGTGGTCCGCCTCCGGGCCAGGCGTCAGCCTGCGAAGATCCTCGTCGGCCTCGACGCCTTCCACTCCTATGCGCTCGTCGCGAAGGGGACGGCGCCCTATGCCGATCTCGTCGGCCTCAAGGGCAAGCGGATCGGGGTGACGACCCCCGGCAGCCTCACCGACAACACCATCCGGTACTCGATCGTGGCCGCGGGGCTGCGGCCGGATCGCGACTTCGAGATCATCGGGGCCGGAGGCGGAGCCGCCATGCAGGCCGCGATCGACACGGGCCAGGTGGAGGCCGGGCTCGTCATCACGACGGAGGCCGTGAGCATGTTCCGCAAGCCCGGCGCCTACAAGGTCGTGGTCGATTACCGCGAGCTTCCCTATCCCTCCTTCGCGGCGTTGGCGCTCGATTCCTGGGTCGCCGCGAACCGGCCGGTCGCGAAGGCCTTCGCCAGGGCCGTCGTGCGAGCCATGGGCGATCTCAAGGCCGATCCGGCGCTCGCGGCCGCGGTCGTCGCGAGGATGTACCCGAATTTCCCGCCTGAACTCGCGGCGGACATCGCCAAGAGCGCCGTCGCCCGCACGCCGCCCGGCGGCATCGTGAGCCAGGAGGCGATCGGGAACCTGAACGACATCCTGCTCGCGACGGACGACTCGCTGAAGCGCGTGGCCGCCGAGGATGCCTTCGACCCGAGCCTGCTCGCGAATTGACCGGGCCTGTCACGTCCGATGATCATCCAACCACTCGGGACGGCGACGGCGGCCATCGGGGGCGCCGCGGGAGCGTGTCGTGCGCGGGTCCCCGGCTCGCGTCCGCCGGGATGAGCGACAGGAGCGAGCCGAGCCGGCGCGAGCGGGTCCGTGTCGAGGCGGCCTCGAAGCTCTATCCCGCCCCGGACGGCTCGCAGGTCCGCGTGCTCGACCGCGTCGACCTCTCCCTGTCCGACGGCGAGTTCCTGGCCCTGGTCGGGCCGAGCGGGTGCGGGAAATCGACCCTCCTCAAGCTGATCTCCGGCCTCGTGCCGGCCTCGGAGGGACGGATCCTGGTCGACGGCCGCCTCGTCACCGAGCCTCCGCCCGGCGTCGGCTTCATGTTCCAGCGCGACACGCTCCTGCCCTGGGCGACCGTCGGCGAGAACATCGCGGTCGCGCTCGAGCTGGGCGGCGTCCCCGCTGCCGCGCGCGCGGCCCGCATCGCGGACCTCCTGCGGCTGCTCGGCCTCTCGCGCTACGAGCATTACAGGCCGGCCGCCCTCTCCGGCGGCATGCGCCAGCGCGCCGCGCTCGGCCGCCTCCTCGCCTATGGGCCGGATCTCTACCTGATGGACGAGCCCTTCGGGGCGCTGGACGCGATGACGAAGATGCTGATGGGGCGAGAGCTGCTCAGGATCTGGAGCGAGGACGTGAAATCCGTCGTCTTCGTCACGCACGACATCGAGGAAGCCGTCGGCCTGTCGGATCGCGTCCTCGTGATGGAGGGGCCGCCGGGCCGGATCAAGAGCGAGCACCGGATCGACCTGCCGCGCCCGCGCGACGTGAGGGCGGTCCGGCTGCTGCCGGAGTTCCGCCGGCTTTGCGAGGCGATCTGGCGCGACATCGGCACCCACGAAGGGTTCGACCCGAACGCGAGCTGACGCGCGATCAAGACCGGCGAGATCGCCCGATGAACGCCTTCGAGCTCACCGGCCGCGACGTCAGCGAGGCTACGGGCGGGACGTCGTCAGGAAATCGTCGAAGTACCGGATCGTCTGGGTCAAACCGTCCCGGAGGGCGACGTTCGGCTGCCAGTCGAGGAGTTCCTGGGCGAGGCTGATGTCGGGGCGGCGCTGGCGCGGGTCGTCGCTCGGGAGGGGGCGGTAGACCACCTTCGATCCTGTCCCGGTCAGCGCGATGACCATCTCGGCCAGTTCGCGGATCGAGAACTCGCCGGGGTTGCCGAGGTTGACCGGCCCGGTCACCTCCGGGGGCGTCGCCATCAGACGCAGGAACCCCTCGATCAGGTCGTCCACGAAGCAGAAGGCGCGGGTCTGCGACCCGTCTCCGTACAGGGTGATGTCCTCGCCCTTGAGGGCTTGCACGATGAAGTTCGAGACGACGCGGCCGTCGTTCGGGTGCATGCGCGGACCGTAGGTGTTGAAGATGCGGGCCACCTTGATCTCGAGGCCGTGCTGCCGGCGATAATCGAAGAACAGCGTTTCCGCGCAGCGCTTGCCCTCGTCGTAGCAGGACCGGAAGCCGATCGGGTTCACCCGGCCCCAATAGGCCTCGGTCTGCGGATGGACCTCGGGGTCTCCGTAGACCTCGGACGTGGAGGCCTGGAAGATCTTGCATTTCAATCGCTTGGCCAGGCCAAGCATGTTGATCGCACCGTGGACGCTGGTCTTGGTCGTCTGGACGGGATCGAACTGGTAGTGGATCGGCGAAGCCGGGCACGCCAGGTTGAAGATCTCGTCCGCCTCGACGTAGAGCGGCACCGTCACGTCGTGCCGCATCATCTCGAAGCGCGGGTTCTCGAGAAGATGGGCGATGTTGCGCCGTGTCCCGGTGAAGAAGTTGTCGACGCAGAGCACCTCGTGCCCCTGCGCCAGCAGCCTCTCGCAGAGATGCGATCCGAGGAAGCCGGCTCCGCCCGTCACCATGATCTTCTTCTGGTCGCCGTAGCGCATGTCACGAACCTTCAGTGGTTGCCGAGGTCTGGGATCGGCCGTCACGCGTGGCCGGCCGTCGGGTCTCCGGCCTTGGCGGCCCTAGAGCATGCTGCGGGAAAGTGGAAACCGGTGCCCCGACGACAGCAGGCGATCACAGCAGGCGACGGCGTGCCGGCGTTTCCTCGAAATGCCGGCACGCCCCGGAACCCGCAGCGTTACTTTCGGCCGATGCTTTCGTAGACGAAGCCCGCGCGCCGGGCATCGTCGGGCCGATAGACGTTGCGGAGGTCGACCAGCACAGGCTCGGCCATCAGCGACCGCAGCCGCGGGAGATCGAGCGCCCGGAACTCGTCCCACTCGGTGACGAGCACGAGAGCGTTCGCGCCCTCAGCGCAGCGGTAGGCGTCGCGGGCGTAGTCGACGTCCGTGAGAAGGGGGCGCGCCGCCTCCATCCCGTGCGGATCGAAGGCGCGCACCCGGGCGCCCGCATCCTGCAGCCCCGCGATGAGCGACAGCGACGGCGCGTCGCGCATGTCGTCCGTGTTCGGCTTGAAGGTGAGCCCGAGGAGCGCGATCGTCTTGCCCCGGACCGAACCGCCGCACGCGGCCACGACCTTGCGGGCCATGGCGCGCCGGCGCTGGTCGTTCACGGCGACGACCGTTTCCACGATGCGGATCGGGCGCCCGAAGTCCTGGGCCGTCTTCACGAGCGCCGTCGTGTCCTTCGGGAAGCAGGAGCCCCCGTAGCCGGGGCCCGCGTGGAGGAACTTGGATCCGATCCGGTTGTCGAGCCCGATCCCGCGCGCCACGTCCTGGACGTCGGCCCCGACCTCCTCGCACAGGTCCGCGATCTCGTTGATGAAGGTGATCTTCGTGGCCAGGAACGCGTTGGCGGCGTATTTCGTCAGCTCCGCCGTCCGGCGCGAGGTCACCAGGATGGGTGCCTGGTTCAGGTACAGCGGCCGATAGAGCTCGCGGATCGTTTCGGCGCCGCGCTCGTCCTCCGCCCCGATGACGATCCGGTCCGGCCGCTTGAAATCGCCGATCGCCGCCCCCTCTCGCAGGAACTCGGGGTTCGAGACGACCGAGACCTCGGCATCCGGCCGCTCCTCGCGGATGATGCGCGCGACCTCGTCCCCGGTGCCGACCGGCACCGTCGACTTCGTCACGACCACCGTGTAGCCGGTCAGGGCCCGGGCGACCTGGCGGGCCGCCTCGTGGACATAGGCCATGTCAGCATGCCCGTCTCCGCGTCGCGCCGGCGTCCCCACCGCGATGAACACGGCATGCGCCCCGGCGACGGCGCCTCCAAGATCTTCGGTGAAGATCAAGCGCCCGGCCGCAAGGTTCGAGGCGACGAGATCGTCGAGCCCCGGCTCGAAGATCGGTATCTCGCCTCGCTTCAACGCCTCGATCTTCGCGGGATTGTTGTCGACGCAAACGACATCATGCCCGAAATCAGCGAAACACGCGCCGGACACCAGTCCCACGTACCCCGACCCGATCATCGCGACTTTCATCTGGTCTCCATCCCTCGGACGGACACCGTGTACCCACCCGATCCGGCAGCGGCAAGCACCGGGCCGGGCGGCCCGAAGCGGGTCTCGCTTTGCTCGCTTCTCACCTTCGTGTCGATGCGAGGCTCGCCGGGACGCGATTCCCGCTTGCGATCTCGGCCAACGCCCCCTCGGACGTCGATCCCGCCCCCGCCCTACCCCACCACGTAGCCGCCATCCGAGATGACGGTCTGGCCCGTGAGGTAGGATGCGGCGTCGGACGCGAGGAAGACGGCCATCTTGGCGACCTCGTCCGCCGTGCCCCACCGTCCGAGCGGGACGCGGGCCATCCCCCGGTCGCCGGACGATCCTGCCCGGGTCTCTTCGGTCATGCGGGTGATCGAGCGCCCGGGCGCGAGGCACACGACCCGAACGCCGTGCGAACCCCATTCCACGGCCGCTGCCCTGGTGATCTGCGAGATCGCGGCCTTCGCGGCCGCGTAGATGCCGCGCCCCTCGGCGCCCGCGAAGGCGGTCTGCGAACCGATCGAGAGCACGACCCCGCTCCGCCGCGCCACCATGCCGGCGCCGAAGAGCTGCATGAGGCGGACGACGCCCACGAGATCGACGTCGATCATCTGCCGCATCTCTTCAGTCGAGGTGTCGAGCAGCGGTTTCGCGACCATCATGCCGGCATTGTTGATCAGCACGTCGACCTCGCCCGCGGCCGCGTGCAGCCGCTCGATCGAGCCGAGATCCGCCTGGTCGTAGAGGTGCGCCGGCATGCCGAGGCGCTCCGCCATCGCGGAGAGCGTCGCCTCCTCGCGGTCGGCCAGGATCACGCTCGCTCCCTGGGCGACGAAGAGCCCGGCGATCGCGGCCCCGAACCCGTTCGCGGCACCGGTCACGAGGACGCGGCGCCCCGTGAAATCGAGGTCTCGAGCCAAGGTCATGCGCCGTCCTCCCGGGTCCGTCTCGCGGCCCCCGATCCCGATCGCGATCCCCTCACACCAGCACCTCGCGGCCCTTGAGCGCGACCACGTCGTCGATTTCGACGATCGGGTGGCGGATCACGAGGTCGATATGGCCGACCGCCCGGATGCTGCTCCCGAAGGTGATGCCGTTGCCGATGCCGAGATGGAGCGTGCCGAACTCGCCCTCGTCCTCGAGCTCGATCCCGCGCCCGATCCTGGCCTTCGGGTTGAGCCCGATCCCGAGCTCGACATGGCAGTACATGTTGTCGTCGCCGTAGCTGTCGATCAGGGCCGCGAGCTTGCGGCCGTCCCGGCGGGAGGCGTCGATGTCGACGATGCGGCCCCCGGACAGCGTGATCCGGAACGGCTCCAGCACCTCGCCGCCGGGAACGACCGCCCCGTCGATCACCGCGAAGCCCTCCGTCGAGCCCTCGACGGGCGAGACCGCGGTCTCGATGCAGGGCGGCGGCGAGATCGTCCCGGGCAGGTGGCAGATGCCGGTCTGGGGAACGCTCTTCCGGCCCCGGATGTCGATCGAGAAGTCGGTCGCCCCGTCGTCGCTCGTCACGCGGACGCGGCTGCCCGCGTCGAAGGCGCGCGACATGCGCATGATGATCTCGGCCTGCAGGACGAAGTCGATGTCGAGGCTGCCGTCGGTGAACATCGCCTCGCGGCAGCCGGGGAAGAAGATGAGCCGGGCGCCCGCCTCGCTCGCGCGCTTCCGGGCGTTCGTGTGATTGACCGAGAAGGTGGTGGGCGCGACGATCGCGTCCGCCGCCCTCATGGCGTCCGCAACGACCCTCGGCAGCTCCTCGCCGTGCCGAGATCGCGGCTTCATCACGAGCAGGATCGTCTCCGCGCCGCGCTCCTCGCCGGCGAGCGCGAAGAGCTGCCCCGTCGGGAGGTTGTCCGTGTCGGTCAGGACGAGGAGCTGCTCCTTCGGCTTCAGCGCGAGGCAGCGGTCGAGGATGTTCCCGACCGACCTCATCATGGCGAGCTTCTCGAGCATGATCACTCCGGACGGGTGGCGGACCGGTGGACCGGCCGCGGGTGGCGGAAGCCGGACCTACCGGCCGAGATACGAGCTGAGGACGGCCGGGTTGTCGACGAGACCCGCGGCCGGAGCCGAGAAGGCGATCTCGCCGCCCTGCAGGATGTGGGCGTGCTCGGCGACCGCGGCCGCGACCCCGATGTTCTGCTCGACGAGCAGGATCGTGAGCCCGCGCGCGTTCAGCTCGAGGATGGTGTCCACCATGTCGGACACGATCGAGGGCGCGAGGCCCGCCGACGGCTCGTCCATCAGGAGGCATCTCGGACGGGCCATCAGGGCCCGGCCGATCGCCACCATCTGCTGCTCGCCCCCGCTCAGCGCGCCGGCCTGACGCCGGCGGTGGACCTTGAGCTTCGGGAACAGCCCGTACATCTCGTCGAGGTCCTGCCTGATCCCGGAGCGATCGTTGCGGGTCGCGGCGCCGAGCGCGAGGTTGTCGTCGACCGACATCGAGGACCAGACCTCGCGGCCCTGCGGCACCTGGACGACGCCGCGCCTGACGAAATCGTGGGCGCCGATCCCCGCGCATTCCTGGCCCTCGACCAGGATCGAGCCGCGGCCGGGCCGCACGAGCCCGGTCAGGGTGTTCAGCATCGTGGTCTTGCCGGAGCCGTTGCCGCCGAGCAGCGCCACGATCGCGCCCGTCGGGACCGAGAAGGTCACGTCGCGCAGGACCTGCGTCAGCCCGTAGGAGACCTCAAGATTCCGGATGTCGAGCACGAAGCGCCTTTCCCAGATAGGCTTCGATGACCTGCGGATCGTTCCGTACCTGTTCCGGCCTCCCTTCGGCGATCCTGCGGCCGGAGCTCAGCACCGTGACCTCGTCGCAGACGTCCATGACGAGCCGGATCACGTGCTCGATCAGGATCAGGGCCACGCCCTTCTCGTCACGGATCCGGCGCAGCAGCGTGTCGAACTCGGCCAGGCGATTGAGGCTGAGCCCGACCGCGGGCTCGTCCAGGAGGACGACCCGGGGCTCGCCGATGAGCGTGCGGGCGATCTCGATCACGCGCTGCTGGCCGAACGAGAGCGCGTTGCCGGGGCGATCCGCGAAGGGCGCCATGCCGACGAAGTCGAGCGCCTTGCGGGCCGCCTCCTCGGTCGCCTGCTCCTCGGCCCGGTGGCGAGGCAAGTTGAGGCCGGCCGCGACGAAGCCCGTGACGGTCCGCCGGTGCAGGCCCGTCATCATGTTCTCCAGGACCGTCATGCCCTTGAAGAGCTGCGACGTCTGGAAGGTGCGGCCGAGGCCGAGCCGCGCGATCGCGCTCGGCGTGCGGCCGGTGATCGGCGAGCCGTCGAGAACCACGCGGCCGGCATCGGGGCGATGAATACCGCAGATGACGTTGAGGAGGGTGGTCTTGCCCGCGCCGTTCGGGCCGATCAGGCCGCGGATCTCGCCCGGCTTCACGGCGAGGTCGATGCCGTCCAGCACACGGACGCCCCCGAAGCCGACGGACACGCCCTCGACGGCGAGGACGGCCGCGGCGCTCATCGTACCGGCCCGTCGACGGCGGCCGGCACCGCGCCGGACGGGACCGCGTCCGCGTGGACGCGCGGCGCTGCGGCGTGAAGCGGCTCCTCCCAGCCCTTGAGGTAGCGCTGGAGGACCGAGACGAGGCCGCCGCGCAGGAACAGCACGAAGAGCAGCAGGATCGCGCCGAACACGACCTCCTGCGCGCCCTTCACGGCCCGGAGCGCCTCGAGGAGCAGGATGATGATCCCCGCCCCGAGGACCGATCCCGCGATCGATCCCATGCCGCCGACCACGATCATGGCCTTGTGGAGGACGACCTGGAAGAGGTCGTAGCCCTCGGGCGAGACGTAGTTCAGCGTCTGCGAATAGAGCCCGCCCGCGACGCCCGCGTAGAAGCCGCTGAGCCCGAAGGCCAGCGCCTTGGTCCGAAGGAGGTCCACGGAGAGCGATTGCGCCGCGACCTCGCTGTCCCGCACCGCGACGAAGGCCCTCCCCGTTCGCGAAGCCACGAGGTTGCGGGCGAAGGCGTAGAGGGCGATCGCGATGACGAGGCTCAGCAGATACAGCCCGACGGGCTTGCCGACCGGCAGCGGCGCGAACGAGATCGGCGGGGTCTTGAAGCCGCCCGCACCGAACGTGACCGTCTCCCAGTGCAGGAACACCCATTGCGTGAACTGCGCGAAGGCGAGCGTCGAGAGCGCGAGGTAGAGGCCGCTCAGCCGGAGCGCCGGGAGCGAGATCGCGAGACCGACCGCGGTCGCGAGCAGCGCGCCGGCCGGGAACGCGATCGCGAAGGGCCAGCCGAGCTGGACCTGGAGGAGCCCGGTCCCGTAGGCCCCGATCCCGAACATCGCGGCGTTCGCGAAGGCGAGCTGCCCGGCGAAGCCGAGCAGCAGGTTCAGGCCGATCGCGAGCAGCGTGTAGATCAGGATCAGCGTGCCGATGTAGAGCTGGTAGCTGTTCGCCCAGGCCGGCAGCGTCGCGGCGAGCACAGCGAGCCCGAGCAGCGTGTTGCGTCGGCCGAACGGGGCCATCACACCCTCCGGAGCCGCCCGCCGCCGAGCAGCCCTGACGGCATGACGAGCAGGACGATCATGATGACGACGAAGCCCGACACCTCCATGAGGCTGGACGCGATGTAGCCGGCCGCGAGCGCCTCGACGGTCCCGACCAGCAACCCGCCGAGGACCGCGCCCGACAGGCTCGTGAGGCCGCCCAGGATCGCGGCCGCGAAGCCCTTGATGAAGAAGGGGAACCCCATGTCGGGGTACAGCAGCGTCAGGGGCGCGACGAGGACGGCCGCCGCCGCCGCGACGGCCGTGCCGGTGCCGAACGCGAGCGTGTAGATCCGGTCCGTCCGGATGCCGACCAGCGTCGCGGCTCTCGGATTGTCGGCCGTCGCCTGCATCATCTTGCCGACCCGCGTGAACCGGAAGAAGGCCGCGAAGGCGAGCATGATGACGATCGCGCCGGCCAGCACGGCGAGCTGCTGCGGGATCATCATGAGCTCGCCGACCATGATCGGCTCGGGCGAGGTGATCGGCGGGAAGGTCAGGTAATCGCCCTTGCCGCCCCAGATCATGCGGGCGGTGCCGCGGAGCATGAAGGCGATGCCGACGGTCGCCAGCACGAGACTGACGACGTCCACGTTCTTCAGGGGTTGGAACGCGATCCTGTCGGTCAGCACGCCGAGCAGGAAGCCGCAGGCCACGGTCAGGAGAACCGTCGCGCCGTAGCCGAGCCCGAGCTGCACGTGCAGCATCCAGGCGACGAAGCCCGTGAACATGAAGAGCTCGCCCTGGGCGAAGTTGATCACCCCGGTCGCCTTGTTCACGAGCACGATGCCGAGCGCCACGAGGGCATAGAGCGCCCCCGTCGTGATCCCGCTGAGCAGGATGTAGGAGAAGAGCATCAAGGCGCGATCACTCCACCTTGGTGAAGCCCAGCACCCTGACCGGGCCGCCCGGCTCCTTCGCGATCCAGGCCGGGTTCTTGTGGCAGCGGTGATCGACCTCGGAGCATGTGATCGGCCCCGGATAGACGTCGACCGCGAAGTCCTTCAGGCCGGCGAGCGCGGCGATCAGCTTCGCCTGGGTCGGCTCGGGTCCGGCGCGCCTCAGCGCCTCGGCGAGGACCTGGGCGCCCCCGATGCCGAACTGGTTGTAGACGGAGAGGCGGTCGCCCGGGAACTTGGCCTCGATCGCCTTCCGCCACTTCTCGACGGCCGGGTCCTCGGGGACGTACTTGACCATCGAGATCGTCCGGAACCGGGCCGTCGCTCCCGGGATGCCGACCTGATCCTCGAAGGCGGCCGGATCGGCGATCCCGGTCTGGCCGATCAGGATCGGCCGGAAGGCGAGCTTGTTCGCGTCCCGCGCGAAGACCGCGGCCGGCTTCGGGTAGAGCAGCATGATGACCGCGTCGGCACCGGCCTGCTTCAAGCGGAGGACCTGGGCGGTGGCGTCGTTCGCGTCGGGCGACATCTCCTCGTCAGCGACGATCTTCACGTCCTTCGCCTTCAGCGTCTCCATCAGCGGCGTGTAGCGGGCGCGCCCCCAGGAATCCCGCATCGACACGACCGCGATCTTCTTCGCGCCCTCCGCCAGCGCGTATTGCACCTGCGCCTGGCTCTCGATGGTCGAGGTGGTCGCCACGCTGAAGATGTTGCGGGCCGGCGGCGTGGTGATGCCGTCATGCACCGAGGCGAAGACCACGAAGGGCGTGCCGGCCTTCTCGATCGTCTCGCGGGCCGCGAGAGTCGGGTTGCTGCAGCCGCCGCCGACGATCGCGAAGACCTTGTCCTGCGCGATCAGCTTCTGGGTCGCCCCGATCGCGGCTGCCGGGTCGCAGCGATCGTCCTCCCGGACGAGCTCGATCGTCCGGCCATGGATGCCGCCCGCCTTGTTGATCTCGTCGAACACGACCTCGACGCCGTTCATCGGCAGCTTGCCGTAGAGATAGCCGGGGCCGGTCAGCGCCCCGAAGGTCCCGATCCGGATGGAGGTCGGCGTGAGGCCGGGTTCCTGGGCCGAGGCCCCGGACAGCATCGCGAGGCAGAGGCAGGCGGACCCGGCTGCCTTGGTGATCGACCGCGTCATCGTAGTGTCTCCGAGGGTATCGGGGTGGCAGAGGCAAAAAGGCGGCCGGTCTCGTGTCTCAGGCGTCGAGGGAGAGGCCGGCCAGGACCTCGTCCGTGTGCTGGCCCAGCGACGGCGCCGGCCGCGCGACGCGGCCCGGGGTCATCGAGAGCTTGGCCGGAACCCCGAAGGTCCGCATGCGTCCGGCGGCGGGATGGTCCGTCTCGACGACCATCCCGCGTGCCAGGACCTGCGGATCCGAGAGCGCCTGCTTGAAGTCGAGAACGGGCCCCGCCGGGACGCCGGCCGCGTCGAAGGCCGCGAGCCATTCGGCGGAGGATTTCTCGCGGAGGTAGCCGCTCAGCACCTCCACGAGCGCCGCGTTGTTCGCGACCCGGTCGCTGTTCCGATGAAACCGCGGATCGGCCAGCAGGCCGGGTGCGCCGATGATCCGGCAGAGCGCCTTCCAGAAGTTCTCCTGCGCGGCCCCGACCGTGATCCACCCGTCCCGGGTCTCGAAGACCTGGTAGGGCGAGGACCCGCGGTGGGCCTGGCCGATGCGGGGCGGCGTCTCGTCCGTCGCGAACACGTGGGCGGCCTCGTAGACGCCGAACGAGAGAGCGGCCTCGAGCAGCGAGGCCTCGACGTATTGCCCCCGGCCCGTGCGGTGCCGGGCCTCGAGCGCGCTGAGGAGACCGACACAGAGGTGCATGCCGGCCGCGACGTCCGAGATCGCGATCGGCAGCCGGTGGGGAGGACCATCGGCTGGACCGCAGACGCTCATCAGGCCCGACATGCCCTGCGTCACGAGATCGAAGCCGCCGCGATCCCGGTACGGCCCTGTCTGCCCGAAGCCCGAGATCGCGCCGTAGATGAGCCGCGGGTTCAGGACGGACAGGTCCTCCCATGAAAATCCGAGCCGCGCCAAGGTGCCGGGCCGGAAGTTCTCGACGAGGATATCCGCCGTCTTCACGAGCTCCCGGAGGGCGCTCCTGCCGGCGTCGGATTTCAGGTCGAGCGCGACCGAGCGCTTGTTCCTGTTCCAGAGCATGAAAGGCGCGCTCTCGCCTCCGACGAAGGGCGGCATGGCCCTCGCTTCGTCGCCGCTGCCCGGACGCTCGATCTTGATGACGTCGGCGCCATGGTCCGCGAGCAGCATGCCGCAATACGGACCGGACAGATGGCAGGACAGGTCGAGCACCACGAGCCCGTGAAGCGCACCGCTCATCGAACCTCTCGGACGTCCGTTTGTATACTGTACACGACAAACCTTCTCGCATAGGACGACCCGGCGCAAGCGCGCCGGCCGAGAAAGTGCGAATTCGATGGGCAGCGAAGGCACCGATATCGAGCTTTCGCTCAGCGACGGCGTGGCCCTGGTCCAGTTGAACCGTCCGGCCAAGCGAAACGCTGTCAGCCTCGCCATGTGGCGCGGCCTGGCTACGATCTTCGAGGCGCTCGCGCGCGACGGCGAGGCCCGGGCCGTCATCCTGACGG
>CAXTKM010000003.1:22014-47111 GCA_964244795.1 uncultured Enterovirga sp.
CGGGCGGCCATTTCTGCGCCGGCGCCGACATCTCCGAATTCGACGAGGTCCGGCAGGACGTCGCGGCCGGGCGCCTCTACGAGCAGGCGACCGAGGCCGCGACCCTCGCGATCCGCGACTGGCCGGGGCCGACGATCGCGGCGATCTCCGGCTACGCGATGGGCGGAGGGTGCGGCCTCGCGCTCGCCTGCGACCTTCGGGTGGGCGACCCGAGCGCCAGGATGGGAATCCCGGCCGCACGGCTCGGCATCGTGTACAGCGCGCTGGATTGCGGGCTGCTCCATCGGCAGGTCGGTCTCGCGAACGCGAAGCGTGTCCTCTATTCCGGCCGGCCGTTCGGCTTCGAGGACTGCCTCCGCATGGGCCTCCTCGACATCCCGGTCGAGAGCGACGCGCTTCAGGGCGCCCGGGAGCTCGCCCGCGGCCTCGCCGCGAACGCCCCTCTCAGCCTGAAAGGCTCGAAGATCGTCCTCGAGGCCTGCGCCGACGGCAGCGCGGCCTCCCGGGCGGCCGAGATCGAGGCCGCGATCGACGCGGGTCTCGCGAGCGCCGATTACGTCGAGGGCCGCCGAGCGTTCCTGGAGAAGCGCGAGCCGGCCTTCGTGGGCCGGTAGGAGCGATCCGCGATGGCATGGCTCGGCGTGGACGTCGGCGGCACCTTCACCGACCTCGTCCTGTTCGACGACGCGACGCAGGACATCCGCATCCTGAAGACCCCGTCGACGCCGAAGAACCAGTCCGAGGGAATCCTCACCGGCATCCGGCGGCTCGGGTTCGAGCCCGGCCGGCTCGACCGCGTCGTCCACGGCACCACGGTCGCGACCAATACCGCGCTCGAATGCGACGGAGCGAGGCTCGCGATCGTGACGACGGCCGGGCACCGGGACGTCCTGGTCGTCGGCAAGGGCAACCGGATGGTCATGTACAACATCAAGGCGCCTCCGCTCCGGCCGCTCGTGCAGCGCTCGCAATGCTTCGAGGTGCGGGAGCGGCTCTTCGCCGACGGATCGGTGCATACGCCGCTCGACGAGGCCGGGGTCGAGGCCCTGGCCGAGCGCCTCGCGGCAGGCGAGGTCGAGGCGGTCGCCATTTGCTTCCTGCATTCCTACGCGAACCCCGCCCACGAGCGGCGCTGCGCCGAGATCCTCTCGGCCAGGCTGCCGGACGTCGTGGTCGCGACCTCGGCGGACGTGCTCCCGGAATACCGCGAGTTCGAGCGCTTCTCGACGACGGCGTTGAACGCCTACGTGGCGCCGCGCGTCCGGCGCTACATCGGCGAGCTGAGGCGCCAGCTCGAGAGCGTCGGGGTGCGGGCCGACCTCTCCATCATGACGTCGAACGGCGGCTCGCTGCCGGCGGCGCGGGTCGAGGCGCTGCCGGTGCTGTCCATGCTGTCCGGTCCGGCGGCCGGCGTAATCGCGGCCGGGGCCATAGGGGCGGCGGCGGGCTATCCCGACCTCATCACCTGCGACATGGGCGGAACGTCGACCGACGTCTGCATGCTGCGGAACGGCGAGTACGGCATGACGACCGAGGGTCGCGTCGGCGTGTTCCCGATCCGGATCAGGCAGATCGACATCCACACCGTCGGGCTCGGGGGCGGCAGCATCGCGAGCCGCGGGGGCGGCGGCGTGCTGTCGGTCGGTCCGCGCTCGGCCGGCAGCGTACCGGGACCGGCAGCGTTCGGGCGAGGCGGCCGGGAGCCGACGATCACGGACGCGAACGTCGTGCTGGGCCGGATCGGGACCGAGGTTCCGCTCGGCGGCGAGATCCGGCTCGATCGCGAGGCCGCCCGGGCCTCCGTCGGCCGGCTCGGTGCCGAGGTCGGGCTGTCGATCGACGCGATGGCGGACGGCATCCTGCGGATCGCGACGGCCCAGCTCGCGATCGCGATCAAGGAAGTCTCGGTGCTGCGCGGCATCGATCCGCGCGACTTCGCGCTGCTGCCCTATGGCGGGGCGGGACCGCTGCATGCGGCGGCGATCGCCGAGGAGCTCGGGATGACGACGGTGGTGGTGCCGCCGATGCCGGGCAACTTCTCGGCCCTCGGCCTTCTCCTCGCGGATGTGCGGCGCGATCTCGTGCAGACGCGCGTGAGCACGACGGCGCAGGTCACGGCGGCCACCGTCAGGGGCCTGCTGGCGCGGCTGATCGAGGCCGGGACCGAGGAGCTCGCCGGCGCCGGATTCCCGCCCGAACGCAGGCGGTTCGTGGCCAGCCTCGACATGCGGTACGTGGGCCAGTCCTTCGAGCTGCCCGTCCCGGTCTCGATCGACGTCGCGGAGATCGGGGAGATCGAGGCGGCCTTCGCACGCGTCTACGGGGCCCGCTACGGCGGCACGACCGCGGCCGCCGTCGAGATCGTGAGCTATCGGATCGCAGCCTGGGGCCTGTCCGAGAAGCTCAGCCTGCCGCCGATCGGGGCCGAGGGACGCTCCGTCTCGGCCGCGCAGGCCGGTCGCCGCGCGATCTCGCTCGGGGGCGAATCTCGCGACGTGGCGGTGCTGGCGCGAAGCCGCATGCCGGCCGGCCACGGCTTCGCGGGGCCGGCCCTCGTCAAGGAGGACGGATCCTCGACCGTGGTCCCGTCCGGCTGGAGCGCGACCCTCGACACCGTCGGCTGCCTCGTGCTGTCCCGCATCTGAAGGGTTCTTCGTTGATCATCGATCCGATCACGCTCGAGGTTCTGACCCAGGCCCTGATATCGGCCGTCCGCGAGATGCGGGCGACCGTCTGCCGGACCGCGAGCTCGGTCGCGATCTACGATGCCAAGGATTTCTCGTGCGGCCTGTTCGCCCCCGACAGCCAGGTGGTCGCGCAATCGGAGGATATCGGCTCGCACGTCGTGCCCATGCCCTGGACCGTGCAATCCGCCATGAGGAAGCTCGGCCACGACCTGAAGCCGGGCGACGCGATCCTGGTCAACGACCCCTATGCGGGCGGCACGCACCTGAACGACGTGACGGTGATCTACCCGGTCTTCGCGGGCGACCGGCTGATCTTCTTCCCGGCCGTCCGGGCGCATTGGGCCGATGTCGGGGGCGCCGTGCCGGGCAGCATGTCCGGCAAGGCGACCGAGATCTACCAGGAAGGCATCCGGATCCCGCCGATCAAGATCCTGGAGCAGGGACGCCGGAACGAGGCGGCGTTCGAGCTCCTGCTCGCCAACATGCGGGTCCCGGAAGAGCGCCTCGGAGACCTGAACGCGAGCTTCGCGGCCTGCCGGGTCGCCGAGATGCGGATCCGCGAGATCTGCGACCGGTACGGCGTCGACCTCCTGCTCGAAGCGGTCACGATCGACCTCGATCGGGCGGAGGCCCGGATGCGCGCCTGCATCTCGGGGCTGCCGGACGGCGTCTACCGCTACGAGGATTACCTCGAGACCTACATGGGCGGCCGTTTCGAGCCGCTGCTCCTGCCGCTCAGCCTCACGGTCGCGGGCGACCGGATGATCGCCGATTTCACGGGAGCATCGCCGCAGGTGCCGTTTCCCGTGAACTCGACGGCCGCGGTGTCGTCGGCGTCGGTGTTCATCGCGGTGAAATCGATCTTCGATCCCCTCGCGCCGCTGAACCAGGGCTCGTTCCGGCCGATCGAGGTCATCGCGCCGCCGGGCACGATCGTGAACGTGCAGCGGCCGGCACCCGCCGGCTCGCATGGCGAGATCAGGAAGCGCGTCATCGCGACCATGGTCGGCGCCCTGTCGCAGGTCGCGCCCGACAAGGTCGCGGGCGATCTCTGCCGGACCTCGTTCCACAACCTGCTCGGCGGGTACGATCCCGTGACGGGCCGGGAATGGGTCCATTACGAATGGTCCGCCGGCGGCAACGGCGCCTTCGCCGAGAACGACGGGCCGGACGTGATGGCGCCGATCGACTGGGGCGACCTCGTCACGGTGCAATCCTCCGAGGTGATCGAGATGAGGATGCCGCTCCTCGTCGAGAGCTCGCGGGTCAGCCGGGATTCCGGCGGCGCCGGCACGACGCGCGGCGGAGCCTCGATGGAGCGGGTGATCCGGGTCCTGGCTCCCGAGGCGCGCTACTCGCTCCTGTCGGATGGCGCCGTGGTTCCGGCCTTCGGCGTGCTGGGCGGCCTGCCGGGCTGCCCCGTCGGGGCCTGGACTGAGCGCGACGGCGCGCTCACCGACTTCGACACGCCCGGCAAGGTCGCGGGCCATCCGGTCGAGCGGGACTGTGCGGTGGTGATCCGCTCCGCGGGCGGAGGCGGCTACGGCGATCCGACGAAGCGGCCGGCCGCGCGGGTCGCCGAGGACGTCCGCGAGGGCTATGTCTCGTCGGGCGCCGCCCGCGACCTCTACGGCGTCGTGCTGGACGGGACCGGGGCGGTGGACGGTGTCGCGACCGAAGCTCGGCGCGAGGGTCTCGTCGCGGCGCGGCACCGGTTCGTCACGGTCCCGGACGAGGATTGCTACGAACAGGGTCGGGTCAGCAAGCGGCGCATCTGCCGGCTTCATCCCGACGACGCCGCGCAGGCGGGTCTCGCGGCCGACGACATCGTCGAGCTCGACACGCAGCGCGCCGCCTCGCTGCGGGCCTGGCTCCGGATCGATCCGACCGCCGCGGCCGGGACCGTGCCCCTGGACGCCCTGGGTCTCGCCATCCTGAAGATCGCGCCCGGCGACACGGTCGAGATCCGGCGTCTCGACGCGAGGGCGCGTCCGGCGGTCGGCGTCGCGAGGGCGGCCGAATGAGCGGCGTCACGCTGGTCACCGGAACGGGCGGCCTGATCGGCCGGGCGCTCGTCCGGTCGCTCATGGCGGACGGCCATTCCGTCGTCGGGATGGACCAGGTCCGGCCCGACGACCTGGACATCCCGTTCCTGCTCCACTCCCTGCCCGATCCGCATCGCTGGCACGAGGCCATCGTGCGGTTCGGCGTCACCCGGGTGGTCCATGCCGGTGGCATCTCGGGGCCGATGCTGATGCGCGACGCGCCGGCCCGCCTCTGCGACATCAACCTGTCGGGCCTGGTCGCCCTGCTCGAGGCCGCGAGGATCCACCGCATCGGCCGGGTGGTGTGGTTCTCCTCGGTCCTGGCCTATGGCGCCCAGCCGATGCAGGATCCCGTACGGGAGGACACCGTGCTGCGGCCGGACACCGTCTATGGGGCCACCAAGGCCGCCGGCGACGCGCTGATCGAGGCCTACGGCGCCGAGCACGGCGTCGACGCGGTCTCGCTCCGGGTCGCGTCCTGCTACGGACCGGGCCGGACGACCGATTGCCTGATCCGCACCCTCGTCGAGGACGCGCTCGCCGGCCGTCCGAGCCGGGTCCGGGACGAGGCCGGGGTCACGCGTCAGCACATCTTCGTCGACGACGTCGTGGCCGCCATCCGGGCCGCATCGGATGCGCCGCATTTGCGGCAGCGTGCCTATAATATCGGCCCCGGCCGCGCGCAGGGCCTCGCCGAGATCGTCGCCGCCCTGCGCGAGGTCCTGCCGAGCGCGGCCGTCGCGACCGATCCGGCCGGCATGGCCTGGAACACGTTCCGGCTCGGGCCTTTGGCGATCGACGCCGCGGAGAGGGACCTCGGGTTCCGGCCGAGCACGGGATTGCGGGACGGGATTTCCCGGACACTGGCGTGGGTCCGGGAGCGGCCGGGTCCTGGCTGACCGAAGGGCTGAATACGGAGAGGCCGTCCGTCCGCCTTGTCTTGGCATCCCTCTTGTATACTGTGCACGACAGCGCTGCGAGGCCCGCTCCGTCGAGAGAGACAGGAGCAGAGGCCGGCACGACCATCGGGCGCACACTCGCAGGAGCCTGGATTGGCATTCGTCGAGCTTCGCGACGTCGGGAAATGGTACGAGGCCCAATCGGGCCGTCGGTCGATCGCGGTCCAGCACTGCTCTCTCGCCCTGGACCGCGGCGACTTCCTCTGTCTCCTCGGTCCTTCGGGCTGCGGAAAGACCACCATCCTGTCCATGCTGGCCGGGTTCGAGGCGCCGAGCGAGGGCACGATCCTCCTGGACGGAGCCGCGGTTCGCGAGCCGTCGCGGGATCGCGGCGTCGTCTTCCAGGGTGACGACTCGCTCTACCCCTGGCTGACCGCCGCGCAGAACATCGAATTCGGCCTGCGGGTCGGAGGGGTCGCGGCGAAGCAGCGCCGCGCCGTCGCCCACGACTACCTCGACCTCGTGGGCCTGTACGGCCAGGCGGACAAGTTCCCGAGCGAGCTGTCCGGCGGCATGAAGCAGCGCATCCAGATCGCGCGCGCCCTCGCGAACGAGCCGAAGATGCTGCTCATGGACGAGCCCTTCGGGGCGCTGGACGCGCAGACGCGCTCGATCATGCAGCGCGAGCTGCGCCGCATCTGGTCGGCGACCGGCACGACGGTCGTCTTCATCACCCACGACATCGACGAGGCGATCCTTCTGTCGACGCGGGTCGGCGTGATGACCGCCGGCCCGGGCGGGACGCTGAAGAGCATCATCCCGATCGAGATGACCGGCGACAGGGAGCGGACCGACCCGGCCTATTCCCGATATTACGAGCGCGTGCATGGCGAGATCCGCGAGGAGGTCGCCAAGGCGAATGCCTACGGGAGGAAGGCCGCATGACGATCGAAGCCTCCCGGACGCTGCCCTTCGTGCAGGCCCGTTCCGTCGCGGCGTGGCTGAGCCCCGGCGCCACGGTTCGGACCGTGGGCGCGGTCCTGCCCTACGCGTTCGGGTTCCTGACGCTGTTCGTCGCCTGGCAAATCGCGGCGGTCTACGTCGTGCAATCCGTGCTGTTTCCGGCCCCGATGGCGGTGTTCGCGAAGGCGCTGTCCCTGGCGCAGAGCGGGGCGCTGTTCGAGCAGATCGGGGCGAGCCTGCAGCGCATCGCGATCGGCTTCGTGCTCGGCTCCGCGCTCGGCATCCCGATCGGCCTCCTGATGGGAACGGTGCCGTTCGCCCGCAAGATGCTGGAGCCCTGGACCGAGTTCCTACGCTTCATCCCGTCGGTCGCGATGATCACGATCGCGGTCATCTGGTTCGGGATCGGCGAGAACTCGAAGATCTTCCTCATCATCTACGCGACCGTGTTCATCGTGACGCTGAACACGGCGTCGGGCGTTGCCACCGTGTCGAAGAACAAGATCAGGGCCGCCCAGGCGCTCGGCGCCGCGCGCTTCCAGATCTTCTATCTCGTGGCGTTGCCCGCGACCGTGCCGTTCATCCTGACCGGGATGCGGCTCGCGATGGCGAACGCCTTCACGACGATCGTGGCGGCCGAGATGATCGCGGCGAGCGACGGCCTCGGCGTCATGCTCTGGAACGGTCGCCTCTACATGCTGGTCGACGAGATCTTCGTATCGCTCCTGTCGCTCGGCATCCTGGGCTTCACGTTCGACCGCATGTTCCGGTGGGGCATCCTGCGCTTCGCCGGCCGCTTCTCCCCCGTCGCATGATCACCTCACGGAGATACACATGAGAACGCTTCTCGCCGCGGCGCTCGCGGGGTTCGTGGCCCTCGCAGGATCCGCGACCCTCGCCTCGCCGGCGCTGGCTCTCACCAAGATGACGATCGCGACCGGTGTCGATCCGAGCTTCTCCGCCTATTACGTGGCCAAGCTCTCGGGCATCTTCGAGCGGAACGGGCTCGACGTGACGCTGAACACGGGACCGAGCGGCTCAGCCATGGTGTCGTTCCTGGTCCGCAACCAGGTCCAATCGGCGTTCGGGGCCGAAGGCGCCGGGATCCAGAACCACAACCTGGACCCGAACGTCGTCGTGGCCGCCGAGGGCGACCTCATGAAGCAATGGTACGGGCTCGTGGCGAAAGGCGTCGACAGCCTCGAGGCGCTGAAGGGCAAGAAGCTCGGCATCGCGCGCGGCTCCGGCAGCGAGGTGTTCTGGCTGGGCCTCGTCGACAAGCTGAAGCTGAAGCCCAGCGACTACAAGATCATCCAGGTCGAGGCGCCCGAGATGGTGGCGGCGCTGGAGCGCGGCGACATCGACGCCTTCACGAGCTGGGAGCCGTGGCTCGCCCGCGCCGTGAAGGCCATTCCGGGCGCGAAGGTCATCCAGGCGCAAGGCGACATCCTGACCCCGCGCGTCTACATCTACGTCAACAGGGAATGGGCCGAGAAGAACAAGGGTCCGGCCGTCGCCTTCATGAAGTCGATCGTCGAGGCGACCGATTTCATCGTGAGCGAGCCCGAGAAGAGCGCCGACTACGTCGCGACCTTCCTGAAGCTCGACAGGGAGCTCACGCGCGAGCTGATGCCGAAGCTGCGCTTCGACGTCCGGCTCGACCAGGATTCCCTGTCGAACTTCGTGACCATCCAGAAGCAACTGAAGGACATGGGAAAGCTCGCGAAGGAGGTCGATTTCCAGCAGTTCGTCTATCCCGACCTCTTGCGGCAGGTCCGCCCGGAGAAGGTGACCTACAGGCTGCCGGTCACGAACTGAACGAAGCCCGTCACACGGCGAGCGCCGCCAGCCGGCGCTCGTCGACGATGACGCCGAGACCGGGGCCTTCGGGACACCGCACGACGCCCTCCCGGCAGGTGATCGGCGTGACGACCGGGTCCTCGGCGAGCCAGAGGTGTCCGAGGCTCAGGCCCCAGGCGATCTGCGGAACGACGCAGGCCGCATGCACCATCGCGGCCGAGGCGAGGCTCGATTCCATCATCATCGCGAGGTTCACGGAGAGCCCGAGCGCCTCGCAGGTGGTCGCGAGCGCGACCAGCGGCGACACGCCGCCGAGCTTGATCGTCTTCAGGCTGACGCCGCCGATCGCGCCGGCTTCCGCGTAGCTCAGGACGTCGTGGACCCCGTGCAGGCTCTCGTCGAGCCCGATCGGCACGGGCGATCCGGCACCCACGGCCGCCATGCGCGGGAGGTCGCCGGCCGGGACCGGCTGTTCCAGGAAGGCGAGCCCGAAAGGGGCCGCGGCCCGCACGAAACGGAGCGCGGTCTCGACATCCCAGCCCATGTTGGCATCGGCACCGATCAGGCAGCCATCGCCGAGCGCCGCGCGAAGACGCTCGACGGTGCGAACGTCCTCGCGGAAATCGGCCACCGCGACCTTCAGCTTGAACGACCGGAACCCCTGTTCCCGGAGCGAGAGGGCGGATTCGACGATCTCCTCGGGCGAACCCGTCCCGCCGACGAGCCAGAGCGGATCGACGGCACGCCGCACCGGCCCTCCCAGCAGCTCCGCCACCGGTACGTTCCTGATCCGGCCGACGAGATCGAGGAGCGCGATGTCGATCGCCGCCAGCGCCCCGCCGTTCCCGAACATCGACCCCCGCAAGGTGCGGGACAGGGAGGCCCGGTCGGTCGCGAGAGTTCCGACCAATCGGGGAGCGATCAGCTCACGGACGGCGGCCTGCATGCCGGCCAGCGTCTCGCCGGCCATGATGGGCGATGCGGCGGCCTCGCCCCAGCCCTCGTGACCCGAGCGTGACCGGATGCGGCAGAACAGGGCGGGGCCGTCGTCGAGCCGGTAGGTCGACATGACGAGCGGCTTCTTGAGCGGCATGCGGACCGCGAACGTCTCGACGGAAACGATCTCGTCGGCCCTGTTTCCCGTCTGCTGGACCATCGTGCCTGACTCGCGGGGAAGTTGTGGACAACGAACCGCTCGATCGTCGACCGGCCGTATACTGTATGCGGACCGGTTGGTAGGCTTTACTTCGCTTCGCCCTGAATCCGAATCCGAGTCTCCCGTGCCGCATGTCTCGCTCGCCCCGGGCCCACGCCCGCCCGTGCCCTCCGATCCCTTGACGCCCGGGCGGTTCGAGCTGCCGGCGATGATCGGAGCGGAACTCGCCCGCTCCCTGTCTGACGAGATCATCTTCCTCCGGCTCGAACCGGGCTCGCGCGTGACGGAGGAGGACATCTGCGGCCGCTACGGCGTCAGCCGCTCTCCCGTCCGCGAGGCGCTGAAGATGCTGGAGGCGGATGGTCTGATCGTCCGGTCGGCGCGGCGCGGCGTCAGGGTCGCGCCCGTCAATGCCGCGGACCTCCGGGAGGTCTATGCGTGCCGTGCCGCGCTCGAGGGACTGGCCGCCGCGAGCGCTGCGAAGAACGCGGGCCCCGAGGCCCATGCCGAGCTCCGGCGACTGGTGCGAGCCCTCGAGGACGCGATCGCCGCGCGAGACGTCAAGGCCTTCTTCCGGAACAACGTCGCGCTGACCCGGACGGTCCACCTGCATTCGGGCAACAGGACGCTGATCCGGATCGTGGACGGAATCGAGAAACAGGCGCTGCGCTACCGCTATCTCGCCCACGCGAGGTCGCACGAGATGCTGGAGACGTCGCTCGCCGGGCATCGTGGGGTGTGCGAAGCCATCATCGCGGGCAACGCGGCCCTCTCCCGCCGCCGCGCCGACCGCATGATCCGGATCGCCCACTCGGTCATCGCCCGTGCGCTCGCCGAGGCCTATCCGGGCGCGCCCGGACAGGCCCTCGCCTGACGGGCGGGCCGGACCGCGGCGGCCCGGGACCGTTCAGGTCTTCATGCCCGTGATGGAGGTGCTGACGGCGCGGGGATCGCGCATCGGCCAACGGTCGCTGTCGACCTGAACGACGAACTCCGAGATGATCCGGTTGAATTCGTCGGGCGCCTCGATGTTGATCGTGTGACCGGCATTCGGCATCACGGCCAGCGCCGAAGACGGGATGTTCTGCTTCATCAGGACGCCGGGCAGCAGGCACGGCCAGTCCTCGTCGCCCGTCAGGATCAGCGTCGGGACCCGGAGGGCCTTCATCTGGTCGACGAGCGTGTAGAGCGAGGGGCGCTCGCGCTGCACGCCGAGCTGGGTGTTTGCCGATCCGAGGTCGGAATGCTCCCCCAGCATGTGCTTGAACTCGAGGAAGCCGCGAGGGTCCTTGTTCTCGAACTGCACGCGTGTCGGTCCGTAGGCGTAGCGTTCCGAGAACGCCTTCATGCCCTCCTTGAGGATGGTCGCCGAGATCAGGTCGGCCTCGCCCTTGAACCGCTCCTGCTGGTCGGGCTCGGCGCCGTAGCCGCAGCCGGCGACGCAGAGCGAGAGGGCGCGCTTCGGGTGCCGGAAGCCGAAATGGAGCGTCGCGAAGCCCCCCATCGACAGGCCGATCACGTGCGCTGCCGCGATGCCCAGGTGATCGAGCACGCTCGCGATGTCGTCCGCCGCGCGGGCCTGAGAATAGGAGGCGGGTGTCTCGGGCACGTCCGACGGCGGGTAGCCGCGCGCCGCGTAGGTGATGGCCCGGTAGCGGCGCCCGAAATGACGCATCTGCGGCTCCCAGCTACGATGGTCGCCCGCGAATTCATGTACGAAGATGATCGGCGTCCCGGAGCCGGACTCCTCGTAGAAGAGTTTCACGCCATCGTCGGTGGTTGCATGCGGCATGGGTTGATCCTTCGCGTCCCGTTCCGTCGACCGCCACCCCGAGACGCTTCCGTCTCGCCGGAAGCCGCTCTCCCGGATGGCGGATCGCATTTCCTCACGTGAGCCGGACGTGCCTCACTGCAAGAAAGCTATCGATCTCTCGGCAGCCTGCCCAGCGCCACTCGTCAACGCGGGCCGGGTCGCGCTCAGGAAACCGATGTCGTGGCGGGTGCTGCCGTCGCCCGTCGCGAGATCCGCGATGACCTCGCCGATCACACTGCAGAACTTGTAGCCGTGGCCGGAGCAGGGCGACGCCAGCACCACCTGCGGATGGTCCGGGTGATGGTCGAGGATGAAGTGCTCGTCCGGCGTGTTCGTGAACATGCAGGCGCGCAGGGCCATCGTTTCGCCGCTGCCGTCCGGGAAGTAGCGCTCGCCGAAGTCCCGCAGGAGCCGTTCGTCCTCGGCATCCGGCTCGCGGCGGAGATCGTCCGCCGCGCTCGTCTCTCCGCGGTGGTGATAGCGGCCGAACTTGAACCCCGGCACGTCGTAGACCGGCAGCCCGTAATAGCGCCCCTCCTCGACCTGCAGGTTGAAGACCGGGAACCGGTCCGGGCCGAACAGCTCGGGCCGGCGCGGCTGCAGCCAGGCGAGGACCTGGCGCTCCGGCACCGCCACCGTCGCAAGCCGGGGAACGAGGTCGGCCATCCACGCGCCGGCCGCGAGGACGAGCCGCTCGGCCGTGTAGCGGCCCCGGTCCGTCGTCACCACGACACCGTCGTTCCCGGGCGTCGCCGACCAGCCGAGCACCTGCTCGCGGGCCCGGATCTCGGCCCCATGCGCCTGGGCGGCCTCGACATGCGCGACGATGGCCCGCTCGCTCGCCACGAGACCGCCCTCAGCCTGGTACACGGCCCGGTGGCCCGACGGCAGCCGGTAGCCCGGAAAGCGATCGTTCACCGCCGCCCCGCTCAGGACCTCGTGCGGCAGCGCGTGAAGCTTTGCCGAAGCCAGCGCGCCCTGAAAGAGCGGATCGTCTTCCGGGCTCGCGTCGATCGAGCCGGTGATGACGAGGATCTCGCGGCCCGACGCCTCTTCGAGCTCCCGCCACAGCCCGTAGGCGCGCCGCAGCAAGGGCACGTAGGCCGGGTCCTCGTAATAGGGCAGCCTGATGATGCGGCTGACGCCGTGCGACGATCCCATCGCGTGCGGGATGTCGTAGCGCTCGAGCCCGAGGACATGCCGGCCCCGGCGCGCGAGGTGCCAGGCAGCGGCGCTGCCCATCCCGCCGATGCCGATGACGATGACGTCGTAGCTCACGCGTCGTCTCCGCTCCGCGAGACCCGGAACAGGCAGTGGTCGTGTTCGCCCTCGGCGGCGCAATAGACCTCCCGCGCCGTGGTGGACCGCAGGTCCCCGGCGCTCGCCGCGACGGAGTCGAGCGAACCCTCGAACCAGCTCGCGAACATGGAGCAGACCTTGCGGCCGGCCGCCTGCCCGGCTCCGGTCACGAACACCGAATGATCGACCCGGATCTCGGCCGTGCCCGCCTCCGCGTCGACGGCGAGGACGCCGAACTGCGCCCATCCCCGCTGCGACAGCCGCCGCATGTAGTGGCGGAAGACCTCGACCCCGCCGAGCCCGTGATAGGCCGCCTCCCGCTCGCACCAATGATGGGCGGAGCGATGGCCTGCGGGCCGCAGCACCTCGGCCAGCCGTTCCGGCCCGAGCGCCGCCTCGATCGCGAGGTGGTTGTTGATGAAGAAGTGCTGCGGGATCAGGATCATCGGCAGCCCGTCGACGTGCCAGCGGCCGGTCTCCTCGTCGACCTCGATGTCTATCGCCGGCTTGCTCATCGCCTCACGCTCCCCAGACCTTAAGCAGGAGCAGGACCCAGTTCGCGCCGATCACGCCCTCGACCCGGCGCTCCGGCCAGCCGCGGCGCTCCATCGCAGCAGTGAGGTTCGGGAATTCCCCGATCGTCCGGATGCCCTCCGGGTTGATGACCTCGCCGAACTCGGTCAGCTTCCGGGCATAGCCCTTGTCGTGGTTCAGCCAATCGTAGAACGGCCGCCCGTAGCCCTGCGTGAAGTCGGTCCCGATGCCAACATTCTCCTCTCCGCAGATGGTCATGACGTATTCGATCGCGTCGACGTAGTCCTCGATCGTCGATGCGGAGCCGCGCGGCAGGAAGGGCGGGAACATGGTCACGCCGACGAAGCCGCCGTGATCGACGATGAACCGGAGCTGCTCGTCGCTCTTGTTGCGCGGATGGGCCTTCAGCCCGGCCGGCAGGCAATGCGAGTAGACGACGGGCCTCTTCGAGGCGAGGATGACGTCGCGGCTCGTCTTCGCTCCGACATGCGACAGGTCGCAGACGATCCCGACCCGGTTCATCTCGGCCACGACCTCGTGACCGAACCCCGAAAGGCCGCCGTCCTCCGGTTCGTAGCACCCGGTCCCGACGAGGTTTCGCGTGTTGTAGGTCATCTGCATGACCCCGACCCCGAGCTCCTTAAAGAGCTGAAGGGAGCCGATCTGGTCCTCGATCCCGCTCGTGTTCTGCCAGCCGAGGATGATCCCGGTCTTCCCCGACGCCTTCGCCCGCGCGATGTCGGCCGTCGTGTAGATCTGCGTGATGATGTCGTCGTGCTCCCGGAACCACGCCTTCCAGCGCGCGACGTTCCGCATCGAGTCGACGAAGCCCTCCCACACCGAGCAGGTGCAGTTCGCGGCCGTGAGGCCGCCGCGCCGCATGTCCTCGAAGACGGAGCGGTCGAAGTTCGAGATGATCAGCCCGTCGACGACGACGGCCCTGTCGTGAAGCTGAGAGGTCAAGGCCGGGATCTCCGAGGGTCGGCGGCGCCCTCCGTGTCATAGATCGGCCGGGCGGCCGGTGTCTCCCCTGTCGTCGCACGGCCATCGCTCGAATGGAGACGACGCGCACCGACGCGCTCCTCTCTCCCTTGCGGGGAGAGGCTGGGAGTGGGGGGCGTTTCGCATATCGAACGGTCGGATGCGACCCGACCCCCATCCGGCCCTCCGCTTCGCTTGGGCCACCCCCGCCTTCGCGGGGCCAGGCTCTTCCCCGCAAGGGGGAAGGCCGTCGCAGAGGTCACAATCCGCCTTCAAGCGATGGCGGCTGTCATCCCGACGCGGGCGACGTGATCCTGCGCGCTCGGCGGGCGTGGGCGCGGGCCGAGCGTCGAACCGTTCACGACGGGCGGCGCGGGAGCTCGACGATCGCGGAGCCGAGAACCGACAGCTCGCCGTCCTGGTTTCGGGCCTCCTGCTCGATCGACACGAGAGACCGCCCGTCCTCCTCGTACTTGCGGACCACCTTGGCCGTGAAGAAGAGCGCATCGCCCTCCGGATTGTGCCGGCGGATCTTGCTCGTCGCGCGGCGGAGCCAGGCGTCGTCGCCCATCCAGTTCGTGACGTGATGCGTGAGCCACGAGCAGCGCTCCGGGCCGTAATCATAGGCGCCGGGCGTGCCGACCATGCGGGCGAATTCCTCCTCCCAATGCACGCGCTCGGGGCAATCCGGTACGCCGAAGCGGTTCGGGATGCCGAGGCCCGGATGCTTGTGGAACTGCTTCCAGTTCAGCTTGTTCGCCCGGATGTAGAGCCCGCCCCAGCCCTGCGCGTAGGCGATGAAGCCGGTCACGGTCATCGGGCCCTTGACCATGGTCGGCAGGGCATCGCCCTCCCCCACGTCTTCGAAGTAGCGCGGGGTCGCTCCGCGCACCTCCTCGTCGGCGTAGAGCTTGTAGATCTTCGAGAGCTCGTCCGGCGTGTAGACCTTCTGCGGCTTCGCCTTGACGTCGGTGTACTTCGTGCCACGCTCGCGGGCCTGATCGCGGTCGGTCCGGAAGCACCAACTGTCCGCCTCGGCCACGAGCTCGCCGTCCTGGTTGCGGAAATCGACGTGGTAGATCTGCTGGATCGCGCGGCCCGCGAAGCGGGTGTCGTGCTCGACGAGATCCTTCAGATGCGCGGTCGTCGAGATCGCGTCGTTGCGGCGGACGGGCTTGTGCCACGTCCAGTCCGCGCCGGCCCACATGGCGTGCACGCCGGACAGCCCACCGACGTAGCCCGAGATGATCCGGCTCGTCGAGAACAGGAAGCTCGGGAGCGCGACGATCCCGCCATAGCGCGTTCCGGCCGCGTAGCCGGGGTCGCACCAGAGCGGGTTGTCGTCCCCGATGCCGTGCGCGTAGTGGCGGATGTTGTCGCGGGTGGCCTCATGACACCAAGGCTCCAGCGTATCCTCGATCGGCACGCCGATCCGGGCCCGGAGATCGGCGAGGCCCTGGTCGGTGATCTTCGGAAACAGCGTCGTGTCGTGGGCGGTCATGCGTGTCTCTCCCATCAAGCAGGGGCGGTCTCGCGGTCGCGGAGCGCCTTTCGATTGACCTTTCCGGCCGGGGTCTTCGGCAGGTCCTGCACGAAGGCGAGCGCGCGCGGGTATTCGTGACGGCTGAGCCGGGTCCGGGTGAAATCCTGCAGTTCGCGCGCGAAATCGTCCCCGTCGCGACCCGAGACCACGAACGCCTTCGCGACCTGTCCGCGGAGCGCGTCCGCGACCGCGATCACCGCGGCCTCGCGGACCTCCGGATGCTTCAGGAGGACGTTCTCGATCTCGACCGCGCTCATGGTCCAGCCGGCCGAGATGATCACGTCGTCGGCCCGGCCGTCGTGGTAGAAGTATCCGTCCTCGTCGACGTGCCCGAGGTCCTTCGTCGGGAACCAGGCGTCGCGCCGCCGGACCTTGATCTCCCCGATCCGGCCCGGCTCCGTCGGGCGGCCCTCCGGGTCCTGCACCTCGACCTCGACACCCGGCACGGCCTTTCCGAGCGACCCCGGCTTCACGACGAAATCCGTCGCGCCCGGATAATTGACGAGCAGGACCCCGACCTCCGTCGTGCCGTACAGGCTGCACACCGGCACCCCGCCGAACGTGTCGTGCACGAAGTCGAGCGTCGCGGGGTCGATCGGCTCGCCCGTATAGGACAGCTTGCGGATCGCGTAGCGGAAGGACGGCGCCGCGCCCGAGACCCGCATCATCCGGTAATGGGTCGCCGCGGCGGACAGGTTCGTGATCTCGTAATCCTGCAGCGCCTTGAGGAGCCGCACGGGATCGAACTTCCCGGCATAGGCCCCGATCGTGACCCCGAGCGCGAGCGGCGCGAGCGTGCCGTGCCAGAGGCCGTGCCCCCAGGCGGGCGAGGACGGACAGAAATAGAGATCGCCCGGCCGAACCCCGGTCCCGTAGAGCGCGGCCAGCATGACCACGACGATGGCCCGATGGGTATGCTTCACGGCCTCGGGAAGCTCGCGCGTCGTGCCGGACGTGTACTGGTACATCGCCATGTCGTCGGCCCGGGTGGCGACCCGGTAGGTCGGCTCGAAACCGGCAAGCGCTTCAGCGAGATCCCGGTCCGCGATCACGACCTCTGGCCCCGCTATCCCGCGCGCCAGCTCCGCCCGCTCGGCGTCGGTGACGAGGAGGCGCGGCCCGCAATCGTCGACCCGCAGCCGGAGCCCATCGGGCCCGAACGCCGTGAACAGCGGGACCGCGATCGCGCCCCGCTTCATCGTCCCGAGCAGGGCGACGTAGAAGGCCCACGAGGGCTCCAGCATGATCGCGACGCGCTCGCCTGCCCCGACGCCTCGGGCCTCCAGCCAATGCGCGAAGCGGGACGAGGCGTCCGCCAGCTCGCCGAAGGTCAGGCTCTCGTCGCGACCGTCCCCGTGGGCGATCCGGACCGCCGCGCGCCCGCCCGATCCCGATGCCGCGTGCCGGTCCAGGCATTCGTGCGCGATGTTCAGCGCCGCCGGGTCGCCGTCGAACAGCTCCCAGAGCCGGGCGGTGGTGCAGGCGCCGAGCGCGTCGCCGTAATCCGTCAGATCGGTGAGCCGCATCGGTGCCGGACTCCCCCCTCGCGTGAACCGGCCCGTGATCGTGTCCAGGCCTCTTGACGGGCATCGATCACGGACGCACATTCGTTGTCAATATGAGCACACCGTTGTCCATATACAACGAGACGGGGGCTGCTGGCCCCTGGCGACCTCCCGTGCGACAAGCCCGGGTTGCCGTCATGACGTCGCGCTCCACCCTTCCAAGACTGGCCCCGAAGGGCCGCGCGAGCCATCGCGAACGGGCCGTCCCGGCTGTCACCAGGGCCGTCGCGATCCTCCGCGTGCTTGGGCGGAGCGAGGCGCCGCTCGGCGTCCAGGCGATCGCCCGCGAACTCGCGCTCGTGCCCTCCACCTGCCTGCACATCCTTCGTGCGCTGGTGTCTGAGGAGCTCGTCGCCTTCGATCCCGGGACGAAGCGCTACCGGCTCGACGCGGGCCTCCTGTCGATCGCCCGCAGCCTCCTGCAGCAGAAGACCTTCGGGGATCTCGTGCAGGAGCGGCTCCAGCAGCTCTCGCGTCGCCTCGGCGTGACCGCGATCGGCCTCGACGTGCGGGAGCTCGGCCATGTCGTCGTGACGGCGATCTCGCGCGCCAGGGAGCCGTTCCACATCCATGTCGATATCGGCAGCCGCTTTCCGGCCCTGATCAGTGCGAGCGGGCGCTGCATCGCGGCCTTCGGGGGCCATGACGAGGCCGAGATGCGGGCGCGTTTCGCGGCGCTCCGCTGGGACCGGCCGCCCCCCTACGAACAATGGCGCCGCGAGGTCGAGACCACCAGGAAGACGGGCTTCGGCCTCGATGTCGATCAGTACATCCTGGGCGTCACCGTGATCTCGGCTCCCGTCTCGACCCGAGGTCGGCTCTCGCACGCGCTCGTGGTCGTCGGATTGACCGAGCGGCTCCGAAGCACAGCGGACGCGATCGGGCGGGATCTCGTCGAGATCGCGTCGGGCGTCTCGGAACGGTTGAACGAATGACGGGCTGATCGCAGCGAGAACCGAGAGGCCGGCGCAGGCGGACGAGAGATCCGCCGACGGCATCCGGGAACGATGAGGGAGGATTGGTCATGACGGGAACGACCCGCCGGCGCGTGCTCGGCTCAGGGGCGGCAGGGCTAGCCGCGACCTTCGCGATCGGCCGGGCGAAGGCCGCCGATCCGATCAAGCTCGGGGCGTCGCTGTCGCTGACGGGCCGCTTCTCGGATTCCGCCAAGTACGTCCAGGAGGGATACCTCGTCTGGGCCGAGGGGGTGAACGCGAAGGGCGGGATCAAGGGCCGCCCCGTCCAGGTCGTGATCTACGACGACGAGAGCAACCCCGACACGGGACGGGTCCTGGCCGAGCGGCTGCTCGACCGCGACGGCGTTCTGGCGCTCCTCGGTCCCTATTCGAGCCCGATCACGGACGCGATGGCGACCGCCGTCGAACGCGCTCAGGTGCCGATGATCGGCACGATCGCGTCGGATTCGAGCATCTGGGCGCGGCGTCGCCTGCGCTGGAGCTTCCAGGGCTTCCCGTCCTCGGACTACGACCACGAGGGCTTCCTCAAGGTCGTGCGCGAGAAGGCCGGCGGCCTGAAGAAGCTCGCCCTGATCTACGAAGAGGCGCCGTTCTCGATCGCCGCGAAGGATTGGGCGCTTCCGGTCGCGAAGGGAATGGGCCTCAGCGTCGAGACCTTCGGCTACAATCCGGGAGCGCAGGATTTCCGGTCCATCATCGAGCGCATGGTCGCGTCCGGGACCGAGCTCGTCTCGATGGGCGGGTACTACCAGCCGAGCATCGCGCTGACCCGGCAGATGATCGAGCGCGGCTTCAACCCGCCCGCCTACCATTTCATCCAGGCCGCCGACGGCGTCACGAAGGACGCGCTCGGAGCGCAGGCCGAGGGCATCTTCGGCCGCTCGTCGTGGGAATCGACCGTCGACACGCCGGCGAACAAGGACTTCGTCGCGGCCTACCGGGCCAAGTACAACCGGGTGCCCTCCTACCATTCCGCCGCGGCCTTCGCGGCCGGCCAGACCTTCCAGGCCGCGATCGAGGAGAAGGGCCCGGACCGGGCCGGCATGCGCGAGGTGCTGGCGAACAGCCGCATCGAGACGGTGCTCGGCACCTTCCACGCGAACGCCCGCAACCAGCAGGACGGGTATCACTATCTCTCGACGCAGTGGCAGGGCGGCCAGTCGCACGTGGTCGGCGGTTCGTCGCCGCATCCGGCCGCCTGGCCGAAGCCGAGATGGAGCTGAGACGGCAAGCGCCTGAGGCGAGCAGCCCTCCATGACCCCCGCGATCATCCTCCAGCTCCTCGCGAACGGCCTCGTGGTCGGCGGGCTGCTCGCGATCGTGGCGCTCGGCGTCGCGCTGATCTTCGGCGTCGTCCGGGTCGTCAACTTCGCGCATGGCGAGTTCGTCACGCTGGGCGCCTTCTCGACCTATCTCCTGGTCACGCAGCTCGGCCTCTCGCCGCTCCTCGGCATCCCGGTGTCCTTCGCGCTCGGGGCGCTGGTCGGCGGCGCCATCCAGGCGACGATCGTGTCGCGCGCCGTCGGCCGGCCCGAGCTCGACGTGCTGATGGTCACCTACGCGATCTCGATCATCGGCCTCGGGCTCTTCTCGAGCGCTTTCGGGGGAGACTTCCGGTCCTATCCGGACGGGCCGAGCGGCGCGCTCGCGATCGGATCCGTGGTCGTCGGCTGGCGATCGCTCACGGTGCTCCTCGTCTGCGCGGTGATCGGAACCGGGACCATCCTGCTCGTCCAGCGCACCCGGATCGGCCTCGCGCTCCGGGCGCTCGCGCTGAACCGCGACTCAGCCGCCGCCTGCGGGATCAACGTGCCGCGCGCCGAGCTCCTGGCCTTCGCGCTCGCGGTCGGCCTCGCGGCCGCGGCCGGGTCGCTCGTGAGCCTGATCTCGACCGTGCATCCGCGCGTCGGGCACGACCTCGTCCTCGACGCCTTCGTGGTCGTGGTTCTGGGCGGGATGGGGTCGATCGGCGGCGCGGTCCTGGCCGCGCTCGCGATCGGCATCGTCAACGCCTTCACGAGCTTCGCGCTCGACGATTCCTGGGCCCGCATCCTGACCTATGTCCTCCTCTACGGCACCCTCATCCTGCGTCCCCAGGGCCTCCTCGGCCGACATGCAGGAGCGTGAGCGATGAAGGTGGCCCGTGCCCGCGACACGGCGGCCGTCCTGTCCGGCTCGCTCGCGATCCTGGTCGCGGCCGGGGCCGCGGCCGCGCTGCCCTGGCTCGGCGTGTCGTCCTACGTCCGGACGCTCGTCTATTACGCGGCCTATTTCCTCGCCCTCGGCCAGGCCTGGAATCTGATGTCGGGGCTGACCGGCTACGTCTCCTTCGCGCACGGCGCGCTCGCCGGGATCGGGGCCTACGCGGTCATCCTCGCCCTGAACGCCGAGCTGTCGATGGCCGTCTCGCTCCTGATCGCGGCCGGCGCGGCCGGGGTCGCGTCGCTCGTGATCGGGGCGACGAGCCTTCGCCTCAAGGGCACCTCCTTCACCTTCGCGACCCTGTTCCTGCAGGAGATCGTGCTGCTGCTCGTCCGGAAGCTGCCCTTCGCCGGCGGCCCGGGCGGGATCGTGCTGGAGGAGATCTTCCCCGTCTGGCTCCCCCACGTCCTCATGATGGCGGTCGCCGGCGGGGCGACGCTCGCGGTCCTGATCCTGCGCCGGACCCGGACCGGGCTTCGCGTGCTCGCGATGCGGGACGACGAGGGCGCGGCGGCCGCGATCGGCATCGACGCGACGCGCGTGAAGATCGCGCTCTTCTGCGCGAGCGCCGCGATCGCCGGGCTGACCGGCGCCGTGCACGGCATCTTCGCCTCGTCGCTGTTCCCGAACGTCGTGTTCTCGATCGACCTGTCGATCATCGCGCTCGCGGTGCCGCTGATCGGCGGGGCCGGCACCGCGATGGGCCCGGTGCTCGGCGCGCTGATCTATGTCGGGCTCCGCGAGATCCTGCAGGTCCTCGCCCCGAACCTCCATCTCACGATCGTCGGGCTCGTCCTCCTCGGCGTGATCCTGTTCATGCGGGACGGGATCGCGCCGGCCCTGTCTCGCCTCCTCGGCCGCCGCGGAGCCCGGGCGCCCGAGGCCACCCCGGCCGAGGTGAGGACGTGACCCCGGTGCTCGAGGTCCGGGACCTGCACAAGCGCTTCGGCGGGATCCACGCCGTCAGGGGCGTGAGCCTCGTCGTGCAGCCGGGCGAGCTGCTCGGGCTGTTCGGCCCGAACGGCGCCGGCAAGACGACGCTGTTCAACATGATCGCGGGAGCCTATCCGCCGACAGGCGGCCGCATCGCGCTCGGCGGCCGCGACATCACGGGCGATCCGGCCTTCGCCCGCGCCCGGGCCGGTATCGGCCGAACCTTCCAGATCTGCCGTCCGTTCCGGTCGCTCACCGTCGCCCAGAACGTGCTGGCCGCGATCCCGCCCGGCGGCTCGGGCGGGCGGGACGACCGGGCGCAGGCGCGGGCGATCCTGGACGCGGTCGGGCTCGGGCGCCGGGCCGAGGAACCCGCCGCGCAGCTCACGCTCGGCATGCTGAAGCGTCTCGAGGTCGCCCGCGCGCTCGCGCTCGCCCCGAAGCTGCTGCTCCTCGACGAGCCGCTGGCCGGGCTGACCGCGTCCGAGACCGTCGAGCTGCTCGGGCTGATCAGGACGCTGAAGGCGCGGGCGAGCGTCATCCTGGTCGATCACAACGTCCGGCAATCGCTGAACGTCTGCGACCGCGCCGTCGTCATGGATGCCGGCGCGGTGATCGCCTCGGGCTCGCCGGACGCGATCCGGAGCGATCCGGGCGTGCGGCGCGCCTATCTGGGCGAGGCGGCGGCGTGATGCTCTCGATCGAGCACCTCGAGGTCCGCTACGGCCAGGCGATCGCGGTCGACGGCGTCAGCCTGTCCGTCGCGGCCGGGGAATGGCTGCTCCTGATGGGCCCGAACGGGGCCGGGAAGACTTCACTCCTGCGGGCCGCGCTCGGCCTCGTGCGGCATCGCGGCCGCGTGACCTTCGAGGGCCAGGACGTCTCCGCGGAGGCGGCCTGGACGCGCCAGCGCCGGGGCCTCGGCTACGTCCCGGAGGGCCGGCAGCTCTTCTCGGAGATGACGGTCGACGAGAACCTGCGGGTGGGCGGCTATGGCTGCGGCCCGCAGGCGCTGCGGCGGGGACTCGACCTCGCCTACGGCATGTTTCCGCGTCTCGCCGAGCGGCGCGGCCAGATGGCGTCGACCATGTCCGGCGGCGAGCAGCAGATGCTGGCCATGGCCCGTGCCCTCATGACCGAGCCGAAGCTGCTGCTCGTCGACGAGATCTCCTGGGGCCTGAGCCCGATCCTCGTCGGTCAGGTCTTCGCGAAGCTCAAGGACCTGCACGAGTCCGGGACCGCGATCCTGCAGGCCGAGCAGAACGCGTTCGAGGCGCTGAAACACGCGCAATCGGCGCTCGTGATGTCGGCCGGCCGGCTCGTCCTCGCAGGGTCCGCGGCCGAGGTCGCTCGCGATCCCCGCGTCATCGAGAGCTACGTCGGAGCCTGAGGCACGCCATGGATTTCTCCTTCTCGGCCGAACAGACGCATCTGCGCGACGCCGTCGCCCGGCTCTGCTCGCGCTTCGACGACGGCTATTGGCTCGAGCGCGACCGGGAGGGCGTGTTCCCGCACGCGTTCCACGCGGCGGTCGCGGAAGGCGGGTGGCTCGGCATCGCGATGCCGGAGGCGTTCGGCGGGGCCGGGCTCGGCATCACGGAGGCCGCGATCCTGGTCCAGGCGATCGCGGAATCGGGCGCCGCGATGTCGGGCGCCTCGGCGGTCCACATGAACATCTTCGGGCTGAATCCGGTCGTCGTGTTCGGCACCGAGGAGCAGAAGGCCCGCATGCTGCCGCCGCTCATCCGGGGAGAGGACAAGGCCTGCTTCGCCGTGACGGAGCCCGACGCCGGCCTGAACACGACGCAGATCAAGACCAGGGCCGAGAGGCGCGGCTCCCGCTACGTCGTGACCGGGCAGAAGATCTGGATCTCGACCGCGCAGGTCGCGAACAAGATCCTGCTCCTCGCCCGCACGACGCCGCTGGACGAGGTCCGGCGAAAGACCGACGGGCTCACGCTCTTCTACACCGATTTCGACCGCTCCCGCGTCGAGGTGCGGGAGATCGCGAAGATGGGCCGGCACGCGGTCGATTCGAACATGGTCTTCTTCGAGGGCATGGAGATCCCGGAAGAGGATCGCATCGGCCCCGAGGGCGACGGGTTCCGGTCGATCCTGCACGGCATGAACCCGGAGCGCATCCTGATCGCCGCGGAGGCGATCGGGATCGGCCGGGCCGCGCTCGCCCGCGCTTCGCTCTACGCGAAGGACCGCGTCGTGTTCGGCCGGCCGATCGGCCAGAACCAGGCGATCCAGCACCCTCTCGCGCGGTGCTGGGCCGAGCTCGAAGCCGCGAACCTCATGGTGTTCAAGGCGGCCCATCTCTACGATTCCGGCGAGGATTGCGGCGCCGAGGCCAACGCCGCGAAGTATCTCGCGGCCGAGGCCGCCTTCGCGACCTGCGAGCAGGCGGTGCTGACCCATGGCGGCATGGGCTACTCGCAGGAATACGTCGTCGAGCGCCTCTTCCGAGAAAGCCTGATACCCCGCATCGCGCCGATCAGCCCGCACCTGATCCTGAGCTACATCGCCGAGCGCGTGCTCGGGCTGCCGAAATCCTATTGAGGGGGCGCGACATGAGCGAGGCTCTGGACGACGGAGCGGGCTGGCAGCCTCTGCGGGACGTGAAGGTCCTCGACTTCTCGGCTCTCCTGCCGGGGCCGTTCTGCACCCTCGCTCTCGCCGATCTCGGCGCGGACGTCGTCAAGGTCGAGCCGCCGGGCGGCGATTTCGCGCGCGAGATCCCGTTCGCCATGTTCCGGATGGCGAACCGCAACAAGCGCAGCATCGTGCTCGACCTCAAGGCACCCGAGACCCGCGCCGTGGTCCACCGGCTCGCCGCCTGGGCGGACGTCGCCGTCGAGGGATTCAGGCCGGGCGTCGCGTCACGTCTCGGGATCGATCATGTCGCCCTCTCGGCGATCAATCCGCGCCTGATCTACTGCTCCATCTCCGGCTACGGCCAGACCGGCCCCGAGCGGCTGAATCCGGGGCACGACCTGAACTACCTCGCGGCGGCGGGCGCGCTCGCGCTCGCAGGGCATTGGTCCGAGCCGCCGCGGCGGTCGGGCCTTCCCGTCGCTGACCTCGCGGCCGGAAGCTACGCCGCGATCGCGATCCTGGCCGCGCTCCAGGAGCGCCACAGGACGGGACGCGGCGTCGCGCTGGATCTCGGCATGTCGGAGGCGGCGATGTCGTACACGGCCATCCGGCACGGCTTCGACCTCGATCGGACGACGCGCGACCATCTCTGGCCGACGAACGACCTGTTCGACACGGCCGACGGACGGCAGATCGCGCTCGGGCTCGTCGAGGAGCAGTTCTGGCGGAACTTCGTCGCCGCGACGCGTGACGTCGCGCCGGACCTCGGATGCGCCGACTACGCGAGCGAGCCCGCTCGGCGACGGCACGGCGACCGGCTCGCGTCCCGCCTGCGCGAGGTGATGCGCCTCCGCGACAGCGGGACCTGGATGCCGATCTTCGCCCGGCACGACGTGCCGGCGCAGCGGGTCATGACGCCGGCCGAGGCGGCCCGGAGCGAGCAGGCCATCCTGCGCCGCATGGTCCAGGAAAAGGACGGCGAGCGGCACATCCCCTTTCCGGTCCACGCCGACGGCCGGCGCGGCGCGGCGCTGCGCTGGGTCGCCGAGGAGACGGGCGCGTCCACCGAGGACGTGCTGGCCGGATTGCGCTTTCGCCC
>CAXTKM010000004.1:0-45344 GCA_964244795.1 uncultured Enterovirga sp.
AGATCATCGCGGTCTCCTCCTCGACCAGGAAGCCGATCGACATGACCTGGATCCCGAACGCCTCGATCGGCTCGAGGATGCGGCCCGAGATGACGCGCGGCCGCCGGCCGCCGAGCCCGAAGAGCCGCGGCGCGGACGGCCCGTAGATGTCGGCATCGAGGAGACCGACCGAGAGCCCCTGCGCCTTCAGGGCGAGCGCGAGGTTGCAGGCCGTGGTCGACTTGCCGACCCCACCCTTGCCGGACGCGACCGCGAAGACGTGGCGGACGCCCGGAATGGTCTGCGGACGTGGCGGGCCAGCGGCGGGGCGGCCCGGCCGTCCGGCCCCGACGGGCGCGGGTCCGGGTGCCGCAGCCTTCTCGGCCGTCAGGCTCACGAAGGCGCCGGTCACGCCCGGCAGCGCCCGGACCGCGGCCTCGGCCGCGGCCCGGACGGGCTCGACGGTCCCGGCCTCCCGCGGTTCGATCGCGATCGAGAACGTGACCCGGCCGGCGCCGTCGACCAGGATGGGCGAGAGACGCCCCGAGGCAGGGAGCGGCGCGCCCTCGAGCCGGATTTCGGCCAAGGCGCGGCTCACATCGTCCGGCGTGATCGTCAAGCGGGTCTCCGGGGTGGTCGCGGACCCGACCTGTATGCGATCGCCCTGTCGCCGTTAAGCGCGGGCCGCCGCGGCGGAAACCAAACCACCGCCCGCTCGTTCTCCGACAGCAGCAGAATGCGGAGCCGCGACGTTCCCACGGGACGTGACGTCGGCAGGGAGACGCGGATGAGCCACGACCACACCCATCACGAAGGCGCCGAGAAGCTCTACGAGCTGATCAAGGACATCAAGATCGCGATGATGACCTCGGTCGAGCCCGATGGATCGCTGCACAGCCGCCCGATGTGGAACCACAAGGCCGACGCAGAGGGCGACCTCTGGTTCTTCAGCCGCGGCCGCGATCCGAAGATCGGCGAGCTGAAGCGCGATTCCGACGTGAACCTCGCCTATGCGGACACGTCGAGCCAGAACTACGTGTCGGTCTCCGGCAAGGCCGAGATCGTCACCGACAAGGCGAAGATCAAGGAGCTCTGGAGCGAGGGCCTGAGGACCTGGTTCCCGAAAGGCCCCGAGGACTCCGACATCGCCCTGATCCGCGTCCACCCCGTCGGCGGCGAATACTGGGACAGCCCGTCCCGGACCGTGCTCCAGCTCTACGGCTACGCGAAGGCCCGCCTCACCGGCAAGCCGCCGACCGAGCTCGCCGAGCAGAAGAAGGTCAGCCTCACGGCCTGACCCTCGGGCGACGTCCGGCGGGCTGCGTCTCGGGCTCCCACCAGGACTCCCGCCAGGAAGGCCCGTGACGCCGCCGCCGAAATCGGGCAACGTCCCGCCGCTTCCCGTCGCTGACGGAGAAGCGGGGGGAGGCGTCAGGCGCGATGGTCGATATCGCCACGCGGGTGTACAACCATAGCTGGAAGATCGACCCGATCGTCCGCTCCGTTCTCGACACCGATTTCTACAAGCTCCTGATGGCGCAGACGATCTATCGTCGCCATCGCGACGTCGACGTGACCTTCGGGGTCACGAACCGGACGAAGAGCATACGGCTCGCGGATTACGTGGACGCGGGAGAGCTGCGCGAGCAGCTCGATCACGTGCGCGGCCTGTCCCTCTCCCGCGGGGAATCGACCTGGCTGCGGGGCAATACGTTCTACGGCAAGCGCCAGATGTTCTCGGCCGATTTCGTCGGTTGGCTCGAAGGCTTCCGGTATCCCGAATACGAGCTGGCCGAGGTCGACGGGCAGTACGAGCTGACGTTCCATGGACCTTGGATCGAGACCACGATGTGGGAGATCCCGGCGCTCGCGATCCTGAACGAGCTCCGCTCGCGCGGGGTCACGAGCGACATGGGGAAGTTCGAGCTGCAGGTGATGTATGCCCGCGCGATGTCCAGGGTCTGGGAGAAGATCCAGCGGCTCAGGAAGCTGCCGAACCTCTCGATCTCGGATTTCGGCACCCGCCGTCGGCACGGTTTCCTCTGGCAGGACTGGTGCGTGCAGGCGATGAACGAGGGCCTCGGCTCCGCCTTCCTCGGGACGTCGAACTGCCTGATCGCGCTCCGGCGCGAGGTCGAGGCGATCGGCACGAACGCGCACGAGCTGCCGATGGTCTACACAGCCGTCTCCGAGACCGAGGCCGAGATGCGGCAGGCGCCCTACCGCGTGCTGGCCGACTGGCAGGAGGATTACGAGGGCAACCTCCTGGTCATCCTGCCTGACACCTACGGCACGACGAACTTCCTCGCCGGCGCGCCGGACTGGCTCTCGGCCTGGACCGGCATCCGGATCGACTCGAAGGAGCCGATCGAGGGCGGCGAGGAGGCGATCCGCTTCTGGACGTCGCGCGGCGAGGACCCGCGCGACAAGCTCATCATCTTCTCCGACGGGCTCGACATCGACGCGATCGAGCGCATCCATCGCCATTTCGCGGGCCGCACCCGTCTCGGCTTCGGCTGGGGGACGCTGCTCACGAACGATTTCCGCGGGCTCGCGCCCGACGGCCTGATCGATCCGATCTCCATCGTGTGCAAGGTCGTGTCGGCCGACGGGCGCCCGACCGTGAAGCTCTCCGACAATCCGACGAAGGCGATCGGCCCGCGCCGCGAGGTCGAGCGCTACCGGCGAATCTTCGACGCGAGGGCCAGGGCCCCGCAGCCGGTGCTGGTGTGATGCGAAGGGCAAGCCGGCCCGTCGCCTGACGCGGCGGATGCGAGGCTGGAGGTCGGGCGGGAGCAGGTCATGAAGGTCGACATCAACTGCGACATGGGCGAGGGCTACGGCCGCTGGAGCCTCGGCGACGACGCGGCCATGATGGACGTCATCACCTCGGCCAACGTCGCCTGCGGGTTCCACGGCGGCGACCCGAACATCATGGTCGAGACGTCCCGTCTCGCGAAGGAGAAGGGCGTGTCCGTCGGGGCGCATCCCGGGTTCAACGATCTCTGGGGCTTCGGCCGCCGAGTAATCCGGGGCGACACGATGGCCGAGGTCGAGACGATGATCGCCTACCAGATCGGGGCCCTGCAGGCCTGCGCGGCGGTCGGCGGGCACAGGGTCACGCACGTGAAGGCGCATGGCGCGCTCGGCAACCTCACGAACGACGAGCCGGACTTCGCGATGGCGCTCGGCCGCGCCATGAAGGCCGTCGACCCCACGCTGATCTACGTCACGATGCCGGGCCTCGCGACGGAGCGGGCGGCCGAGAGCCTCGGGCTCGCGACCGCGTCCGAGGTCTTCGCCGACCGGGCCTACGAGGATGACGGCCAGCTCGTGAGCCGAAAGAAGCCCGGCTCCGTCCTGCACGATGCCGAGATGGCCGCCCAGCGCGTCCTCGCCATGGTCCGGGACGGCGCGATCACGGCGGTGTCGGGCAAGCGCATCCCGGCCCGCATCGACACGGTCTGCGTCCACGGCGACGGCGCGACGGCCGTCGCGATGGCGCGGCGGGTCCGCGAGGTCCTGGAGGCCGACGGCGTCGCGATCCGGCCTTTCGCCGCCGTTTGACGATGACGAAGGCCGTCGAAGCGCTGACCGCCGAGGCCGCGAGGCGTGAGCACGACGCCCTCGGGGCCGAGATCGCGGAGTACGACCGGCGCTACTTCACCGACGACTCGCCGAGCGTCACGGATGCCGAATACGACGCGCTGCGCCTGCGCTACGAGGCAATAGAGGCCGCATTCCCGGACCTCGCGACGTCGGACAGCCTGACCCGGAGCGTCGGCGCGAAACCCGCCGCGACCTTCGCGAAGCGCCGCCACCGCGTCCCGATGCTGTCGCTCGGCAAGGCCTTCGCGGACGAGGAGGTGGCCGAGTTCGTGGCCCGCGTCCGGCGCTTCCTGCGCCTCCCGGAGGACGCGCCTCTCGCGCTCACGGCCGAGCCGAAGATCGACGGCCTCTCCCTCACGCTGCGCTACGAGGCGGGCAGGCTGGTCTCGGCCACGACCCGCGGCGACGGTCAGGAGGGCGAGGACGTGACCGCGAACGCCCGCACCGTGGGGGACATCCCGCAGGCGCTCTCGGGCAGCCCGCCCGCGATCTTCGAGGCCAGGGGCGAGGTGTACCTGACGCACGAGGATTTCGCGGCGATCAACGCCGAGCAGCTCGCGGCCGGCAAGCCCGCCATCGCCAACCCCAGGAACGGCGCGGCCGGCAGCCTCAGGCAGAAGAACCCGGCCGTCACGGCGGCGAGGCCCCTGCGCTTCCAGGCCTATAGCTGGGGCGAGGTCGGGCCGGCGCTTCCGGCCGAGACGCAGCACGGCATGGTCGAGGCCCTTGCCGGCTACGGCTTCGCCACGAACCCGCTGATGCGGCTCTGCCAGAACCTCGACGAGATGCTGGACCAGTACCGCCGGATCGAGGGCGAACGGGCAGCGCTCGGCTACGATATCGACGGCGTCGTCTACAAGGTCGACAGCCTCGCCCTGCAGGAGCGGCTCGGCTTCGCCTCGCGCGAGCCGCGCTGGGCCATCGCGCATAAATACTCGGCCGAGGAGGCGACCACGATCGTGGACGCGATCGAGATCCAGGTCGGCCGGACCGGGGCGCTGACGCCGGTCGCGAAGCTCAGGCCGGTGACGGTCGGGGGCGTCGTCGTCCGGAACGCGACCCTGCACAACGAGGATTTCATCAAGGGCATCGGCCCCGACGGAGCCGTGCTCCGCGGCGGCATCGACATCCGGGTCGACGATACGGTGACGATCCGGCGCGCCGGCGACGTCATTCCCCAGGTCCTAGAGGTCGCGCTCGACAGGCGCGCGCCCGATGCCGAGCCGTATCGGTTCCCGACGCGATGCCCGGCCTGCGACTCCGAGGCCGTCCGCGAGCACAACCCGCGCTCCGGGCGCGAGGATGTCGTGCGGCGCTGCACCGGCGGGCTCGTCTGCCCGGCCCAGGCCGTCGAGCGCCTGAAGCATTTCGTGTCACGGAACGCCTTCGACATCGAGGGCTTCGGGGGCACCCTCGTGCAGATCCTCTTCGACGCCGGCATCGTGCGCCGCCCGGCCGACATCTTTCTCCTGCGGGCCGACACGGCCCGGGCCGCGATCGAGGCGCGCCGGGACGAGCAGATCGACCAGCGTTTCGCGGCGGAAAACCGGGTCCGGCCGACCCGGGCCAAGAAGGCGGAAGAGGCGAAGGTCGTGACGAACCTCCTCGCGGCGATCGCGGAGCGGCGCCGGATCGGGCTCGACCGGTTCATCTTCGCGCTGGGCATCCGGCACATCGGCGAGACGAACGCGCGCCTTCTCGCGCGCCACTTCGGCGGGATCGATGCGCTCCGGACGACGGCGCTCGCGATGGCCGGCGGCGACGAGGCGGCCGTGCAGGAGCTGACCGCGATCGGCGGGGTCGGCGAGGTCGTGGCCGAGGCGCTGGCGGCGTTCTTCCGCGAACCGCATAACGAGGAGATGCTGGACGGGCTCCTGGCCGAGGTGACCCCGGAGCCGCTCGAGGCCGCCTCCACCACGAGCCCGGTCGCCGGCAAGACTGTCGTGTTCACCGGCTCGCTCGAGCAGATGACCCGGGACGAGGCGAAGGCGACGGCCGAGCGCCTGGGCGCGAAGGTCGCGGGCTCCGTCTCCGCGAAGACCGACATCGTGGTCGCCGGCCCGGGCGCGGGCTCGAAGCTGAAGAAGGCGGCCGAGCTCGGGCTCGAGGTGATGGACGAGGCGGCCTGGCTCGCGCTCGTCGGGCGCTGATCGCGGCCCGAAGCGTCCGGTCAGCGACGGCCGTTGCCGCGCCGGGCCTCGCCCCCGACCTCGGCCGCGAAGGCCCGCGCGAGCGCGTCCGAGACGCGCCGGGCCAGGAGGTCCGTATAGGCGACCGAGTCGGAGCCCTCCTGCGCGATGGCGAGCGGGTTCGGGGCGGGGTCGACGAAGCGCGACCCGACCTGCGTCACGTAGAGCATCGTGTTCTCTGTCGCGCCGGTCTCGGGTCCGACCATCAGGCCGATCGAGACCGTCTCCCGGAGGCCGAGCGCGCGCGCGGTGTCCGTGTCGCGCGTCACCAGCACGAGGTGATCGCCGGTCGCCGGGTTCGAGCGGATCTCCGGTGCGGCCTCGGTGCCGAGGACGCGACGCGCGACGGCCGCGAAGCTCGCGATCAGGGCCGGCTCCGGCGCGTCCTTGAGGCGGGCCGGCAGCCGGATGCCGTCCTCGCGATCCGCGAATAACGGGCCGTTCGCTCGATCGACGCCCGGCAGCGCCTGGATCGCCGAAAGGAGAGCCGCGGCCTGCCTCGGGGCCGTGACGAGACGCACGATGAGCTTGCCTTCGCGCAGGTCGGCGCAGCCCGCGACGAGCTGGTTCGGCTGGATCAGGGCGCGTCGCTGGCGAGCGAGGTCGAGCAGCGAGCGAAGCGCGCGCAGCTCGACGGTCGCCACGATCTCGTTCGGGGCCGGTGACCCGCTCCGAAGCTCCTGGCCGACACCGCCGGGCAGCTCCCCCTCCTCGTAGGCGGAGGTCTGCTCCCGGATCGTGTAGAGCTTCTCGCCGTAGCGGATCTCGCCTTTCAGCGTGACTTGCCCGGCGGCCGTCTTGGTCTCCAGCCGGATCGACGTCGGCACTCCGGCGACGTCGCTCGATCCCGAGCCCGCGAGGATGTTCCGGTTGACCGCGAGAGGTGCCCGCAGGCGGTCGAGCGCGCTGATCTCCGGGCTCCGCGGGAAGCAGACGTCGACGCGCAGCTCCGGCGTCTGGGTGCCGACGCGCCGGAACAGCAGGAAGCCGTCCAGCGTGATGCCCTGCTCGTCGCCGGTCTCGGCCTCGCTGAAGGCGAGGAGCCGATTGACCTCGCGCGGCTCGGGGACGCCCTTCTGGCCGAAGGCGGGCGCGACCGATGCCGCCAGCAGCAGCGCGACCGAGAAAGCCCTCAATCCCGCCCGCATCGTCCTGCCTCCTGGCCGCCTGTCAGCTATCCATGCAGGCTCACGGGATGCAACGGGAAACGGGGCGCGCCTGTCAGGCGATCGGCCGTGTCGCGGCCTCGAGCCAGGTTCGCGTGTCGTCGTCGAGGTCGTCGGAGAGGGCCTGTCGGACGGTGTCGTGATAACGGTCGAGCCAGGCGATCTCGCCCGCGTCGAGGAGGCTGCGGTCCACCAGCGCCGTGTCGAAGGGGGCCAGCGTCAGCGTCTCGAAGCCGAGCATCGGCCGCTCGGCGCCCTCGATCTCGCGTGGCTCGACCACCATGAGGTTCTCGATCCGGATGCCGTAGCGGCCGGTCTTGTAGTAGCCGGGCTCGTTCGAGAGGATCATGCCGGATTCGAGCGTCGCCGTGCCGAGCTTCGAGATGCGCTGCGGTCCCTCGTGCACCGAGAGGTAGCTCCCGATGCCGTGCCCGGTCCCGTGGTCGAAATCGAGGCCGGCCTCCCAGAGCGGCCGTCGGGCCAGAGCGTCGATCTGCGCGCCGGAGGTGCCCTTCGGGAAGACCGCGCGGGCGATCGCGACATGGCCCTTCAGGACGCGCGTGAACCGATCGCGCATCTCCGCGCTGGGTTCGCCGATCGCGACCGTGCGGGTGATGTCGGTCGTGCCGTCGACGTATTGAGCGCCCGAATCGACGAGGAAGAGCTCGCCCGGCCGGAGCCGACGGTCGGTCGCGCGCGTGACCCGGTAATGGACGATCGCGCCGTTCGGGCCCGAGCCGGAGATGGTCGGGAAGGAGACGTCCTTCAGCAGCCCCGTGTCGCGCCGGAAACCCTCGAGCGCCTCGACGGCGTCGATCTCGGTCGAGTCGCCGCCGTTCTCCTGGACCCAGCGGAGAAAGCGCGTGACCGCGAGGCCGTCGCGGCGATGGGCGGCCCGCGTGCCGGCGATCTCGGCCGCATTCTTCACGGCTTTCATGGCGGTCAGCGGGTCCGGGCCGCGATCAGCCGTTCCGCCGGCGGCCTCGACCTGACGCACGAGAGCCTGGGCGCCGGTCGCGGAGTCGATCCGGACGCGCGCGCCGCCGCGACTCGCGCGGGCGACTTCCTCCGCCAGACGCGCCGGCGCGGCGAGGTCTGCCTCCCGGCCGAGCGCGTCGCCGACAGCGTTCGACACCTTGGCCGGGTCGAGCAGCAGCACAGGCCGGCCCTCGCGCGGCACGATCGCGTAGCCGAGAGCGAGCGGCGTGTGCGCGACGTCGGAACCGCGGAGATTGAACAGCCAACACAGGTTCTGCGGGTCCGAGACGACGATCGCGTCGAGGCGGGCCGTCGCGAGCGCGACCCGGAGCCGCCCGAGCTTCGCCGAGGCCGCCTCGCCCGCGAGGCCCTCGGGATGCAGCGTCACCGCCCCGCACGGCGCGTCCGGACGGTCCGGCCAGACGGCGTCGAGCGGGCTCCCATCCACCGGGACGAGCGTCCCGCCGGCCCGCACGATCGCCTTCTCCAGCGCTTCGACGCCCTTCGCCGTGTGCAGCCAGGGATCGTAGCCGAGCCGGCCCGTCCCGAGGTTCGCCTCGATCCAGGCCTCCTGTGTCGTCTCGGCCTGGGGCACGATCGTCAGGAGCGCCGTGTCGACCTGCTCCGCCGCCTGGAGCGTGTAGCGCCCGTCGACGATCAGCGCGGCCCGGTCCCGCAGGATGACCGCCGTCCCGGCCGAGCCGTTGAATCCCGTGAGCCAGCAGAGGCGATCGGCCGACGGTGGGACGTACTCGGACTGGTGCTCGTCGGCTCGAGGCACGACGAAGCCGTCGAGCCCGCGCCGGACGAGCTCGGCCCGCAACAGCGGGATGCGCTCGGTTCCCTGCGCCGGCTGCACGGTGTCCTCGAAGGTCTGGAAGAGGGCCTGCACGCCTCTAGGCCGCGCGTTCGAAGGGCAGAGCCGCGATGTCGATCCGCCGGCCAGGGGCGGGAACGACATGGCCGAGGTCGTGGGCGGCCTCGATCCAGCTCGCGATGGCATCGGCGACTTGGGTCACGGCCTCTTCCCGCGTCTCACCATCGGACATGCATCCCGGGAGGTCCGGAACGGTCGCGAGATAGCCGCCGCCATCCTCCGGCGTCAGGGGCTGGACGACGACCGCATAGGCCAAGGATGTCATGCGATGCTCCTCACGGCGTCGATGAAAAGCACGAGCCAGCGAATGTAAACCGGCTTGATGGGACGGCGCGACGGCACGGAGAGCTTCTCGACCAGGGCCGGATAGGCGATCTTGAACCTTGAAGTGCGAACCGCCACCGCGAGGCGCTTCGCACAGCATGCCGAACTCCCGGCACGTGGCCGCGACATCGTCGATCGTCCAGCCCGCCTGCGGATTGGCCCGCATCCGGGCGAGCCGTCCGCTCATCGGCTCACGCGCGACGACGGCCGTGGTGCGGCTCCACCCCTTGCCAATACCAGCGTCGCCCAGCCCTCCCGGCTCGATCGACTCCGGAGCGCAAGCCCCTGCGTGCGGTAGGCCGCGACGATCCCCGCGACGTCGCGGTCGAGAAGGCCGGAGAGGATCAACGTGCCTGCAGGCGCGAGCACGCGGGCCAGTGCCGGCGCGAGCCGGGCGAGCGGGCGCGCCAGGATGTTCGCCGTGACGACGTCGAAGCGGCCTGGCCGCGCGGCGAGGGGGTGCCGGGTCCCCGGCGCGACGTAGAACGCGAGACAGGGCGCGATGCCGTTCAGCCGCGCGTTGCCGCGCGCGATCTCGATCGCGACCGGGTCGATGTCGCCGGCCACGATCCGCGACCGGAGCGCCTTCGCGGCCGCGAAGGCGAGGATCCCCGTTCCCGTGCCGACATCGAGCACGTGGGCCGGCCGGCGGCGGCGCAGCTCGGCCGCGAGCGCCGCGAGGCAGCCGCTGGTCGTGCCGTGATGGCCGGTCCCGAAGGCCAGCGCGGCCTCGATCTCGATCGCGAGATCGTTCGGCCGCCGAGCCTCGCGGTCATGCGCGCCGTGAACCAGGAAGCGGCCGACCCGCACCGGTTTCAGCCCGTCGAGCGACGCTTTGACCCAATCGGCTCCCGCGAGCGTGTCGAAGCGCGCATCGTCGATCGCGTCGCCGACGATCGGCCGGGCGAGCTCGCGGATCGCGTCCTCGTCGGGTTCGGACGCGAAATAGGCCTCCAGGAGCCAGGAGGCACCGTCCGCGGTCTCGAAGGCCGCGACCGCGGTCTCGGCCGGGTCGAACACCTCGCCCAGGATCTCCGTCAGGGCGCGTGCCCGGCGCTCGTCGGTCGCGAGCCGCAGGACGTGGGTCGGGGCGTGAGGGTGGAGGCCTTCGAGCATCGCCCGGCTCTAGCATCCCGGGTCGACTGCGCCCAACCGGGCCGAGCCTTGGATGGGTCAGATCCGGCCCGACAAGCACCAGCTTTCTTGCGAAGGTCCGCTCAGCGGCGTCCTTCCGGGTCCGCCGGCAAGGCTGGTTGAGAATGGCGTCCGGCTGTCGCCGGACGCCCGGGGCTCAGAAGCCCGGGTAGAAGAACGGGCGGCCGTAGAAGGGCCGGCCGTAGCCGTACCCGCCGCCATAGCCGTAGCCGCGGCCATATCCGCCGTAGCCGCGCCCGTACCCGCCGTAGCCACGCCGATAGCCGCCGTAGCCGCGCCGGCCATAGCCGCCACGGCCGTAGCCACGTCCGCCATAGTACTGAACGGACTGCCCGTCCGAGGATGCGGCTGCGTCAGGATGGGCCGCCGAGGTCGGTGCAGCCGAGGCGCCCGTAATCCCGAACGCGATGCCGGCCGCGCTCAGGCCGGCGCCGAGAAGAAGCGATTTGAACACGCGCGAACTCCTTTCGCCCACTCACAGCAAGCAGGCTGGATTGCTTCAAATCGCGAAGGACGAAACCGTTCAATTTCAGTCGGACGGTCTCGAATCGTGCTTAACCTTTCGACGGCTCGCCGAGAGGCTGCGCGTCTCACGCCGTCGCGCGCTCGATCTCGCTCGAGACCGAGAGCCACTCGTCCTCGGCTTTCGCGAGCGCCGAGGCGGCCTCGCCCCGCATCCGGGCGAGGTCGGAGGCCTTGGAGGCCTGCTCCGCATAGGCCCGCCCGCCGACGAGCGCTTGGTCGATCTTCTTGATCGCGGTGCCGAGCTTGTCGATCCGGATCTCGAGCGCATGCAGGCGCTTCTTCAACGGACCCGTGGCGGCACGGCGCTCCGCCGCGAGGCGCCGCTCGTCGCCCCTCTCGACGCGATCGGGCTCCGGCCGCACTTTCGCGGCCGGTTCGGCGTCGCCCGAGAGGACGAAGCGGCGGTAATCGTCCATGTCGCCGTCGAAGGCTTTCACCCCCCCGTCGCCGACGAGCCAGAGCCGGTCGGCGCAGGCCTCGACCAGGAAGCGATCGTGGCTCACCAGGATCACGGCGCCCTCGTAGTCGTTGATCGCCTCCATCAGGGCGGCCCGGCTGTCGATGTCGAGGTGGTTCGTCGGCTCGTCGAGGATCAGCATGTGCGGCCCCTCGAAGGCCGCGAGCCCCATCAGCAGGCGGGCCTTCTCGCCGCCGGACAGGTTCGCGATCCGGGTGTCGGCCTTCTGGCCCGGGAAGCCGAGCATCGCACAGCGCGAGCGGATCCTCGCCTCCGGCTGGCCCGGCATCCGCTCCCCGACCTGGATGAAGGGCGTCGCGGCCGGACGGAGCTCGTCGAGCTGGTGCTGGGCGAAATAGGCGACGTCGAGCTTCGACGAGCGTCGGAGCGTGCCTGACTGCGGGTCGAGCCGGCCCCCGAGCAGCTTGCAGAAGGTCGACTTGCCGCGCCCGTTCTGGCCGAGCAGCGCGATCCGGTCGTCCGGCAGGATCGTGAGGTCGAGGCGCTTGAAGATCGTGCGGTCGCCGTAGCCGGCCGCGACCCCGTCCATGGTGATCAGCGGCGGCGAGAGCGCCCGGTCCGGCGACGGCAGGACGAAGGGCAGCGTCGTGTCGTCGATCCGGCTCGCGGCCGGCTCCATCTTGGCCAGGCGCTTCACGCGGGACTGGGCCTGGCGGGCCTTCGAGGCGGTCGCCCGGAAACGGTCCACGAAGGCCTGGAGGTGCTTGCGCTCCGCCTCCTGCTTCGCGGCGAACTTCGCCTCGAGCCGCCGCTTCTCGGCGTATTGCCGGGCGAAGGACGAGTAGTCGCCCCGGTAGAGGGTCAGCTTCCCTCGCTCGAGATGCAGGATGTGGTCGACGGAGGTGTCGAGGAGGTCGCGGTCGTGGCTGATGACCAGGACCGTGTGCGGGTAGCGCCCGAGATAGTCGTAGAGCCAGAGCGTCCCTTCGAGATCGAGGTAGTTGGTCGGCTCGTCGAGGAGCAGGAGGTCCGGCTCGGTGAAGAGCACGGCCGCGAGCGCGACCCGCATGCGCCAGCCGCCCGAGAAGTCGGAGCAGGGCTGCGCTTGCGCCGCCGCATCGAAGCCGAGCCCGTGCAGGATCGTCGCGGCCCGGGCCGGGGCCGAGTGGGCCTCGATGTCGGTGAGCCGCATCTCGATCTCGGCTCGCCGCATCCCGTCCGCGGTCTCGCTCTCGGCGAGCAGCGCGGCGCGCTCGCGATCGGCCGCGAGCACGACGTCGATGAGCGGCGTCGGCCCGTCCGGCGCCTCCTGGGCGACGGCGCCGATCCGGGTGCTGCGGGGCATCGAGACGCCGCCGGATTCGGACGCGATCTCGCCCTGGATGAGGCGGAACAGCGTCGACTTGCCGGCCCCGTTCCGGCCGACGAGCCCGACCCGCGACTTCGGGGGCAGCGCCGCGCCGGCATGGTCCAGGATGAGGTGCTCGCCGATGCGATAGGAGAGGTCGGAAATGTGGAGCATGGCGGGTTCATGGCCCGGCGATGCTGCACTGCGCAAGAGCGACCGGTTCCTCCTCGCCCCGCGAGGCGGGGAGAGGAGGAACGGTCGACCCCTTCCGGGTCCGGAGCTATGACTCGGTCCTGCGAGCACGGTCTATGACGCCTTCCACCACGCTCCTCATGCTGAGACGGCCGGCGGAGCCGGCCCTCGAAGCACGCGGGACCGGTGTGCGTCCTTCGAGGCTCGCCTTCGGCGAGCACCTCAGGACGAGGACGTCGTGGGCCTGAAAGGGCATTCTGAGGGGCTCTTGAGGAAGGGTGGATCGACATGACGGTCGAGACAGGACGAACGCCCCGCGTGGCGGTGGTCGGGGTCGGGATGTGGGGCCGCAACCACGCCCGGAACTACGCCGAGATCGGCGCCCTCGCGGCCGTGGTCGACCGCGATCCGGAGGCAGCGGATCGGCTCGCGTCCCAGCATGGCGTCCCGGCCCTGCACTTCGACACGGTTCTGGCCGACCCCGCGATCGACGGCCTCGTCTTCGCGCTGCCGCCGTCGCAGAACCTCCCGCTCGGGAGGCGCGCGCTGGACGCCGGCAAGCATCTCTTCGTCGAGAAGCCGATGACGATGACGAGCCGCGAGGGGCGCGAGCTCTGCGACCTCGCCCTGCGGCTCGACCGCCGGCTGATGGTCGGCCACATCCTCCAGTACCATCCTGCCTTCCTGGCGCTGCTCGACCTCGTGCGGGCCGGGCGGCTCGGGCGGCTCCACTCGGTCGTGTCGAGCCGTCTCGACCTCGGCCGGATCAGGCGCGAGGAGGACGCGCTCTGGGCCCTCGCCCCACACGACGTCTCGATGATCCTCGCCCTCGCCGGGGGCGAGCCGGACCGTGTCGCGGCGACCGGCGGCTTCCACACGCACCCGACGATCGCGGACACGACGCATGTCGCGCTGGGCTTTCCCGAGGGCGTCGCGGCCGAGATCCGGGTGTCCTGGCTGCACCCTTTCAAGGAGCAGCGGCTCGTCGCGATCGGGTCGGACGCGATGGCCGTCTTCGACGACCGCGAGCCCTGGGACCGAAAGCTCGTCCTCTACCCGCACAGGGTCGGCGAGCGTGACGGCCGACCCTTCGCGGAGCGGGCCGAGCCCGAGCCGATCGCCGTGCCACAGGGCGAGCCTCTCCGGGAGGAATGCCTGCACTTCCTCCACTGCATCCGGACGGGAGAGCACCCGCGCACGGACGGCCGCGAGGGCCTTCGCGTGCTGGAGGTCCTGGAGCGCGCGAGCGCGTCGCTCGCGGCCTGATCGCCGGGGCGACGAACCGCCTCGGCGATCGAATGTCTCGCGCTACATCGGGAACTCGATGTAGTACATCCAGCCTCCGTAGGGGAGCTGGTCCGTCGGGCCGAAGTGGACGGCGGTGTCGAAGCGGTCGGCCTCGACGCCGTGGAGCACGATCTCACCCTGCGTCGCGGGGTTGAAGAAGGTCGTGTCGTAGGTCTGGGCGTCGTAGCTGATGTCCCAGTGCGTGCCTGGCCCCGACCCGCTGTTCACCGTGTTGAACATCAGCGTGTCGTTCTCGTCGAAGCTCCAGATGTCGGCCTTGCCGCTGAACGTGGCGTTGAACTCGAAGGTGTCGCCGGCATCCGTGCTGTCGTAGTTGTTGATCTTCACGTAGCTGGCGTCGTTCGAGATCAGGACGTGGTCGCGCCCATCGCCCGTGTCGAGGAAGAACGCGCCCTTGTCGGCCCAGACCTGCATCAGGTCGTTGTCCGCGCCGCCCTCGAGGATGGCGGCCCGGCCGCTCTCGTTGCCCGTGCCCCTCCAATCACCGTTGTTGTCGCCGGCGAAGAGGTAGTCGTCGCCGCCGTTGCCGACGAGCCGGTCGTAGCCGCCGTCGGCGTAGAGGTGGTCCTTGCCCTCGGTGCCGAAGAAATCGTCGTTCGTGTAGGCGTTGATCGGGTGCATCTTCGTCGGCGCAAGCTGCGCGGAGAAGTCATGCGCCGCGACGGCCTTGTCGGAGAACTCCGTCACACCCGCGCTCTTGAGAGATGTGGCCGTGGAGACCGTCGAATGGTCCGACGGCAGCGCCGACTTCGAGATCGCGGCCGAGGAGGCCATCTTGGTGGATGCGAGCTTCATCATGGTCCTGTCCCCCGAGGGCCGATGGCGGCCTTCGCTTGGGGAGACGAGGTCGGCGCGCGAAACCGGACACGGGTACGCGAGAGATTTCTCGGCCCATAGGCGGCGCGCCTTCAGACGTAGGCGATCATCCGGCCGGCCGCGACCGTGCCGGTCCAGGCGAAAAGAGAGACGAGCGCGAAGATCCGCGCCGAGGCCGCCTCGAACCCGCCCCGCCAGGGTGCGCCGAACCGCAGATGCAGCGCCGCGACGTTCGCGAGCCCGAGGGCGATGAACGCGAGCTTCGCCGCGAAGGCCGGGTTCGTGCCCGTCGTCCGGGCGTCGGCCGCGAGCAGGAACACGCCCGTGGCGAGCTGCACGGCGAGGCCGAGCGTCGCGAGCGGGATCGCGGCCCGGGCGGCCGCGACCGCGTCCGGCCCCCGGCGGGCGAGGACCAGGACGTCGAAGACCCCGATCGCGCCGAGCACGAGCGCGGCACCGAGGACATGGAGAGTGTTGATCCCGGCATAGGCCCAGCCCGCGCTCCGGGCGATCTCGCCGAGCCGCGAGTCCTGCAGGACCCCGAGAAGCGCCAGATACACGCGCGGGGGACGCCGGTCAGCGCAGCTCGACGACCTTGCCCGCGACGGTGATCCGCTCCGCCCGCATCTCGGGCTCGCCGTTCCGCTTCGGATAGCCCTCGACCGAGACCGCGAGCCCCTTCGTGATCGTCTCGGCCGGAAGGCCGCGCGTGCTCATTCGGGAGGGTGGGGCCAGCACTGCGAGCCAGGTCTTGCCGCCGCTCTTCAGGGTGATGGTCACGTGCGGGTTGCCGGGCGTCACAGCCTCGACGGGCCCCGCGATCGTGAACACCTTCCCGGCGTCGTAGTCGCCCCAGCCGTGATGCGCGGCCGCGGTTCCGGCCGTGAGGGCGACCGCGAGGGCGAGGGCTGAGACACGCTTGCGGTTCATGGCAGACCTCGCATCGATCCGTCGGGTGAGCCGATCGGTGAACCGGAAACGGCGTCGGGGCAAGACGGTTCAGCGTCTTCCCGTCGGGCAGGGCGCTGGACGGGCGGGAGCGCCCCCGTTAAGCCCGCGCCTCGCCGAGGCCCGCCGTCCATGTCCACCCGACTGTCTCTGCCCAAGGACAAGATCCGCATCCTCCTGCTGGAGGGCGTGAACGATGCCGCGGCCGACATGATGGTCGCGGCCGGCTATCGCTCGATCGAGCGGCTGCCGAAGGCGCTCGATGACGGCGCGCTCGCGGCCGCGCTGGCCGACGTCCGCATCCTCGGCATCCGGTCCAGGACCCAGATGACCGAGGCGGTGTTCGCGGCGGCGCCGCGTCTCCTGACGCTCGGCTGCTTCTCGGTCGGCACGAATCAGGTCGATCTCGGGGCGGCACGGCGCCGCGGCATACCGGTCTTCAACGCGCCGTTCTCGAACACCCGAAGCGTCGCCGAGCTCGTGATCGGCGAGATCGTGATGCTGCTGCGCCGCATCACGTCGCGCACGGAGGCGGCGCATCGCGGCGCCTGGGACAAGTCGGCGGAGGGCAGCTTCGAGGTCCGGGGCAAGGTCCTCGGCATCGTGGGATACGGCAACATCGGCTCGCAGCTCTCGAACCTCGCCGAGGCGATGGGCATGCGGGTCGTGTCCTACGACCACACCGACAAGCTTCGGCATGGCAACACGGAGCCCGTCGACAGCCTCGCCTCCCTGCTCGCGATCAGCGACGTCGTGAGCCTGCACGTGCCCGAGACGGCGGCGACGCACGGGATGATCGGCGCGGCCGAGCTCGCGTCGATGAGGCCGGGCGCGGTGCTGATCAACAACTCGCGCGGAACGGTGGTCGATCTCGAGGCGCTGGCGGCGTCGCTGCGGAGCGGCCATCTCGCCGGGGCCGCGATCGACGTGTTCCCGTCCGAGCCGAAGTCGAACGCCGATGCCTTCGTGTCGCCCCTCCAGGGCATCCCGAACGTGATCCTGACCCCGCATATCGGCGGCTCCACCGTCGAGGCGCAGGAGCGGATCGGGACCGAGGTCGCCCGCAAGCTCATCGATTACTCGGATACCGGCTCGACGGTCGGGGCCGTCAACTTCCCGCAGGTCCAACTGCCGCCGCGTCCCTCCGGCACGCGCTTCATGCAGGTCCAGCGCAACATGCCCGGAATGCTGCGCCGCCTGAACGACGTCTTCGCGAACCACGGCGTGAACATTGCCGGCCAGTATTACCAGACCGACGGTGAGATCGGCTACGTCGTGATCGAGGCGGACGAGGCCGGGCCGGTCGCGGACACGATCCTCGCCGAGGTGCGGGCGCTCGAGGGCACGATCCGGGCGAGGATCATCTACGAGCGGCGGTGAAGTTCGACCGGCCGGTCCATAGCGGAGAGACCGATAGTCGACGCTGATCGGAACCGGTCGCTGTACGGTCGGGTCACCATCACTCTTCGTCCGGAAAGCGTTCCAGCGGAATCAATCCCGAGCAGATCCACCTGTCCCTCAAGATCAGGTCGGTGACATCGGCGTCGACCCATCCGTCGACGGGCGATGGTAGAGTGAACGGTATTCCGTCGGTTGCGTACCAACCTGTCCCGATCGCGAACGCGTCGCCTTCGGTGCAACATTGGTGAATGATCGGGAAGGTCCGCAGATCGGCGTAGCGGACCGCGCCATTACCGGGCGAACACCCCCCGTTGCTGGGCTGCACCCGGGCCAGGACTGCTCATCGCTCGTAGCATCCGAATGGCTTCCGGTACGCTCTTGAGGGCCGTCTCCCGATCCGCGTGGGCCACGTAAAGCCCCGTAACTCCGGCGAGGTCACGAGCCATTGGCGACCGACCCGGCGCTCTTCGAGCGCAATCGTCTCTTTTCCTAACACGACGCTCTGGACCGACGTATCAGACCCGGCTCCACAGCTTCGACTGCTTACTGGCTACGGCGACCACAAACCAAAGTTGCGCTGGAACGCCTGAGCGGCCGCTCAGAAACCAAGGATTTCCTCTCAACCCAGCAGCTTGTCGATCGTGATCGGGAGGTCGCGGACCCGCTGTCCCGTCGCGTGATAGATCGCGTTCGCGACCGCGGCCGCCGTGCCCACGATGCCGATCTCGCCCAAGCCCTTCACCCCGATCGGGCTCACCTTGTCGTCGTGCTCCTCGACGAAGATCACGTCCATCTCGCCGATGTCCGCTGCGACGGGGATGTGATACTCGGCCAGGTTGTGGTTCATGAAGCGTCCGATGTTCGGGTCGAGCATGGATTCCTCGTGCAGGGCCATGCTCAAGCCCATGACGGCGCCGCCGATGATCTGGCTGCGGGCCGTCTTCGGGTTCAGGATCTTGCCTGCCGCCACCGCGACCACGATGCGGGCCACCCGGACGACGCCGAGGTCTTCGTCGACACGCACCTCCACGAAGACGGCCGAATGCGTGAAGCTCGCGTAGCGGAGCGGCGTGATCAGGCTCGGGGACGCGGTGCCTTCCTTCTCGATCGCCTCGACGCCGCCGGCTCCGAGCGCGTCCGCGATCGTCACGAAGCGGGACGGATCGTCGGACAGCGCGATCGTACCGTCGCGGAAGACGACCCGCTCCAGCGAAACGTTCGCGAGAGGCGAGTCGTCCAGGCCGCGCGCGTGCTTGAACAGCTCCTCGCGGACGGCGTGGCAGGCGAGCTGCACGGCCGTGCCCGACGAGGCCGCCGTCCAGGAGCCGCCCTCGACGGGAGAGGTCGGGAGCGACGAGTCGCCGATCTTCACGCTGACGGCCGCCATCGGCAAGCCGAGAGCATCGGCCGCCACCTGGGCCAGGATCGTGTAGGTGCCGGTGCCGATGTCGCTCGCCGCGGCCGAGACCTCAAGCCGGCCGTCGGCTGTGAGGCGAGCCCGCGCGGACGACTTCATCATCATGGCTTCCCAGACGCCGGATGCCATGCCCCAGCCAACGAGCTCTCGCCGGTCCCGCATCGAGCGCGGCTCGGCCTTGCGCTTCGACCAGCCGAACCGCTCCGCGCCCTCGCGGTAGCAGGCCCGCAGCTCCTTCGAGGTGTAGGCCTTGTTCTCGTTCCCGTCGGTCTCGGAATAGTTGCGGAGCCTGAGCTCGACCGGATCGACTCCGGTCTTCGCGGCGAGCTCGTCCATCGCGATCTCGAGCGCGAAGACGCCCGTCACGGCTCCGGGCGCGCGCATGTCGGACGGCGTATACGTATCGACCTTCGCGATCTTGTAGGTCAGGGCGACGTTGTCACAGTGGTACAAGAAGCCCGACCAGTTGACGACGTTCTCCTGGTAGTCCTCGAAATGCGACGTGCTGGCCACGGCGTCGTGCAGGATCGCGTTCAGCCGTCCGTCATCGCCGGCGCCGAGCCGGATCATCTGGAGGGTATGCGGCCGATAGCTGAAGGTGAACATCTGGTCACGGGTCATGACGACCTTGACCGAGCGCTCGAGTTCCAGCGCCGCCATCACGGCCAGGAAGAGCTGGTATTGCGGGCGCAGGCCCGACCCGAAGCCACCGCCGACATAGGCGTTCATCACCCTGACATTGTCCGACTTCAGGCCGAAGACCGACGTGACATACGCTTGGCTGTTCTGCGATCCTTGCGTCTTGTCGTGCACCGTGATCTTGCCGGCGCCGTCCCAGATCACGGTGGATGCGAACGGCTCCATCGGGTTATGGTGCTCGATCGCGTGGCTGTACTCCTCCGCGATCATGACGCTCGAGGCCGCGAAGGCTCCCGATGCGTCGCCCCGCGGGGAGGGCGGGGGCTTGATGCCGGACCGCTTCTTCGGCGGCTCGTAGGCCCGGTAGCGCTCGGCCTCGAGGTCCGTGCTGTGGGGCGCCTCCTCGTAGGTCACCCGCACGAGCGACGCCGCGTGCGCGGCCGCCTCGTAATCATCCGCGACGACGAGCGCGATCGGCTGTCCGCTGTAGTGGATCTCCGCGTCGTAGAGGGGCCGGAACGGCGAGCCTGGAGGCGCGACCTGGTCGCGATAATTGTAGTCGAGCCACGCCGTCCTACGCCGGTTCTCGTGCGTGAAGACCTGGATCACGCCCGGCACCGCGAGAGCTGCGGCCGTGTCGATCGCGATGATCTTGCCGCGGGCGATCGACCCGGACACGACGATTCCGTAGCTCATGTCGGGCGCCGAGAACTCGGCCGCGTAGTGCGCACCGCCCGTTACTTTCGCCGGGCCGTCGATCCGGCTCTGCGGCGTTCCGACGAACGGGGTGGGATCGAGAAGCATGGGTCCTGCCTTCACTGGATGCGCTTGTCCACCTGGCCCTGGGGCGTGCCGGCTGCAGCCTGCCCGAGCGCCCGGACGATCGCCCGCCGGGCGAGCTCGATCTTGAACCCGTTGTGCTCGTAGCCCTTCGCGTCCCGCAGGATGAGCGCGGCCACGGCCCCGAACACCTCCGGCGACGCGGGCTGGCCGGCGAGGCTCGCCTCGGCCGCCTCGTCGCGCCACGGCTTATGAGCGACGCCGCCGAGCGCGATCCGGGCCTCCGCGATCGTGCCGCCCTCCATCCTGAGCGCGGCCGCGACCGACACGAGGGCGAAGGCGTAGGAGAGGCGGTCCCTGAGCTTCAGGTAGGTGTAATGGGCCGAGAAATCCTCAGGCGGCAGTTCGACCGCGGTGACGATCTCGTCGCGCGCGAGCGTCGTGTCGATCTCCGGGCGGTCGCCAGGGAGACGATGGAAGTCCCCGAACGGGATGGTCCGCTCGCCGGACGGTCCAGCGACCCGAACCGTCGCACCGAGGGCCGCCAGCGCGATGCACATGTCGGACGGATGCGTCGCGATGCAGCTCTCGCTCGCGCCCAGGATCGCGTGGATCCGGTTCTGGCCCTCGATCGCCGGGCAGCCGGAGCCGGGCTCGCGCTTGTTGCAGGCCGTGGCCGTGTCGTAGAAATAGTAGCAGCGGGTGCGCTGAAGAAGATTGCCGCCCGTCGAGGCCGCATTCCGGAGCTGCGGCGAGGCGCCCGCCAAGATGGCGCTCGCGAGCAGCGGATAGCGCGCCGCGATCCTGTCGTCGTAGGCGAGGTCCGAATTCGGCACGAGCGCGCCGATCCGCAGGCCGCCTTCCGCAGTCTCCTCAATCGAGCCGAGCGGCAGCCGCGTGATGTCGACAAGCCGGGTCGGTCGCTCCACGTTGTATTTCAGGAGGTCGACGAGGTTCGTGCCGCCCGCGATCAGCTTCGCGCCGGGTTCCGCCGCGACGGCCCTGACCGCGTCCTCGATCCGGATGGCGCGCGTGTACGTGAAGTTCATCATCGCGTCGCTTCTCCGATGCCGTCGACCGCCGGTCGGGGCAGGCCGCCGTTGCCTCTCGCGACCACCTCCTCGACAGCCGCCACGATGTTCACGTAGGCCCCGCAACGGCACAGGTTGCCGCTCATCATCTCGCGGATCTCGTCTCCGCTCGCCGCGCGACCCTCCTCGACGAGCCCCACCGCGGAGCAGATCTGGCCGGGCGTGCAGTAGCCGCACTGGAACGCGTCGTGGTCCACGAAGGCCTGCTGCATCGGGTGCAGCGCGCCGTTCGCGAGCCCCTCGATCGTGACGATGCTGGCGCCGTCCTTCATGACCGCGAGTGCGAGGCAGGCGTTCACGCGACGCCCGTCGACCAGTACGGTGCAGGACCCGCATTGCCCGTGGTCGCACCCCTTCTTGGTCCCGGTGAGCTGCAGGTCCTCGCGCAGCAGGTCGAGGAGCATCGTCCAGGGCAGGACGTCGAGCTGTCGAGGCTCGCCGTTCACGGTGAGGGAGATCGAAACGGTTGCGTTCTGCCCGTCGGCCAAGGTCGCTCTCCTGCCGTCCCGCCCGGAGGCGCGCTTACCCCATAACCGTTCCAATCTGGCGTCGTTCCCGCGGCATCTCGGTTCCTTCGGCTGGGAGTTTTCGGCGTCCTGGCCCGTACACGCGCTGTTCCCTCTCCCGACTGGCCTTACGGCCAGCAAGGGGGAGAGGGCTGGGTGAGGGACCAGCGCTCAGGGCGGAGCCCGTGAAACCTCTCCGTCCTGCGGGCTCCGCCGTAGAGGTCAGTCCCTCACCCCAACCCTCTCCCTCTTGCCAGCCGGAGGCCGGTCGGGAGAGCGGGCGCGTCGAGCCTTGCCGCAGCGGGACCCGTGTCCCACACTCGCCTGCATGAGCTTCATCAACCCGAACGCCTTCACCACCCGGCCCGAGATCGACGGCACGTTCGGGGTCGTGGCCTCGACGCATTGGATCGCAACCGCGGTCGGGATGGGCATCCTCGAGCGGGGCGGGAACGCCTTCGATGCCGGCGTCGCGACCGCTTTCACGCTGCAGGTCGTGGAGCCGCACCTGAACGGGCCCCTCGGCGACGTGCCGATCATCGTGCATCCGGCAGGCGGCCAGCCGCAGGTCATCTGCGGCCAGGGTCCGGCCCCGGCCGCAGCCACGATCGAGAGCTACCGGGCGCTCGACCTCGACGTCGTGCCCGGGACGGGGCTCCTGGCCGCCGTCGTGCCGGGCACCTTCGACGCGCTGATGCTGCTTCTCCGCGACTACGGCACGATGCGTCTGCGAGACGTGCTCGGGCCGGCGATCGGCTACGCGCGGGGCGGCTACCCCTTGGTCGAGCGCATCCCGGCGACGATCCGGACCGTCGAGGCGATGTTCCGCGACGAGTGGACGACCTCCGCCGCCGTGTACCTGCCGGGAGGGGACGTCCCGAAGGCGGGAGACCTGTTCCGGAACCCGGCCATGGCCGACACCTACGCCCGGGTCCTCACGGAGGCGGAGAGCGGGGGAGGGGACCGGGACGCCGAGATCGCCCGCGCCCGGCACGTGTGGTCGCAGGGGTTCGTGGCCGAGGCGATCGACCGCTTCTGCCGGACGCAGGAGGTGCTGGACACCTCCGGCCGCCGCCACCGCGGCGTGCTGACCGGACAGGACCTCGCCCGCTTCGAGGCGAGCGTCGAGGCACCGGTCGCGCTCGCATACGGCGAGCACACGGTGCTGAAGGCCGGCTTCTGGTCGCAAGGGCCGGCGACCCTGCAGCAGCTCGCGCTGCTCCGCGGCTTCGATCTCGACGGGCTCGATCCGGCCGGGCCGGACTTCATCCACCTGCAGGTCGAGGCGGCGAAGCTCGCCTTCGCGGATCGCGACACGTTCTACGGCGACCCGGATTTCGTCGCGGTGCCGGGCGAGACGCTGCTCTCCGAAGCCTACAACGCCGAGCGGCGCGCGCTGATCGGCGAGACGGCCTCCCTCGATTATCGGCCGGGCCGGATCGAGGGCTACGGCAAGTCGATCGGGCCCCGGGTCGGGGGCGTCCGGACGGCGGTCGGGGCGAGCGGGGCCGGCGAGCCGACCGTGGGCCGGATCGAGCGCAGCGTCGTTCCGGCCGAGGACGCGCGCGGGCGCGCCAGGATGGGTGCCGTCTCGGGCGACACGGTCCATTTCGACATCATCGACCGCGACGGCAACGTGGTGACCGCGACGCCGTCCGGCGGCTGGCTGCACTCCTCGCCCGTGATCCCGGACCTCGGCTTTCCTCTCGGCACCCGCGGCCAGATGTTCTGGCTCGACCCGGAGCACCCGCAGGCGCTCGGGCCCGGGCGGCGTCCTCGCACGACGCTCTCGCCCACGATGGCGCTCCGCGGCGGCAAGCCCTACCTCGCCTGGGGCTCGCCCGGCGGCGACCAGCAGGACCAATGGATCCCGCAGTTCTTCCTGCGCCATGTCCATGCCGGCATGAACCTGCAGGAGGCGATCGACGCGCCGGCCTGGCACTCGGAGCACTTCCCATCCTCGTTCTGGCCCCGGACGTCGCGGCCGGGCGTCCTCGTGGTCGAGAGCCGGGTGCCGGACGCGACGGTGGCCGAGCTTCGCCGCCGCGGCCACGTCGTCGAGGTCGGCGACGCCTGGTCGGAGGGGCGGCTGACCGCAGCATCCCAGGTCGACGGCCGCTTTCGGGCCGCCGCCAATCCGCGCGGCATGCAGGGCTACGCGGCGGGGCGATGATCGCGTGACCTGGTCCATCGTGGCCCGCGACCCGGCATCGGGGCAGATCGGGATCGCGGTCGCGACCTGCGCCTTCGCGGTCGGGGCCCGGGTGCCCTTCGTCGAGACCGGGACTGGCGCCGTCGCGACGCAGGCCTTCACGAATCCGTTCTACGGCCCGCGCGGGCTCGCGCTGCTGCGGGCCGGCGCGCCCCCGGCCGACGTCGTTCGGCTGCTCACGGAGGCGGACGAGGGACGCGCCGAGCGCCAGGTCCATCTGATGGACGCAGCGGGCGGTTCGGCCGCCTATACCGGCGCCGGATGCGTGCCGTGGTGCGGGCATGCGATCCGCGACGGCGTATCGGTCGCGGGCAACATGCTGGCCGGCCCCAATGTGGTCGAGGCGACCGCGGCGGCGTTCGAGGCCGGGGTCGGGCGGCCGCTCGCAGAACGGTTCCTGGTGGCGCTTCAGGCGGGCGAGGCCGAAGGCGGCGACAAGCGCGGCCGGCAATCCGCCGCGATGCTGATCCACGACGACGAGGATTACGCCCTGATCGACCTCCGGGTCGACGACGCGGCCGATCCACTGACCGAGCTCGGCCGGCTGCTTGCCGTCAACGGAGAGCGGTTCGCGCATTACAGGAAAGCGATGCCGTCGCGCGCCAACCCGGCCGGCGTGATCGGACGGGACGAGATCGAGCGTCGCATCGCGGAATCGATCGCCGAAAGCACCGGACAGCGACGCAGCGAGGCGTGATCAGGCGAGCCCCGCGCGGGATTGCATCGCCCGGCGGAGCGCATCCAGGACGATCGCCTTCGGCCGGGTCACGCCTCGTTCCGTGAACAGCCTGTGGTTTGGATTGGGTTGGTATTCCTCCGCAACGACGCGTCCGTCCCGAAGCGGGAAGGCGCCGATGATGTCCTCGGGCGAAACCCGATCCTCTGGCGTCGGCGAGCGCCCGTCGATGACGTAGACGTGGCCGACGGACTGGGCGACGGCGGCGCGATGCAGCTCGGGATCGCCTGTTCCCACCTGCTGCACCATTTCGTGCAGAAGCCTCACGAAGACCGGGTTGTCGACGAAACCGGCCGGCGTCAGCTCGCCGGGAACGGCTCCCAGGATCGCGATCTCGGGCAGCAGGCCGAGAGCCTGCGTGTCCGCGGGCGCGATCGCCGCGAGCACCGTTCGGCCATCGCCGATGCGGTAGGCCCAAGACGCCAGGATGCCCGACGGCGGGCCTTCATCCACGTCGTTCATTCCGCGCCTCCGGTCTTGGGCGGGGTTGCATTGCAGAAGGGTCTGCTGCTTGCATGGCGAACGGGAGCGTTGAGGCGAGGAGCCTGCATGGGTTGGTATCGGTTGGCGGCGTCTGCCGGTCTCATCTGTCTAATGGCAGTCGCCACGCCCGCACAGGCGCAAACCCAGCTCCGGATCGGCCTGGCCGAAGACCCCGACGTGCTCGACCCGACCTTCGGGCGCACCTATGTCGGCCGAATCGTGTTCGCGTCGCTCTGCGACAAGCTGTTCGACATCGACGAGACCTTGGCGGTCGTGCCGCAGCTCGCGCTCTCGCACGAGACCTCCGCCGACGGGAAGAGCGTCACGCTGAAGCTCCGGCCGGGCGTCGTCTTCCACGACGGCGAGCCGATGGACGCCGAGGCGGTGAAGTACTCGCTCGAGCGCCACCTCTCGATGCAGGGCTCGTTCCGGCGCCCCGAGATCGGCGCGGTCGACACGGTCGAGGTCTTCGACCCGCTGACCTTGAGGCTGAACCTGAAGACGCCCTTCGCGCCGCTGATCGCCCAGCTCACCGACCGGGCCGGGATGATCGTGTCGCCGAAGGCCGCGAAGGCGGCCGGCGAGAGATTCGGCCAGAAGCCCGTCTGTGCGGGGCCGTATCGCTTCGTCGAGCGCGTCCAGCAGGACCGCATCGTGGTCGAGCGCTTCCCGCAATACTGGGACCGGGACCGGGTCAAGATCGACCGGATCACCTACCTGCCGATCCCGGACTCGACGGTCCGGCTCGCGAACCTGAAGTCGGGCCAGCTCGACCTGATCGAGCGCGCGCTCGCGACCGACATCAAGGACATCCAGGCCGACCGGCGGCTCAAGCTCGCGAGCCAGATCGACCTCGGCTACATGGGCATGACGATCAACGTCGCGAACGGCGAGGCCGCGAAGAACCCGCTCGGGCAGGACGTGCGGGTCCGCCAGGCGCTGAGCCTCGCGATCGACCGCGACGCCTTGAACGAGGTCGTGTTCAGCGGGGCGGCGCTACCCGGCAACCAGTGGATCAGCCCGAAGAGCCCCTGGTATCAGGCGAAGTTCCCGGTGCCGAAGCGTGACCTCGCCAAGGCGAAGCAACTGATCGCGGCCGCGGGCGTAAAGACCCCGATCGCGGTCGACTACATGGTGCCGAACAACGCCGAGACCCGTCAGGTCGCCGAGGTGATCCAGGCGATGGCGGCCGAGGCCGGATTCGACATGAAGATCCGCGTCACCGAGTTCGCGACCTCGCTGAACGAGTCGGAGGCCGGCCGGTATCAGGCCTACATGCTGAACTGGTCCGGCCGCACCGATCCGGACGGAAACCTGTTCACCTTCCACAAGACGGGCGCGCCGCAGAACGCCAGCAAGTCGTCGAACCCCGAGGTCGACCGCCTGATCGACGAGGCTCGGACGAAGTCGGCCGTGTCCGACCGGATGGCGCTGTACGAGAAGGTCGCGGGCCTGCTCCTCGTCGACGACCCGATCCTCTACCTCTACCACCGGCCGGTGATCATCGCGCATTCGGCGAGGCTCGAGGGGTTTCGGCCGGTCGCGGACGGGCTCGTCCGGGTGGTCGGCCTGACGATCAAGTAGGCGGTGTCCCGGCTCCTCGTCCGGCGGCTCGTCCAGCTCGTCCCGACCCTCTTCTTCGTCTCGATCATCATCTTCGGGCTGCAGCAACTGCTGCCCGGCGATCCGGCGCTCGTGCTCGCGGGCGAGGACAGGGATCCCGAGGTGATCGCGACCGTCAGGGCGCGCTACCACCTCGATCGGCCCGTGCCGGTGCAGTACCTGTACTGGATCGGCGGCGTGCTGCGCGGCGATCTCGGCCAGTCGATCCGGCTGAACCTGCCCGTGTCCGAGCTCGTGCTGCAGAAGCTGCCGGTCACGATCCAGCTCGCCCTGATGGCGATGGTGATCGCGCTCGCGATCGGGGTCACGGCCGGAATCGTGTCCGCCGTGAAGAAGGGCACCGCGCTCGACTACCTCGTCAGCACGGTCTCGCTGGTCGGTATCTCGACCCCGAACTTCTGGCTCGGGATCATGCTGATCTTCGTCTTCGCGGTGACGCTCGGCTGGCTGCCGGCGTCGGGCTACGTCAGCCCGCTCGAGGATTGGCGCCAGAGCCTCGCGACCACGATTCTGCCGGCCTTCGTGCTCGGCAACGCCTTCGCGGGCGTGCTCATGCGCCATACGCGCGGCGCGATGCTGGCCGCTCTGGCCAGCGACTACGTCCGGACCGCGCGCGCGAAGGGATTGCGCGAGCGGATCGTCATCCTGCGGCACGCGATGCGCAATGCGCTCACGCCCGTCATCACGCTGGGCGCCCTCGAGTTCGGGACGCTCCTGTCCGGCGCCGTCCTGACGGAGCAGATCTTCACGATCCCGGGCTTCGGCAAGCTCATCGTCGACGCCGTCCTGAACCGCGACTACGCTGTCGTGCAGGGCGTCGTGCTGGTCACCGCGACGGCCTACATCGCCCTGAACCTCGCAGCCGACATCGGCTACGTGCTGGTCAACCCGAGATTGAGGACGTGACCCGCGACACGCCGCTGCGGCGTGTCTGGACGCGGCTCCGGGCGCGACCCTCCGCCATGGTCGGTCTCGCGGTCGTCGTGGCCGTGGTGGCGACGGCGATGCTCGCGCCGTGGATCTCGCCCTACGATCCAGCCCAGCAGAGCTACTCCGTCATCCGCAAGGCGCCCTCGCTCGCGCATCCGCTCGGCACCGACGAGGTCGGGCGCGACGTGCTCGCCCGCATCCTGTGGGGCGCGCGGGCCTCGCTCGCGGCCGGGCTGATCTCGGTCGCGATCGCGCTCGGTGTGGGCGTCCCGCTCGGGCTCCTGGCCGGCTACGCGGGCGGCATCCTCGACGGGCTCGTCAGCCGCTTCACGGACGCCATGCTGGCCTGCCCGTTCCTGATCCTCGCGATCGCGCTCGCGGCCTTCCTAGGCCCGAGCCTGTCGAACGCCATGATCGCGATCGGGGTCACGTCCGCGCCGCTCTTCATCCGGCTGACCAGGGGTCAGGTGATCGCGATCAAGACCGAGGAGTTCGTGCAGGCCGCGCGCGCGGTCGGGAACACGCATTGGCGCATCGCGCTCGGCGACGTTCTGCCGAACGTCCTGCCCCAGCTCCTCGTCCAGGCGAGTCTCACGGTCGCGAGCGCGATCATCGCCGAGGCGAGCCTCTCCTTCCTCGGCCTCGGCCAGCAGCCGCCGGCCCCGTCCTGGGGCTCGATGCTGAACACGGCGCAGCGCTTCCTCACGAACGCGCCCTGGATGGCCGTCTTCCCGGGGCTCGCGATCTTCGTGACGGTGCTGTCGTTCAACCTTCTCGGGGATGGGCTGCGGGACGCGTTGGACCCGCGGGCGAGGTAGCTGCGGGCGCCACCTCTCCCGAGAGGAGAGGTCGAGTCGGCGAAGCCGACCGGGTGAGGGATTGACGTCGACGGCGGAGCCAGCGGGACGGAACGCCGGTCGCAGGCTCCGCCGCCGGCCTCCGTCCCTCACCCCAACCCTCTCCCTCTCGGGAGAGGGAGTTCCGGCGAGTGTCCTCGCCCCTTCACTCCGCATCGGGATCGCGTAAACCCATCCCGATGACGTTCTCGGCGCTCGATTCCCGCCTCCTCGGCCCGCTCGTCGCGACCGACGCGATGCGGGCCGTGTTCTCCGATCGCGCCCGCCTCGCGGCCATGCTGGAGGCCGAGGCGGCGCTGGCCCGGGCCGAGGCTCGGTTCGGGCTTGTGCCGGAGGGGCTCGCGGCGGCGCTCGCCGCGATCGATCCCGAGATGCTCGATCTCGATGGGCTCGGGCGCGAGACGGCGCTCGCGGGCGTGCCGACGATCCCCTTCGTGAAGGCGGTCGGTGCGCGGCTGCCGCCCGAGCTCGAAGCGGCGTTCCACAAGGGCGCGACCACGCAGGACATCCTCGACACGGCGCTCGTCCTGCAGATGCAGGACGGGCTCGCGCTGGTCGCAGCCGACATGGACGCGATCCTGGCCGGGCTGATGCGGCTCGCGGAGGCGCATCGCGAGACGCCGCAGGTCGGCCGGACCTACGGGCAGCACGCGCAGCCGCTCTCCTTCGGGTTCAAGGCCGCGATCTGGGCGTCGGGCGTCGCCGACGTCGCGGCCGGGCTCCCCGCCTTGCGGGCCTCGGTGCTTCGGGCCTCGCTCGGCGGCCCGGTCGGGACGCTGGCAGGCCTTCGCGAGCACGGGCCGGCCGTCGCGGACGCCTTCGCGGCCGAGCTCGGTCTCGCGCCGTCGGCGGCCGCCTGGCATGTCCGCCGCGCGCCCGTCTTCGCGGTCGGCGCGTTCCTCGCGGCGCTGACGGGCGCGCTCGCGAAGATCGCGACCGACGTCGTCGGGCTCGCCTCGACGGAGATCGCCGAGGTCGCCGAGCCGCACGTTCCCGGCCGGGGCGGCTCTTCGGCGATGCCGCACAAGCGCAACCCCGTATCGGCCACGATCATCCTGGCCGCGCACGAAGCCGCCTCGGGCCATCTCGTCCCTCTCGTCACCGCGATGGCGGCCGCGGGGGAGCGTCCGGCCGGCGCCTGGCACGGCGAGTGGCACGCGCTCCCGGCGCTCTTCGGGCTCGCCTCCGGGGCGCTCGCCGAGGCGCGCCGTCTCGCGGACGGCCTCGTGGTCGATCCGGACCGGATGCGCCTCAATCTCGACGCGACGCGGGGGCTCCTCTTCGCGGATGCAGCCGCGGCCCGGCTCGCCGGCGCGGTCGGCCGGGAGCGGGCGCACGCGCTCCTGGAGACGCTGGCCGGGCGCGTCCGGACGGAGGCGATCGGCCTCCGGACCGCACTCGAGACCGACCCGGAGGCGGGAGCTCGCCTGTCCGGACCCGATCTCGACGCCATCTTCGATCCCGGACCCGCGGTCCGGGCGGCGGCCGGCTGGATCGACCGGGTCGCGGCCGAGGTCACGCGGGTCAGGGCGACGCTCATCGGATAAGACCAGGGAGGACGCAGACATGCCCATCATCGAGGCGAACGGCACGGCGCTGAACTACCGGTTCGACGGGCCGGAGGACGCGCCCGTCATCGCGTTCTCGAACTCGCTCGGCACCACGCTCGCGATGTGGGACGCGCAGGCGGCCGCGCTCTCGGGCCGCTTCCGCTGCCTGCGCTACGACACGCGCGGCCACGGCGCGTCGCCGGTGTCCGGGCCGGGCTTCTCGGTCGACGACCTCGCGGGCGACCTCGCGGGCCTCCTCGACGGGCTCGGCATCCGGCGCGCGCATGTCGTCGGGCTGTCGCTCGGCGGCATGACCGGGCAGGCGCTGGCCGTGCTGCGGCCCGACCTCGTCGACCGGCTCGTGCTGGTCGCGACCTCGGCCTTCCTGCCGCCGCGCGATCTCTGGCTCGAGCGGGCCGAGATGGTCCGGGCGCGCGGCATGGGCGCGGTCGCGGAGAACGTGATCGGCCGCTGGTTCATCCCCGCGAATCAGGCGAGCGATGGCGCCGTTGCGACACGGCGATGCCTGGAGCAGGAGATCCCGCCGGAGGGCTACGCGCTCTGCTGCGAGGCGATCGGGGCGATGGATCTCCGGAGCCGGATCGGGGCGATCCGGGCGCCGACGCTGGTCGTGTCCGGCGCGGCCGACCCCGCGACGCCACCCGCCATGGGCGACGAGATCCGGGCGCTCGTGCCTGGGGCCCAGCTCATCGTGATGCCGGACACGGCGCATCTCATCGCGGTCGAGCGCGCGGACGCGCTGACGGCGGTGATCGCGACATTTCTCGAAGCGCCCGGAGCGCCGTCCGGCGAGCGTCGGCCGAAGGCCGCGCCCCCGGCAGACCCGGCGACCTTCGCGGCCGGCCTCTCGAACCGGCGCAGCGTGCTCGGCGCCGAGCACGTGGATCGCTCGCTGAAGGGATCGGGGGCCTTCGCCGGCCCCTGGCAGGACTTCATCACCCGCTACGCCTGGGGCGAGGTCTGGGGCGACGACACGCTGCCCTGGAAGACGCGCTCGATCGTCGTCCTGTCCATCACGCTCGCGCTCGGCCGCGAGGAGGAGTTCAAGCTCCACCTCCGGCCGGCGCTCGGGAACGGCGTCTCGATCGACGAACTGCGCGCGCTCCTGACGCAATGCGCGATCTATGCCGGCGTCCCGGCCGCGAACGGAGGGTTCCGTTGGGCGAGGGAGGTGCTGGGCGACGACCTCGGGTGACGGGCGGATCGTCAGTCAGGGGCGGGGAAGCCGAGCCCGGAACCCATAGACGCCGACGTGGTCGACACGGCACCGGCGCCGTCAGGGCCGACATCCTCAGCGTTTATGGGTTCCGGGCTCTCGCTTCGCGAGCCCCGGAATGACGGCGGAACGTGCGTTTCACCCCCGCAGCCGCACCGGCAGGTGGGCGAAGCCCCGGAACCGGACCCGCATGCCTCGGGTCGCCGGCCCGGCCGGCCCGAAATCGGGGAAGCGGGCCAGGAACCGGCCGATCGCGATCCGGCCTTCGAGCCTGGCGACCGCGAGGCCGACGCAGGCGTGGATGCCGCTCGCGAAGGCGAGATGCCGGTTCGGCGCCCGGGCGACGTCGAAGCGGTCGGGCTCGGGGAACACGTCCGGGTCGCGGTTCGCGGCCCCGATGCAGAGCGCGATCTGCGTTCCCGCGGGATAGGCCCTCCCGGCCATCTCGAAATCCGCGTTCGCGATCCGGTTGCCGAGCTGGTTCGGGCTCTCGACGCGCAGCACCTCCTCGATGGCCGTGCGGATCCGCTCGGGCCGGGCGAGCAGCCGGGCCCGCTCGCCCGGGTGATCGATCAGGAGCCGGAGGGCGTTGCCGATCAGGTTCGTCGTCGTCTCGTGGCCGGCGTTCAGGATGAAGATGACGTTCTGCAGCAGCTCCAGCTCGCTCAGCCGCTCGCCGTCCTGCGTGCCGCCGATGAGACGGGTCAGGATGTCCTTGTCCGGGTCACCTGGCGTCTCGCGCCGTCGCCGCACGAGGTCCTCGAGATAGGCCAGGAACTCCGTGACGGCGAGGTTCCCGGCCGCGAGACGGTCGGGCCGCGAGCCCGGCTCCAGCGCGCCCAGGATCGCGAGAGACCAGTTCCGCAGCGGCCCGCGCTCCTCGCGCGGCACGTCGAGCAGGTTGCCGATGACCTCGACCGGGATCGCGGATGCGAAATCCTCGATGAGGTCCACCTCGGGCTTCTCCTCCATCGCGTCGAGGAGCCCGTCGACGAGGGCCACGACGCCGTCCTCCATCGAGGCGATCGCCCGTGGGGTCAGCGCGCCTGTGATGATGCGGCGGACGCGCGTGTGCAGCGGCGGGTCGCTGAACACGAGGCTCGTCGTGTGGTGCTCGAACAGCGGCGAGGGTCCGAACTTCGCCCCGAACTCGACCGCCTTGTCGGACGAGAACGTCTCCGGGTCCTTGTAGACGCGCTCCACGTCGGCATAGCGGGTGAGGAAGAGCTGCCCACTCGGCAGACGGTGCACCGGCTCCTCCGCCCGCAACGCGGCGTAGGTGGCGTAGGGCTCGTCGTGGAACGAGGCCGGGAGGTGCTCGAGGTCGAAGATGATGGGCGCCTCCCCCGTTGGCTGCCTCTACCGCTTGTCATTCCGGGGCGGCGAAGCCGAGCCCGGAACCCATAAGGGCTGACGTTCCCGTTTCCGCCACCGACAGAGTCAACCTCGACGCCGTCGGCGTCTATGGATTCCGGGCTCGGCTTCGCCGCCCCGGAATGACGGACCGGAGCGGGCTACCCCGGCGTCGAACCCGCACAGGCGGGGTTCATCGGCAGGAACGCCTCGGCGGCCGGGATCGACCGGACGGCCTCGTAATAGTCCCAGGGCGCCTTCGAGGCCGCCGGGGCCTTCACCCGGTAGAGGACCGGGTCGTAGAGGAGGCGGCCGTCGGCCCGGAGCGTCGCGTCGCGGCCGAAGAACGCGACCGGAATGGCCCGCATCGCCTTGTTCGCTGCGACCGCCTCGTCGGTCCCGGCCTTGTCGACGGCCTTCAGGTAGTGGCCGACGGCCGTGTAGATGAGGGCGTGGTTCTTCGTCGGCATGATCCCGACCGCGTCGAGGAAGCGCTTCGCGAAGGCCCGGGTCGCGTCGTTCTGGTCCCAGTAGAACGCCTCCGAGAACGTCAGGTTCTGGGCGACCGGCAGGCCGAGCGCGTGGATGTCCGTGATGTAGACCAGGAACCCGGTCATCGTCTGCCGGCCGGACATGAGCCCGAACTCGTTCGCCTGCTTGATCGCGCGCGAGAAGTCGTCGCCGACGGCCGCGAAGGCCACGACGTCGGCGCCCGAGGTCTGGGCCTGCAGCAGGAAGGACGAGAAATCGGCGTTGCCGATCGGGAAGCGCGAGGCGCCTACGACCTTGCCGCCGAGCTTGGTCACGACCTCTGAGGCGTCGCGCTGGAGGGCTGCCCCGAAGGCGTGGTCGACGGTCACGAAGTACCAGCTCTTGCCGCCGCGCTCGAGCACGGCCCGGGCCGTGCCGGCGGTCAGCGCCTGGGTGTCGTCCGTCCAATGCGAGCTCGTCGGGTTGCAGAGCTTCGACGTGAAGTCGGAGGTCGCGGCCGCCGTGATCATCACGGTCCGATTCTTCTCCTTCGCGACCTGCTGGGCCGCGAGCGCGATGGCCGTCACCGGAAGGTCCAGGATCGCATCGACCCGCTCCGTGTCGAACCAGCGCCGCGCGATCGTCGACGCGATGTCCGGCTTGTTCTGGTGGTCGGCCGAGATCACCTCGACCTTCTTGCCGCGCACCGTGCCGCCGAAGTCCCGCACCGCCATCTCGGCCGCCGCGACCGAGCCCTTGCCGCCCGAATCGGCGTAGGGGCCGGAGAGGTCGGTCAGGATCCCGATCCTGACGAGGTCGTCCGAGATCTGGGCTCCCGCGCCCGACGGGAGCGCCGCGCTCGCGAGCACGGCGAGGCACGCGGCCCCGAGAATCCTGCCGATCCTGCCGATCCTGCCGATCGATGCCATGCTGATCCCTCCCGCTCGTCGTTTGGTTCTTTGGCCGATACAGAAGAGGAAATCCGAGACCCTGCCAAGGGCGAGGGCGACGGCGAGGGCGACGGCGAGTGAGGTCGGGAGCGGTGCCGGAACGGGATGCGATGATCGAGGCAGGCGGAACGGTCGTGATCGTCGGGTCGGGGCAGGGCGGCTTCCAGACGGGAGCCTCGCTGCGCGACGAGGGTTTCGCGGGCCGCATCGTCCTCGTCGGCGAGGAGCCGGGACTGCCCTATCAGCGCCCGCCGCTGTCGAAGGCGTATCTCACGGGCAAGCAGGATGCGGAGGGCCTGCAGCTCCGCGCACCGGCCTTCTACGAGGAGCGCGGGATCGAGCTCCTGGCCCCGGACCGCGCCGTCCGGATCGACCGCGGGAACCGCGTCGTCCACCTCGGGTCCGGCGGCGCGCTCGCCTACGGTCATCTCGTCCTCGCGACAGGTGCCCGGAACCGTCTCCTGCCGGTGCCCGGTGCCGATCTCGACGGCGTGCTGTCCCTGCGCTCGCTCGCGGACGCGGAGGCGATCCGGGCACGGCTCGACGCGGTCCGGCGCCTCGTCGTGGTCGGGGCGGGCTTCATCGGGCTCGAATTCGCGGCGGTCGCGGCCGCCCGCGGGATCGATGTGACGGTGCTCGAGGCGACGAGCCGGCCGATGTCGCGCGCCGTCTCCGTCCCGATCTCGCGCTTCTTCCTCGAGGCGCACGAGCGGGCCGGCGTACGGCTCGCGATGGGCGCGGTGGTGGTCCGGGTCACGGGCGAGGGCGGGCGCGCGACCGGGGTCGAGACGGGCGAGGGTCTCCACGTTCCTGCCGACCTCGTCGTGGTCGGCATCGGGGTCGTGCCGAACGTCGAGCTCGCGGCGGATGCCGGGCTCGCGGTCGCGAACGGGATCGTGGTGGACGATCACCTTCGCACGGCCGATCCCGCGATCTCGGCCCTCGGGGACTGCGCGGTCTATCCTGGCGCCTTCGCGGGCGGCGCGCCGACGCGGCTCGAATCCGTGCAGAACGCCGTCGACGGCGCGCGCTGCGTCGCGGCCCGGCTCGCCGGCCGGCCGTCTCCCTTCGCGGCCGTGCCCTGGTTCTGGAGCGACCAGGGGCCCCTGAAGCTCCAGATCGCCGGGCTCGCGATCCCGCACGACGAGACCGTTGTGCGGGGCGACCCGGAGACGGGCAGCTTCTCGGTCTTCTGCTACGAGGGCCGGCGCCTCGCAGCGGTTGAATCCGTGAACCGGGCCGCCGACCACATGATCGCGCGGCGGCTCCTGGCGAAGGGGCTCGCGCTGACACGCGCGGAGGCGGGAGATCCGGGGCTCGACCTCAAGGCGAGGGCGACGGCGCTTCTCGCGGGAGGCTGACGAAGCGTGGTGCGTGCTTCGATACGCTCCGCTTCGCGACGCTCCTCAGCATGACGCCGCCCTATCATCCTATCCCTCGACGGGCGTCATGCTGAGGAGGCCCGAAGGGCCGTCTCGAAGCACACGTCACGCCGCCAGCGCGATCGGTAGCCGGAAGGATTCGGCCAGGAGCCCGTAGGAGTGCCGGCGCGCCTCCTGATCGTGGATGGCGGACGTGACCATGACCTCGTCGGCGCCGGTGGATTGCGCGAAGGCCATGAGGCGGTCGCGCACCTTGGCGGCATCGCCGACGAACATCCGGGCGCGGTTCGCGGCGATCATGTCGCGCTCGGCTGGCCCGTAGCTCTCGGCCGCAGCCTCCTGGACGCTGGGCAGCGGAGCATATTCGCCCCGCGCGCGCCGGAGCCAGTTCAGGTCCTGGCTGGACGCCAGGCGCTCCGCCTCGGCCTCCGTGTCGGCGACGATCGCCGAGACCGCGAGGATCGCGCGCGGCGCCGCGAGCCAGACGGACGGGCGGAACTGCTCGCGATAGGTCAGCATCGCGTCGTGGACGTCATGCTGCGCGAAGTGATGCGCGAAGGCGAACCCCATCCCGATCTGGGCCGAGAGCCGGGCGGAATAGCCGGAGGAGCCGAGCAGCCAGATCGGCGGCAGCCGGACGTCGGACGGCATCGCCTGCACGCGCCGGAACGGGTGGTCGGCCGGGAAGCCGCCCGTCTCCCAGAGAATGAGCTCCTGCAGCTTCTCGAGGAAATCGTCGCCGGAGCGCGGCTCCTGGTGCCGCCGGAGCGCGATCGCGGTCACGCCGTCCGTGCCGGGCGCGCGGCCGAGCCCGAGATCGATGCGGCCGGGAAACAGGCCTTCCAGCATGCGGAAGCGTTCAGCCACCATGAGCGGCGCATGGTTCGGCAGCATGATGCCGCCCGAGCCGACCCGCATCCGGCTCGTCGCGGCCGCGATCTGGCCGATCATGATCTCGGGCGCCGGGCTCGCGACGGAGGGAAGGTTGTGGTGCTCGGCGAGCCAGAACCGCTCGTAGCCGAGCGCGTCGCAATGACGGGCGAGCGCGATCGTGTCGTGCAGGGCCGCGCTCGCCGGATGGCCGGAGCGCACGAAGGAGAGGTCGAGGCAGGAGAGGGATGGCATGGAGGTCAGATGGGGGAGGGCGGGCCGTCCTGCGAGAGGAGGGCCGGTCCGGCTTCCGAACACCCGAGCCGAAATCCACCTCGGGCGTCACGCCGACGAACGCCGAAGGCGCGTCTCGAGGCAGGCACGACCGCGGTGCCTCCTTCGAGACGGTCGCCTTCGGCGACCTCCTCAGGATGACGAGGTCGAGTTCGCGGCCAGGCTCTCAGGATGAGCCTGGCCGGATCGTCGCGAACCTCAGGCGGCCGCGACGACGTTCTTCGGCCGGCCGCGCTTCTTCGGGGTCGCCGCGGCCTCGGCCTGGGCGGCTGCTGCCGCATCGGCCTTCTTCCGGCGCTGCTGGCCGAGGCCCAGCGCCTTGGCGAGATCGGAACGCTGCTTCGCGTAGTTCGGGGCGACCATCGGGTAGTCGCGGGCGAGGCCCCACTTCTCGCGATACTCGACCGGCGTCAGCCCGCGGCCGGAGAGGTGGCGCTTCAGCGACTTGTACCGGCGACCGTCCTCGAGGCTGATCAAGTAGTCGGGCGTGATGGATTTCTTGATCGGCACGAGCGGCGTCAGCTTCTCGGGCTCGGGCGTCTTCGTCTCGCCGAGGCCGCGCAAGGCCGCATGCACGGATGCGATGATCTCCGGCAGCTCCGTCGAGGCGAGCTTGTTGTTCGTGACGTAGGCCGACACGATCTCGCTCGTAAGCTCGGCCAGTTCTTGGGATGCGGTCTCGGGCGAGGCGTCCATGTGCTTCCGCTTTCTCGATTCGTTGTTACGACGACCTTCAATGCACCGCTCTCGAAATAACGCAAGCGTCTACGGCAAGAAGAATCCTCGAAATGCGCGAATAGCTGTTCGCGGCCGCGAATGTTCGCGCTCCGACCGTGCAGAATAGGACGTCGTCGCGAGCCTAGAGCGCGGTGAAGCGAGGCGGTCCGGGCGGGCATGAAAGCCGTCGCGTCCGTGCCGAGGTCGTCCGGGGCGAGCCGAAGACAGACGCCTACCCGGCGAAACGGACGGAGCCGGGCATCCTCCCGACCCCGATCGAGCTCCTCGTCATGATGGGCGCCGATGCCGGCATGCCCCTCGACGATCCAGCTCTCCGGCGTGAGCGGCGCCGACGATGAGCGAGCGCGTTTACGCGTTGTTAACCATGTTGGTCGACGGTCGGAGTCGAGGAGATCGGTGATGAGCCTTGGTTATCAACGCCCGGCGCAGATCGCGAAGACCGTGACGCAGCCCGCCTTCGACCGGATCGCGCGGCGCATCGGGCTCACGCTACGGGAAGTCTACGGCGCGCCCGAAGCCGAGCCGCTGCCGATGGAGCATGTCGAGCTGCTGCTCAAGCTGCGGCACAAGGAGCGCGATCGTCTTCGGGCACGGGGCGAGTAGAGTCGCCCGCGACGGGGTCGGTCAGGCCGGGCCGGTCAGACCGGGAAGCCGCCCTCGAACACGGTCTCGGCCAAGGGTTTGCGGACGTTCGGCTGCTCGCGCGACCGCAGAGGCTCCGCCAGGGTCGCGGGATCGCCCCGCTTGCCGATCGCGATCTCGACCGCGTGGCCGAGCGGGACGTTCAGCCGGCTCGCGGCCTCCGCGAAGTTCAGGCCCACCATGGCGTGCGTGTGCCAACCGAGCATGTGCGCCTGGAGCGCGAGCGACATCCAGCCCGATCCCGCGTCGAGCGAGTGCGTCCGGGAGGGCACGGGCTCGGCCTTGCCGGGCATCGTCATCGTCTCGCAGGACACCAGGATGACGAGCGCCGAGGCGCTCCGGCACCAATCCGGGTTGGAGCCGGTCAAGAGACCGAGGAACGTCTCGAAGGCGGGCGTGCCGCGGCGCGCCCACAGGAACCGCCAGGGCTGGGAGTTGTAGGAGGACGGCGCCCAGCGGGCCGCCTCGAACATCGTCATCAGGGTCTCGAGCGGGATGTCCTCGCCGGTGAAGGCTCGGGGCGACCAGCGCTCGACGAAGAGCGGGTCGACGGCGTGGTCCGGCTTGCGGCTGCTCTCGATCGGTGAAGACATGATCTTGTTCCCTCGGACTGATCTCTGGATCGCTCTTCAGCCGCTCCGCTCCTCATCCCCGGATCACGTCCGAGGCGGGTCCGTCAGAGCCTGGCTCAACATCCCGATCCACCCTTCGGCGTCATGCTGAGGAGCGCCGAAGGCGCGTCTCGAAGCACGCACACCGCTCGTGGGTGCTTCGAGACGAGCCGCTTCTCGGCTTTCCTCAGCGTCGCGCTGGGAGGAGCCTGCCCCGGCCTTGATCCGAAGATGACGTGTTGATGGCCCGGAAGAGAGTTTCCGGCCCGGCCTGGAGGGTGTTTGCGTGATCGAAACGATCAGATCGTGAGTGTTCCAGCCTTTGCGGCTGCGTAGCGCTCACCGATCTTGGCCCAGTTCACGACGTTCCACCAGGCGTTCAGGTAGTCCGGGCGGCGGTTCTGGTAGGTCAGATAATAGGCGTGCTCCCAGACGTCGTTGCCGAAGAGCGCGTGGCCCCCGTCCATCAGCGGCGAATCCTGGTTCGGCTTCGAGGCGATCGCGAGCTTTCCGTCGCGAGCGACCGTCACGAAGACCCAGCCCGATCCGAACTGGCGCACGCCGGCCGCATTGAAATCAGCCTTCATCTTGGCGAAGCCGCCGAGGTCGCGATCGATCGCGGCCTTCACCTCGCCGGTCGGCTCGCCGCCCTTGGCGCCCATGATCTGCCAGAACATCGTGTGGTTCGCATGCCCGCCGCCGTTGTTGCGGATCGCCGTCCGGATCGCCTCCGGGACTCTCGACAGGTCGGCCAGCATATCCTGGAGCGGCAGCTTGGCGAGCTCGCCATGGCTCGCGAGCGTCGCGTTCAGGTTCGTGACGTAGGCCTGATGGTGCCGATCGTGGTGGATCTCCATCGTCTTCGCGTCGATATGCGGCTCGTTCGCGCCATTCGCGTAGGGCAGGGGATCCAGCTTGAAAGGCCCGGCGGCGGGCGCCTGTGCCGGCGCCTGCGGGGTCGTCTGAGAGTCGGCGCCTCCTATCGAGGAGGCGAGCGTCAGCGCGGACGCGCCGATCAGGACGGCGCGGCGGTGGTGATCGATCAAGGCTGTTCTCCCCGTGGACGGTACTGTAACGCGCGAACCCCGGAATGGTGTCGGGGCGCGATCGTACTCGGGCAGGTGAGCGGATGACGCCATGACGACGTCGAACGGGAGCGATCCGAAGGGTGACGTGGACGCCACGCCGTCCGCCGCGCGTGCGCTCCGCCGGCGGGTCGCGGCGATCGCGGCGGCGGCGGCTCTCTTCGGGGGCGCCGCGTTCGCGCTCGGCTGGGTGCTGAAGCCACCGACGCGCCTCACGGCGGCGGCCTATGGCGGCGAGCGAGTCCACGTCATCAACGCCCATATCCGTCAGGCCGCCCCCGGCTACGGCTTCCTCGCGGGCGACAGCTTCGTCGAGCACTACGCGGCCGAGCCGCTTCCCTGCGGCCGCGAGCTCGTGAACGGCGGCGTGAACGGAGCGAAGGTCGCGGACTACCTGCACCTGCTCGACGCCGTGCAATTCGAGCGGACACCTTCGGTGGTGCTCCTGTCGACCGGGCTGAACGACCTGCAGATCAAGTACGACCCGACCGGAGAGGCGGCGCTCGGCCGTTTCCGGGCGAACGCAACGCGCTTGATCGACCGCCTCGTTGTGGGCGGCGCGAGCGTCGTGGTCGCCGCGATCCCGCCGATCCAGGAGAGCGTCGCCAAGTATTTCGACACCCGCTCCTTCGCGCTCTACAGCGATGCGCTCCAGGCGATCTGCCGGGATCGCGGCTGCACCTTCGTGGACCCCTTCGCGGCGGTGCGGGACGGCCCGTTCTGGCGCGGCAAGCCCGGCTCCTCGCGGGACGGCCTCCACCTCGCGAACCTGCGCGAGGCCTACCGCAGCATCTACGGGGTGCTGTGCCGTTGAGGCGAACGGCCGGTAAGCGATCCATGCCGCTGTCATTCCGGGGCTCGCGGAGCGAGAGCCCGGAACCCATAGACGCCAGCGTTCTCAGTCCTGACGCTGCGGCTGCCACGATCGACGGCGTCGGCGTTTATGGGTTCCGGGCTCGGCTTCGCCGCCCCGGAGTGACGAGAGACGAGCCTACTCCGCCGCCATCCGGAGTGCGGGCGTGGCGGAGCGCTGTGCGCGGGGGATCAATCCGTCGGTGTCGGCGAGGATGCGGGCGTCGACGTCCCGGACGTCGCGGAGCCCGCACATCGCCATCGTGACGTCGAGCTCGCGCCGGATGATGTCGAGGCACTGGGTCACGCCCGCCTCGCCGCCGGCGCCGAGGCCATAGAGGAAGGCACGGCCGATGAAGGTCCCCTGCGCGCCGAGCGCGAGCGCCTTGATCACGTCCTGGCCCGACCGGATGCCGCCGTCGAACAGGACCTCGATCCGGTCGCCCACCGCCTGCACGATTGCCGGCAGGGCCGAGATCGACGACATCGCGCCGTCGAGCTGCCGCCCGCCATGGTTCGACACGACGATGGCATCGGCGCCGCTCTTCGCCGCGAGCTCCGCGTCCTCCGGATCGAGGATGCCCTTCAGGATCAGCCTGCCGCCCCAGCGCTCCTTGATCCGGGCGACGTCGTCCCAGGACAGGCTCGGGTCGAACTGCTCCGCGGTCCAGGAGGAGAGCGAGGAGAGGTCACCGACGCCCTGCGCGTGGCCGACGATGTTGCGGAACGTCCGGCGCTGCGTGCCCAGCATGCCGAGGCACCAGCGCGGCTTCGTCGCGAGGTTCAGGAGGTTTCGGAGCGTCGGCTTCGGGGGCGTCGAGAGGCCGTTCCGGATGTCCTTGTGGCGCTGGCCCAGGATCTGAAGGTCGAGCGTCAGGACGAGCGCCGAGCAGCCGGCAGCCTTCGCCCGGTCGATCAGCCGGTCGATGAAGTCGCGGTCGCGCATGACGTAGAGCTGGAACCAGAACGGCGCGTCGCCGTGCTCGGCCACGTCCTCGATCGAACAGATGCTCATCGTGGACAGCGTGAACGGGACGCCGGCCTTCGCGGCCGCGCGCGCGGCCAGGATCTCGCCGTCCGCGTGCTGCATGCCGGTGAGGCCCGTCGGGGCCAGCGCGACCGGCATCGCGACCCGCTGGCCGGCCATCGTGGATGCCAGCGTCCGGTTCGACATGTCGACGGCGACCCGCTGGCGGAGCTTGATCTTCGCGAAATCGCTCTCGTTTGAGCGATAGGTCCCCTCCGTGTAGGAGCCGGAATCCGCGTAGTCGTAGAACATCCGGGGCACGCGCCGCTCGGCCAGGATCCGGAGGTCCTCGATCGAGGTGATGGGCCGGGACGAGAACGCCCGGGCCGCCCGGGATGGCGGCCGCGACGACGGCATCGTGGTCGCCCCGCTCGTGGTGGCGCCGCTCGTCGCGCCTTTGGGCTCGGCCATGGAGGCTCTCCTGGTTCGTTCGTGTCGCCCGAATGTCATCGTCTTAGCAGCGGCATCGGCAGGCGTCAGCTCGATCTCGACCGATCGGACCGGCAACCGGCGCAACGGGCCGTCAACCTCGCGGGCGCAGGGTGGTCGAGTGTTGCGTTCGGAGTTCGCCCATGGGTTCCCTCACTCGACGCGCAGCCGCGCTCGCCGGCCTCGCGGGCGCCGGCTCGACGCTTGCCGGCTGCGCCGTCTTCCGGGACATGCCGATGGTCGGCTCGCTGTTCCAGGATTGGCCCCGGGAGGGCAACGGCCCGGTCCGGACCGCCGATTACGGCCGGGTCTACGGCCCGGTCGAGGGCGAGCGTCACCGGGTTCCGGCCTTCGACTACACGAACCTCGATCCGGCCTTCCTGCGGGCGGAGGTGGCCTATGCGGGCGGGGAGCCGGCCGGGACGGTGGTGGTCGATCCACGCCGTCGGCTGCTCTACCTCGTCGAGGAGCGCGGCCGGGCGTCGCGCTACGGAGTCGCGGTCGGGCCGGAGAGCCGCGGCTTCTCCGGCCCGGCCTCCGTCGCGGCCCGCCGGGCCTGGCCGGACTGGGTGCCATCCCCCGTCGCGAACGCGCGCGTGTCGGTCCGCTGGGCGCAGCTCGGCGACACGGCCGGCACGGTGCCGGGCGGCCCGAGGAGCCCGCGCGGCGCGCGCGCGCTCTACCTCGCCGTCGACGGGCAAGACGCGGGCTACGTCATCCACGGGACGCCCGCGCCGGACACGGTCGGGACCGAGGTCGTGACCGGCTGCATCGGGCTGATCAACCAGGACATGATCGACCTCTTCCGCCGGACCCGGGAGGGAACGCGGGCGGTGGTGCTCGCCTGACGGCATCCCGTTACTGGGTCCGCGGAACCATCGCTCGACGTCCGGCCGCCCGATCGCGAGCGCGACGGCCCTCTCCGCCCTCCCTCGCCGGGCCGGGAACGCTCCCTTGCCTCACCACCACGCCCTCGAGGCCGAAGAGGGTCTTGCCTTATAAGGCAACCTTATAAGGCGGATCGATCATGGTTCGCGGTTGTGTCCATCGCTGGCTCTGGCGGGGAACTCATGAGGCGGCCTTACGAGGCGAGAGGATTGTGGCTCAGACGGTCGGTGGTGGGCGCATGGGCTATGGATGACGTACCCCCGCCCGTGCCGCGCCCGCCCGATATGTCAGGGCGCGTGTCGCCTGAATGTTCGTGTGACGTCGATCGCAGCTTCGCTGCCCCGGGCAACCGTCCTGTCCGGATTCGGGGCCGATCGCCGTCAGAGTCAACGAAGCGTAAAGGCCCGGCTGCTAACCGTGGGTCTCTGTCGCGTTCGGAGCCGGTCATGTCGTCTTACACCCGTCGTGCGGTCGCGGGCTTCAGCCTCGGCGGCATGGCTTTCGGCCTGTCCGCCTGCGCCGGCCTCAGTGACATGCCGGTCTTCGGCAGCGCGGCGCCCGAGCCGCCGTCCGGCCGTCGGCGTGCCGTCCGGACCGCGGACTACGCCAAGGTCTACGGCGCGATCGAGGGCGAGCGCTTCCCGATCCCGGCCTTCGACTACACGGCCATGGATCCCGAGACGCTGCGGGCCAACGTCGATTACGCGAGCGCCGAGGCGCCGGGCACGATCGTGGTCGAGCCGAGGCGGCACGCCCTCTACTACGTCGAGGGCAGCGGCCGCGCGACGCGATACGGCGTCGGCGTCGGCCGCGAGGGTTTCGGCTGGAACGGGCAGGCCAGCATCAACGTGCGCCGCGCCTGGCCCGATTGGGTCCCGCCGCGCGAGATGGTCGAGCGCGACCCGGCCATCGCGGCCCAGCTCACCGATACGCCGCGCGGCCGCGGCATCCCGGCCGGCCCGAAGAACCCGATGGCCGCCCGCGCCATGATCCTCGCCGCGAACGGCCGCGACACCGGATATCGCATCCACGGCACCTGGGAGCCCGAGACGATCGGCACCGACGTCTCTTCGGGCTGCATCCGGATGATCAACCAGGACATCGTCCACCTGTACGGGCGCACGACGCAGAGCAACCGGGTGGTGGTCGTCGCCTGACCTGACGTCTCCACCCGCCCGTCGTCATGGCCGGGCTCGCCCCGGCCATCCCGGTGCCCTCGGACGACCACCGGCAGAGGGTACTGCGTCAGGATCGGGATGGCCGGGACAAGCCCGGCCATGACGACGCGGAGTACACAACGAAAAGGGCCGGCTCGCGCCGGCCCTTCCCGTTTCACACCGAGAGCAGAGCGAACGGACTTCTTTAGAAGTCCATCCCGCCACTCAGGTCCGGCTTGCCGGACCTGAGCATCGTCTGGTCCTTGGGCAGATGGACTTCTTTAGAAGTCCATCCCGCCACTCAGGTCCGGCTTGCCGGACCTGAGCATCGTTTGGTCCTTGGGCAGATGGACTTCTTTAGAAGTCCATCCCGCCCATGCCGCCCATTCCACCGCCGCCGCCGCCCATGCCGCCGCCGGCGCCGGACTCGCGCTTGGGAGCCTCGGCGATCATGGCTTCCGTCGTGACGAGCAGGCCCGCGACCGAAGCCGCGCCCTGCAGCGCCGCGCGGACGACCTTCGCCGGATCGACGATGCCCATCTGGAGCATGTCGCCGTACTGCTCGGTCTGCGCGTTGAAGCCGTAGGTGTCGCCGCCATGGTCGAGGATGCGGCCGACCACGATCGAGCCTTCGACGCCCGAGTTGGTCGCGATCTGGCGGATCGGCGCTTCGAGAGCCTTCAGGACGATGTTGATGCCGGCCTGGACCTCGGCGTTCTCGCTCTTGATGGCCTGGGCGGCCTTCTTGGCGAGAAGCAGCGCGACGCCGCCGCCCGGAACGATGCCTTCCTCGACCGCTGCGCGGGTGGCGTGGAGGGCGTCGTCGACGCGGTCCTTCTTCTCCTTCACCTCGACCTCGGTCGAACCGCCGACGCGGATCACCGCGACGCCGCCCGCGAGCTTGGCCAGACGCTCCTGGAGCTTCTCCTTGTCGTAGTCCGAGGTCGTGTCCTCGATCTGCGCCTTGATCTGGCCGACCCGGGCCTCGATCGCCTGCTTGTCGCCGGCGCCGTCGATGATGGTCGTGTTCTCCTTCTCGATGCGGACGCGCTTCGCGCGGCCGAGCATCGCGAGAGTCACGTTCTCGAGCTTGATGCCGAGGTCTTCCGAGATCGTCTGACCGGCGGTCAGGATCGCGATGTCTTCCAGCATGGCCTTGCGGCGATCGCCGAAGCCCGGCGCCTTGACGGCCGCGACCTTCAGGCCGCCGCGGAGCTTGTTCACGACGAGCGTGGCGAGAGCCTCACCCTCGATGTCCTCGGCCACGATCAGGAGCGGCTTGCCGGTCTGGACGACCGCCT
>CAXTKM010000005.1:0-26096 GCA_964244795.1 uncultured Enterovirga sp.
TACGAGCACCTCGTCTACGGTGACTTCACCTTCGTCACGCCGGCCGAGGTCGAACCGGAGCTCTATGGCCGGACGCTCACGATGAACGGCGTCTCGAAATCCTACGCGATGACCGGCTGGCGCATCGGCTACGCGGCCGGGCCGGAGGAGCTCATCAAGGCGATGGACTTCGTGCAAGGCCAGCAGACCTCCGGTGCCTGCTCGATCGCGCAATGGGCCTCCGTCGAGGCCCTGAACGGGAGCCAGGAGCACTTGCCCCTCTTCCGGAAGGCGTTCGAGGAGCGCCGCGACCTCGTCGTGTCGATGCTGAACCAGGCCTCGGGCCTGAAATGCCCGAAGCCCGAAGGCGCGTTCTACGTCTATCCGTCCTGCGCGGGCGCGATCGGCAGGACGGCACCCTCCGGCAAGCGCATCGACACCGACGAGGATTTCGTGACCGAGCTCCTCGAGACCGAGGGGATCGCCGCGGTGCACGGCTCCGCTTTCGGGCTCGGGCCGAACCTGCGGATCTCCTACGCGACCTCGAACGAGCTGCTGGAGGAGGCCTGCCGCCGAATCCAGCGCTTCTGCGGCGCGCTGCGCTGATTGGCGCATCGCGATCGGTGGGCTATGTCTCGGTCCGGTTCGCTACAGAGGAAGTCCCGATGGTGATCACACGTCCGCTCGTCGCGTTCGCGGCCCTGACCGCGGCGGGCCTCCTCGCGTCGGCACCGGCGCGCGCCCAGGTCGTCCAGGCCGGCACGCTGTCCTGCAGCGTGGCCCCGGGCGCCGGCTTCGTGATCGGCTCCCGCAAGGAGATCACCTGCACCTTCCAGAATCCCAATGCCGAGATCGAGACCTACGACGGCGCGATCACGAAGATCGGGCTCGACATCGGCTTCACCAACGGAGCCGTGATCGTCTGGAACGTGCTGCAGCCGTCGGGCCGGATCGTCAGGGGCGCGCTGACCGGCAACTACGTCGGCGGCTCCGCCGAGGCGACCGTGGGCGCGGGGCTCGGCGCGAACGCGCTCGTCGGCGGCTTCAACAACACGATCACGTTGCAGCCGCTGTCGGTGTCGGCGCAGTCCGGCGTGAACATCGCGGCCGGCGCCGCCGAGATGACGCTGACGCTCCGTCCGCCGCCGCGCCGCCGCCAGCGCGGCTGAGGCGTCCCGCGCTCGGGTCCGTCATCGGTCGGACGGGCGATCGTCCGCCGTCGTTGCTCGGAAACGCCGGCACACGATCGTCGCGTTCATGCGGGCCCGCGGACAATCGGTTCGACGTTCGGAGGGTTCTCTAGAAAAGGTCGCCGAACCGGTAGGTCAGGCCGCCCCGCACGAGGTTGCCTTCCGTCGAGAACCGCGACGTGTAGCTGCCCGTCGGTCCGCCCGGGATCACGGACTGCACGATCACGTTCTGCTTGCCGAGATCGTAGCGCAGGTATTCGACCTTGGCGGTCACGGCCTGGGATTGGACGCCGAGATAGTTGAGCAGGCTCAGCTTGTTGATGAAGCTGTCGGTCGGGATCGCGTATTCGATGCCGCCGCCGTAGATGTATCCGGTCGCGATCTCCTGGCGCCGGCCGGAATAGGCGAGCGCGCCGTCGGTGTTGCGCAGGAAGGTCGCCTTGTAGTCGACCCCGCCGTAAGCCAAGCCTCCGGTCCCGTAGACGAGAAACCGGTCGAACGCATAGCCGACGCGTCCCCGGACCGTGCCCATCCAATCGAGCTTCTGGGTGAAGCCGGACAGTTCCGGGATGAAGGCGTTCGCGGCCTGGGCCGGGCTCAGATACGCGCGTCGACGCTCGAGGTTCATCAGCCCGGCATCCGCCGCGACGCCGACGACGAGCCCGCTCCCGACGCCGAACTGGTAATCGTACCCGATACCGCCGGAGACGCTGGTCATTCCGTCCTGCTTCACGCCGATCTGCGAGGGCCGCCGGCCCTGGGCGACGTTCAGTTGCGTGTTCGTGAGCCCACCCGCCCCGTTGTTGTTCCCGATCGTTCGGATCGTCTGGCCATCGCTGAACGCGTAGCCGGTGGTGGTGCCGGCGTAGAAGCCCGTCCAGGTGAAGGACGGCGGAATCGCCACGTAGGCGGGCGGTACTCGCCTGGCCGGGAGGTCAGCCGCCAGGAGTGCGGTCGACCCGGCCGTCAGGATCGCACCCGCGATCATCAGTCGTCTCATGCCGTTGAACTCCTGTTGGCCCGCAGCATAGCCCGGACACCGGAGGGCCTCTGTTGCGGAACGGCTACAGAGCCTGTTTTTCGTGCGTCGGAGCGCGCGACTCCTGCCGCACGCTCTCGGGTCCGCCCTGCGTCTTCCGACGCGCGGCGGCGCGTGATCCGATTTCGAGCGACAGCGCTCGTTGCTTGCATCGCCCTTTCCCGGATGGAAGACTCACCGGTCATGAAGCGTGCGTGACGACGCGCTGTCCGGGAGGCCATCGAATGTCCGCGCGACCTGTGCTGAGCGTGCCGCCTGAAAAGCCCTGGCTCGCCTCGTACCAGGAGGGCGTCCCCGCGCTGATCGACGTGTCCGCCGCCGGAACGCTCGTGGACGTCTTCGACGCCAGCGTCCGACGCTATCCGGAGCGCCCCGCGCTCGAGAGCTTCGGCAAGCGGATCAGCTACGGCGAACTCGCCTCGTGCGCGGCCGCGGTCGCGTCCTGGCTCGGGAGCGTCGGCATCGTCCGGGGCGACCGGGTCGCGATCATGCTGCCGAACGTGATGGCCTATCCGGCGGTCCTGTTCGGCACGCTGATCGCGGGCGCGACGGTCGTCAACGTGAACCCGCTCTACACGCCGCGCGAGCTCGCGGGTCAGCTCCGGGACAGCGGCGCCCGCATCCTCTTCGTGCTCGAGAACTTCGCACGCACCGTCCAGGAGACCCTGCCGGAGGTCGCGCTCGACACCGTGGTGGTCGTCGCGCCCGGCGACCTCCTCGGCTTGAAGGGTACGGTCGTGAACGTCGTGTCGCGCCACGTGAAGAAGGCGGTCCCCGCCTACGTCATCCCGAAGAGCCGGCGCTTCGACGCCGTGGTCAGGGCCGGCCGCGCCGCGCCGCGCGCGCCGGTCGCGGTCGGGCTCGAGGACGTCGCCTTCCTGCAGTACACCGGCGGCACGACGGGGATCGCGAAGGGCGCGACGCTGACCCACGGCAACGTCGCGGCCAACCTCCTGCAATGCGAGGCCTGGATGGCCCCGACCCTCGGCCCCATGCAGCACGTGATGGTGACGGCGCTGCCGCTCTACCACATCTTCGCGCTGACGGCCTGCTGCCTCCTGATGATCCGGATGGGGAATTGCCAGTTGCTCATCGCGAACCCGCGCGACGTGCCGGGCTTCGTGAAGACGCTGAAGACACGGCCCTTCACCTGCCTGTCCGGCGTGAACACCCTCTACAACGCCCTCGCGCGCGCACCCGGGATCGAGGAGGTCGACTTCTCGACGCTCGTCATGTGCGTCTCCGGCGGAATGGCCACCCAGTCCAGCGTCGCCCAAGCCTGGAAGACGCTGACCGGCCGACCCATCGTCGAAGGCTACGGCCTGTCCGAGACCTCGCCCGTGATCAGCGCGAACCGGCCGGACATCGAGAGCTTCACCGGGACCGCAGGCTATCCCGTCCCGTCGACCGAGGTCTCGATCCGCTCGCCCGAAGGCGGGACGGTGGAGCGGGGGCAGGCGGGCGAGCTCTGCGTCCGGGGGCCGCAGGTGATGCGCGGCTACTGGAACCGCCCCGAGGAGACGGCCGCGGCGACCACGGCCGACGGGTTCTTCCGCACGGGCGACATCGCCGTGCTCGAGCAGGACGGGGCGATCCGGCTCGTCGACCGCCTGAAGGACATGATCCTCATCTCCGGCTTCAACGTCTATCCGAACGAGGTCGAGGAGGTGATCGCGGGCTGCCCGGGCGTCCGGGAGGTCGCGGTGGTCGGACTACCTGACGAGAGGTCCGGCGAGCAGGTCGCGGCCTACGTGGTGCGGGCCGACCCGAATCTCTCGGAGGCGGCCGTCAGGGCCTGGTGCCGAGAGCGGCTCGCGCCCTACAAGATGCCGCGCCGCGTCAGCTTTCGGGACGGCCTGCCCAAGACGAACGTCGGCAAGGTGCTGCGGCGCGCGCTGAAGGACGAGGCGGCATCGGGCTCGGCCTGACGGGCGCTCAGGCGTCGGGCCCTCGGCGCTTCGGCCGGTCGACCGGCTTCCCCTTGTGCTTGAACCCAGGGTCCGGCGCGCCGGCCGGCTCGATCCGGATCCCGGCGATGTCCGTGCCCCGGACGGCCTTCGCGAAACGCGCCGCCGCTTCCTCCCGGATCTCGACCTTGGTCTCGCGCTCGAAGATCCGGATCGGCCCGACGTCGTCCCGGGTGACGCCGCCGCGGCGGCAGAGCATCGGGAGCAGCCATTTCGGATCGGCGTTGCCGTTGCGGCCGACGTTGAGGCGGAACCATGACCCGCCCTCCTGCGGCGCGCGTCTCGGCACGCGGGGACGCTCCCCGGGATCGCCGGGGCGATCCCCGGTCGTGCCGGGACGATCCCCGGTTTTGCCGGGGCGGAGGGACGGCTCGCGCCGCGGCGGCGCGAAGCCCGGGTCCGTGACGTCCTCCGGCGCCGGGAGGCGCTGCCGGTAGAGCCGCGCCAGCGCGACCGCGACCTCCTCCGGCGTCCGGCCGGCGAGCAGCGCTGTCGCCAGCGCCCTGTCCTCCTCTCCGGCCTCCTCCGTGAAGATCGCGTCCTGCAGCAGCCGCTCCTGGTCGAGCCGCCGGATCTCGTCGGCCGCGGGTGGGCCGCCCCAGACAGGCACGATTCCGGCCCCGGCCAGAAGCTGCTCGGTCCGGCGCCGGCGGGCCGGTGGCACGAGCAGGACGCTGATCCCCTTCCGGCCGGCCCGGCCCGTGCGGCCGCTCCGGTGCTGCAACGCCTCCGCGTCGTGCGGCAGGTCGGCATGGATCACGAGGTCGAGGCCGGGCAGGTCGATGCCGCGCGCCGCGACATCGGTCGCGACGCAGACCCGCGCCCGCCTGTCCCGGAGCGCCTGGAGGGCGTGGTTCCGCTCGGACTGGCTCAGCTCGCCGGAAAGCGCCACGGTCGAGAAGCCCCGCTCCGACAGCAGCGCGTGGAGATGGCGGACCGCCTCGCGCGTGTTGCAGAAGACGAGCGCGGTCGGGGCCTCGATCATCCGCAGCGTGTTCACGACGCCATGCGTGATCTCGCGCGGCAGGCAGCGGGTCGCCCGGTACTCGATGTCGGCATGGCCGCCCTCGCCGACCGCGACCTCGATCCGGACCGTGTCGCGCTGGAAGCTCCGGGCCAGCGACACGATCGCGCGCGGCAGGGTGGCTGAGAAGAGCAGCGTGCGGCGCTCCGCGGGTGTCGCCTGAAGGATGAACTCGAGATCCTCCCGGAAGCCGAGATCGAGCATCTCGTCCGCCTCGTCGAGGACGACGGCCCGCAGCGCCGACAGGTCGAGGCGGCCGCGCTCGAGGTGGTCGCGGAGCCGGCCGGGCGTCCCGACGACGAGATGCGCTCCCTCCGCGAGCTGGCGCTGCTCGCGGCGCGGATCCATGCCGCCGACGCAGGACGCGACGCGGGCACCGGCCTGGCCGTAGAGCCAGCCGAGCTCGCCGTGGACCTGGAGCGCGAGCTCCCGGGTCGGGGCGATCACGAGCGCGAGCGGTTCCGCCGCGCGCTCGAATCGCTCGTCCTCGCCCAGCAGCGTCGACGCGAGGGCGAGCCCGTAGGCGACCGTCTTGCCGGAGCCGGTCTGGGCAGAGACGAGGAGATCCCGCCCCGCCGCGCCGGGATCGAGCACCGCGCTCTGCACGGGCGTCGGCTCGACGTAGCCGCGCTCCGCAAGCGCGCGGAGAAGGGGAGGGCTGCTCGACAGGAAGGTCACGGGGCGGAGCCTTGTGCTGGCGCGCTCGCCGCGAGCGGGGCGCGCCCTGAGGTTCGGGTTGCCTCTCCGTACGGCCTTCCGGCCGCCGACGCACGCTCGCCGACCGGCACCAACCCCGCACACCGGCGAAAGCCGGTGCCGAGTGCGGCGGTGGAGCCGGATACCGGCCTCTGCCGGCATGAGCGCGGGGCGTGACCCGGCCTCAGAACTCCATGTCGAGCTCTTCGATGTCGTCCGGCTCGCTCGCGGCCGCCTCGATCCACTCGGCGAGGAGCGGCCACGCCATCACGTGGTCGCGGTAGCGCGCGCAGGCGTCGGGCAAGGCGACATCGTAGGTGGTGAAGCGCGTGCAGACGGGCGCGTACATGGCGTCCGCGAGCGTCGGCTCCAGTCCGAACAGCCAGGGCCCGCCCCCTGCCGCGAGGCACTCGCTCCAGATCGCGACGATTCGTTCGATGTCGGACACCGCTCCGCCCCAGAGCTTGAAGCCAGGATGGTGTCCTTTCAGGTTCATCGGAAGAGCCGAGCGGAGATTGATGAACCCCGCATGCATCTCGCCCGAGATCGAGCGGCACCGGGCCCTGGCGCCGGCCTCCGCCGGAAGGAGGCCGGCATCCGGCCTGATCTCGCTGAGATAGGCCGCGATCGCGAGCGTGTCCCAGACCCGGATGTCGCCGTGGATCAGCCGCGGCACGAGGAAAGAGGGCGTGAGGTGCAGCAGCTCCGCCCGGGCCGTCGGGTCCTGGCCGGAGAGGGTCTCGGCCTCGAAGTCGAGCCCGGACATCCGGCAGAGCAGCCAGCCGCGAAGCGACCAGGACGAGTAGTTCCGGCTCGAGATGGACAGGGTCGCCTCGGCCATCGCGTGCCCGCCTCGCGCCGGGCGTCATGCCGGCCGCGAAAGTATCTCGCAGCGCGGCCCCGATTGCACTAGCTATCTCCCCGGGGCCGATATCCCGACCCTGGAACGGCGCGCCGCCGATGCTCTACGACGCCTACGAGCTCGGCTCCGACATGGCGCAGGGCGTCCGGGATTTCGGAAAGGTCGTCCAGCAGACCTGGTCGCCCTGGCTCGACGTCGGGACCGGCGTCCCGGCCCGATGGTTCGACGCTGCCGGCGCCATGATGGGCCGGGCCGGAATCACCCATGCCCGCCCGGCCTACGGGATCGGAGCCGTCACGGTCGGCAATCGGGAAGTCCCGGTCGAGGAGCGGGTCGCGCTCGTCGCCCCTTTCGGGACGTTGACGCATTTCGCGAAGGACGTCGACGCCCGCCAGCCTCGCGTGCTCGTGGTCGCGCCGCTCTCCGGCCATTTCGCGACGCTGCTGCGCGACACCGTCCAGACGCTCGTCGCCGATCACGACGTCTACGTCACCGACTGGACCAACGCCCGCGACGTCCCGCTTTCCCAAGGCCCGTTCGGCTTCGACGACTACGTCGACCATGTCGTGCGCTTCATCGAGGCTGTGGGACCGGGCTGCCACGTGGTCGCGGTCTGCCAGCCGGCCGTCCAGGCCATGGCGGCTGCGGCCCTGATGGCGGAGACGCAGAACGCCTCGGCACCCGCGTCGCTCGTCCTCATGGCCGGGCCGGTCGACACGAGCGTCAACCCGACCAAGGTGAACGCGCTCGCGCTCAGCAAGCCAATCGCCTGGTTCGAGGAGAACCTGATCGCGACGGTGCCGGAGCGACACGCAGGCGCGGGCCGCCGCGTCTACCCGGGCTTCATCCAGCTCTCGGCCTTCATGGCGATGAACGCCGACCGCCACCGGAAGGCGCATCTCGACCTGTTCTGGCACTTGGCGCTCGGCGAGACCGCGAAGGCCCGGCCGATCGAGCGGTTCTACGACGAATACTTCGCGGTGCTCGACCTCGCGGCGGAGTTCTACCTGGAGACCGTGAAGATCGTGTTCCAGGACAACGATCTCGGCCGGAACCGGCTCCAGTATCGCGGCCGGCCGCTCGACATGGGTGCCGTGCGACGGACGGCCCTCCTGACGATCGAGGGCGAGCGCGACGATATCTGCTCGGTCGGCCAGACGGTCGCGGCGCACGACCTCTTGTGCGGGCTTCGGCCCTACATGAAGCGACACCACCTGCAGGCCGGTGTCGGCCATTACGGCGTGTTCTCGGGCCGGAAATGGCAGAATCAGGTCTATCCGATCGTCAGGAACTTCGTCCTCGCGAACGATTAGGCGACTGCCGGTGCGCGGACCCGATCGGATCGGGAACCCGGGGCAACGTGCGCCGCTTGTCGTCCCGAACAGGATGGAAGCGTAAGATGAGCGACCCGAAGGTCAACCCGACCGGACCCTACGACCCGCAGCCCGAGCCCGCGACGCCGAGCACGAGCCCGGTCCCGCCCGGTCACACGCCGATCGAGGTGCCGGCCGCGCCGTCGATCGAGCCGATCGGCATTCCCGGAACCGATCCCGACCGCAGCCCCGACCCGGGCCCCTCGATCGATCCCGGCCCGAGCTATCCGTCCGGACCGGTGGCCTGACGGATCGCGAACCTGACCCGTGCCGGCGAGACGGCCAGCCGGCACCGATATCCTCCGAATCGCTCGTACCGGCGAGAGCCGGTACGGGCGATTCGGACGACGATCAGCGGGTGACGACGACCTGCGTTCCGACGCCCACACGCTCGTAGAGATCCTGGATGTCTGCGTTGTGCATCCGGACGCAGCCGTAGGACGCGAAGGTCCCGATCGACTTCGGCTGGTTCGTGCCGTGGATCGCGTACTGGCCGCGATCGAGGACGAGCGCGCGCGTCCCCATCGGGTTGCCGCGCGTCCCACCCGGAATCACGGCCGGCAGCTTGGGGTTATCGCGCTTGACCTCGTCCGGCGGAGACCAGGCCGGGTTCACGTACTTTCCGGCGATCGAGGCGGTTCCCGCCCACTGCTTGCTCGGCCGGCCGACCGCCACGCTGTAGCGGATCGCGGACCCCTGCTCCGTCACGAGGTAGAGCGAGCGCTGGGCCGTCCTGACCACGATCGTCCCCGGCTGCACGGAGGCGTCGAAGGCGACGGTCTCCCGCGCTTCCGCCGCGCCGACCGTCGCCGCGCCGAGGAGGGCCGCGATCGCCAGACCCCGCACAGAACCCTGATTCAGAAACCGCATTGCCTTCACTCCGTTCGACGATCAGGTTGACCGGCCCGCATTTCGCCATGATGTCGTCGGCGTGCACGATCCCGAAACGTGGGATGGGGCCGACCTGACCCCATGATGTCAGAGGGTGCTCACCTGTCCGTTCATGGCCAAGCTTGCGCTTCGTTCCCTAACGGGACAGGCCCCGGGCATGTTCCCGCCGCCGTCGCGAATTCGCGTCGGTTTCAAGGCAGGGCCTCGTTTCCGCCCGAAATCGGGATTTGACCGGGATGAGCCCCGGCGCCCTGAGCCGGCTCGTGATCCATGTCGGCGGCTACGATCCGGTCACCCCGGAGGCGGCGCATGGGCGCTTCCGGCGCGAGCTGGGCCGCTTCCGGTCGACCTGGTCCGTCGCCTCCGAGGCAAGCCCGCCGGCCTTCGGCGAGGACCAGGTCACCTGGACCGTCTCGACCGCGGGGCCGGACTGGGCGGTCCGGACCGAGATGCGCCTCCTGCGCTGGGACGACGTCATGGCTCGGGCGAGCCGCGAGCCGGGCTGGCGGCGACTGCCGTCCGGGCTGCTCGCCTTCGCGGATTTCACGCTCGGCGGAGCGCTCTCGGGGTATCTGCGGCGCGCGTGGCGCTACGCGCTCTTCTTCCTCTACCCCTTCGTCCTCCTGGCGCTTCTTGCCGCCGCCGCGGCCTTGATCGGAGCGGGGCTCGCCCGAACCGTCGATTCGGCGATCGTCGGGGCGGCGGCGGGGGCGCTCGCCTTCTTCTTCCTGACGCGGCTGGCCGGGCACCGGCTCATGCTCGACCACCTGCTGGACGACTGGATCTTCGCGCGGCGTTGCGTCCGGGCACCCGATCCCGTCCTCGCTGCACGCCTCGATCGCGTGGCGGGCGAGGTCGTCGCGGCCGCGGGCGGCGGCACGTTCGACGAGATCGTCGTCCTCGGCCACTCTCTCGGAGCGGTCCTGGCGATCGACCTCGTCGACCGCGCCCTCGCGCGCGATCCGGCTCTCGGGCGGGGTGAGGTCCGGGTCGCCCTGGTCACGGTCGGCTCCTCGATCCCGAAGATCGGCCTCCACCGTGCCGCGACCCGGTTCCGGGCCGCGCTCGGCCGCGTCGCGGCCTCGGGGCTGTTCTGGGTGGAGTACCAGGCGCTGACAGACGCGATGAATTTCTACAAGACCGATCCGGTCCGCGATCTCGGCGCCGGTCCGCGCGGTCCGCTGGTCCGCATCGTCCGGATCAGCCGGATGCTGGATCCGGCCTACTACGGTCGCATCAAGCGGAACTTCTTCCGTGTCCACAACCAGTTCGTGAGCGCGAACGACCGCCGCGCCCTCTACGACTACTTCATGCTGGCCTGCGGTCCCGTGCCGGTCGAGGATCAGGCGCGTGCGCCCTCCGGGGCGGAGACCCGGATCGGCCCCGACGGCGGCCTGCTCGGCCCGGCGCCCCCGTCCCCGCCCTCCTCGGACATCTCCGCCCCATGACTCCCTTCGTCGCGAAGCTCGTGTACTGCCTCATGGCCGCCGGCTGGTACGCCATCCGCTTGCCGCATGCCCGCCGGTCCGGCCGGACGCCGGTCTCGCGCAGCGACCGGGGCTCGCGCGAATCGGTGCTCCTCTCGTTCTCCCTCCTCGGGCTCGGGGTCCTGCCCTTCGCCTTCGTGGCGACCGGCTTTCCCCGGTTCGCGGACCGGCCGTTCCAGCCCTGGGCCGCCTGGCTCGGCCTGGCGGTCGCGGTCGCGGCGCTCGTCATGTTCCGGCTGACCCATCGCGCGCTCGGCCGGAACTGGTCGGTCTCGCTCGACGTGCGCGAGGGGCACAAGCTCGTCCAAGACGGCGTCTATGGCCGCGTCCGGCACCCGATGTACACGGCGTTCTGGCTGTGGGCACTCGCCCAGGCGCTGCTGCTGCCGAACTGGATCGCCGGACTGTCGGGCTTGGTCGGATTCGGGACGCTCTACGCCTTCCGGATCGGCAGGGAGGAGCGGCTGATGCTGGACACGTTCGGGGACGAATACCGGGATTACGCGAGCCGGACCGCGAAGCTGATTCCCTGGATCTACTGATCCGCGGGGCCGGAGGGCCCCGAATGGGTGTTGCTTCCACGCGACAGAGCCGGGCGACATGTCTCGAAAGCCTGTGGCCCGGGCGCCTCTCCGTTCACCTTGTCGCTCGATCGACGCCGTGCCGATGCCTCGCCGCCCAAGCTCGGCCGGGACTGTGGCTTTTTCGCACTAGAGGGGTCGCCGCAGGGCCTTATAGCTTCGACCTCGATACCAGTGCTGCGTACCAAAACACTCGTCCCAGTTCGTTCACCAAGAAGGGGGTTTTCAATGAAGAAGGTTTTCACGATCGCGGCGGTTGCCTGCGTCGTTCTCAGCTCGGCCGCTTGCATCGGCAAGGGCAAGGCCCCGCCGCCGGCTCCGATCCCGACCGCGATCATCACCAAGGGTTGATCCCCTGACCCGGGAGGGTCGCCACGCGGCGACCCTCCCGGCTTTCGACGTCATCTACGCGTCCCCCGACCCGCGTTGAGCGCCCGCCGCGTCCCTGACGGCACGCGTGAATGGGTCCGCTGGCGGATTGGACATCGGGCGGTTTTCGGAGACAGCGATGCGGCGACGTTTGGGCGCTCTCGCCCTTTTCGGACTTCTAGGCTCCTTTTGCCTCGCGACGTCGGCCAAGCCGGTCAGCGCCGAGGGTGTGTCGCCCTCCCTTCCTCCCTCCGTCGTCGCCGAATACGCCGCCTACCCCCGGTCGCGCGCTCGCCGGCGCTACCGGTCGAGCCAGATCGGGACCGGTGGCCGGTACTTCGTCGAGTTCCGCTCGCGCTACGCGCTCAGCTACGGCCATACCTACGCGGCCTTCGGTCGCCTGAACGCCAACGGCCAGATCGTGTCGAGCGAGGTCGCGGGCCTCCACCCCGCCGGCGAAAGCTCCGTGCCCTGGATGCTCGGGCACTTCCTTCCCGTTCCGTCCGAGACAGGGCCGAGCGACGGTGACCTCGAGGAGCGCTACGTCTCGGCCCGCTACCGGGTCACGATGAGCGAGGCCGACTACACCAAGGTCGTCGCGAAGATCCGCGAGATGCAGCGCTCGTCGCCGCTCTGGAGCGCGACGCTCTACAACTGCAACTCCTTCGTCGGCGACATCGCCCGCTTCATGGGGCTGAACGCGGCGACATCGCCGCTCCAGGTTCCGGAGGCGTACATCTCGGCCCTGAAGCAGTTGAACAACGGTCAGGCGAGCATCGCTCCGGGGACGATCTGACACCTCGGTCACGCGCGTCCCGGGGCGGCCGGTCGGGGGCGCTCCGGCCGAGGTCGGGCGGGGATGGGCCATCGTCGACCGCCGCCGGCACGCTCACGGATCGTCGGCCGGTCGATGACCGCGCGTGACCATCTCGGGTCGCTCTTCGAGGCGGCCTCGGCAGCCCGCGAACGGGCCTATGCCCCATACTCGCGCTTCTCGGTCGGGGCTGCGATTCGGGCCGAGGACGATCGCATCTTCTCCGGCTGCAACGTCGAGAACGCCGCCTATCCGGTCGGGACCTGTGCGGAAGCGGGTGCGATCGCCGCGATGGTGGCGGGCGGCGCGAGGCGGATCGTCGAGATCCTGATCGTCGGGGCCGCGCCCGACGGGCTCGCGCCCTGCGGTGCCTGCCGCCAGCGCATCGCCGAGTTCGCGCTGCCCGCGGCGCTGATCCATCTTGCGGGCTCGTCCGGAATTCGACACACCGTCACCGTGGCCGAGCTGCTGCCGCTCGCCTTCGGGCCGCACAGCCTGCCCTAGATCCGAGAGAGATGCCGGAATGACGAGCGAGGAGAGGATCGCCGAGGCGGCCGCTTTCCTCCGCGAGCGCGGCTTCGGCGGACGGTTCGATTGCGCCATGGTGTTGGGCACCGGGCTCGGCCGCATCGCCGACGATCTCGACGATCCGACGACCCTGTCCTATTCCGACATCCCGCATTTCCCGACCGTCAGCGTCTCCGGCCACGGCGGCCGGCTGATCGCCGGCCGGCTCGACCGGAAGCGCGTCCTGATCTTCCAGGGCCGGGCGCATTACTACGAGACCGGCGATTCCGGCGCGATGCGGATTCCGGTCGGGGTCGTGGCGGCGCTGGGCGGGCCGCCGCTCCTGCTCACGAACGCGGCGGGTTCGGTGAAGCTCGACTTCCGGCCGTCGAGCCACGTCATCATCACGGACCACATCAACTATTCCGGCCTGAACCCGCTCCTCGGCGACCTCGACGCGCGCCGGTTCGTGTCCATGACGAACGCCTATGACGAGCGTCTCCGCAAGAAGATGAAGCTCGCCGCCATCGGGGCCGGCGTGACCGTCAACGAAGGCGTCTACATGTGGTTCTCGGGGCCGAGCTTCGAGACCGCGGCGGAGGTCCGGATGGCGAGGACGCTCGGGGCCGACCTCGTCGGCATGTCGACCGTCCCGGAGGTGATCCTCGCCCGCTACTACGGCCTGCGGGTCGTGGCGTTGTCGCTGGTCACGAACATCGCGGCCGGTATCCAGATCGGCGCGCACACGCATCAGGATACGAAGACCGTCGCGGCCGGAGCCGCACCCTCGCTCCGCAAGCTCGTCACCGCCTTCCTGGCCCGGCTCGACGATGTCTGAACGGGCTTGGCCTGACCGGGGTTGGTCCGACTGGGCTTGGCCGGGCGGCCCCATCCCGAGGAGACCGTCATGACGGGGTACGACTCGATCCGACCGGCGAAGCCCGTTCTCCTGACCGGCGCGTCCGGGGCGCTCGGCCGCGTGCTGACGAAGGCGCTCGCCGACGAGGGCTGGACGCTTCGGCTCACGGACATCGCGCCGTTCCCCGACACCGTTCCCGACGGCTGCACCTTCGCGCAGGCCGACATCGTCGACGCCGCGGACGTCGCCCGCCTCGCCGAGGGCTGCGGGGCGATCCTGCATTTCGGCGGGGTGTCGGTCGAGAAGCCCTTCGCGGAGGTGGTCGGGCCGAACGTGCAGGGCCTCTACAACGTCTACGAGGCGGCCCGCCTCGCCGGCGCCCGGGTGGTCTTCGCGTCGTCGAACCACACGGTCGGCTTCCACTCCCGCCAGACCACGATCGATCCGGACAGCCCGTTCCGCCCGGACGGCTATTACGGCGCGTCCAAGGTCTGGGGCGAGATGATGGGCAGCCTCTATTGGCACAAGCACGGGATCGAGAGCGTCTTCGTCCGGATCGGCTCCTGCTTCCCGAAGCCGGTCGACGCAAGGATGCTGGCCTCCTGGCTGTCCTACGGCGATCTCGCACGCCTCGCCCGGCGCGCGGTCCTGGCCGAGTCGGTCGGATGCTGCGTGATCTGGGGCACGTCGAACAACAGCCGGATGACCTGGTGGGAGGGCGATGCGCGCGAGCTCATCGGCTGGGCTCCGGAGGACTCGGCTGACGGCTATGCCGAGGCCGTGGGCGACGTCACGAGCGGCGACCCCGTCGTCGAAGCGCATCAGGGCGGCGCCTACGTGAAGATCGGCTGGACCCGGCCGTGAGCGCAGCCGGCTCCATGAGCTGAGCGGAAGCGGCGGCCCCGATGCGGTTCCTTCCGCAGGAGACGATCCGGACGAAGCGCGACGGCGGCACGCTCTCGGATGCCGAGATCGGGGCCTTCGTCGCGGGCCTCGTCGACGGCTTGGTCGGGGAGGGGCAGGCCGCCGCGCTCGCGATGGCCGTGTGCTGGCGCGGACTCACGCTCGCCGAATGCGTCGCGCTGACGGGCGCGATGGCGGCGTCGGGCACAAGGCTCCGCTGGGATCTGCCCGGCCCGGTGCTCGACAAGCACTCGACCGGCGGGGTCGGGGATGCCGTGAGCCTCGTCCTCGCGCCGGCCGTCGCGGCCTGCGGGGGCTTCGTGCCGATGATCTCGGGGCGCGGGCTCGGCCACACGGGCGGGACGCTGGACAAGCTCGACGCCATCCCGGGCTACCGGAGCCAGCCCGATCTCGTGGCGTTCCGGCGTGTCGTGCGCGAGGTCGGTTGCGCGATCATCGGCCAGACCCTCGACCTCGCGCCGGCCGACCGGCGCCTCTACGCGATCCGGGACGTGACCGCGACGGTCGAATCGATCGACCTCATCACGGCGTCGATCCTTTCGAAGAAGCTCGCGGCCGGCCTCGACGGGCTCGTCATGGACGTGAAGACGGGCTCCGGCGCCTTCATGGCGGACGCGGCGGAGGCAGGCGCGCTCGCCCGGCGCATCGTCGAGGTGGCGTCCGGGGCCGGACTCGCGACGGTCGCGTTGCTGACCGACATGGATGCGCCGCTCGCATCCTCGGCCGGGAACGCGCTCGAGGTCGCCTATGCGCTCGACCATCTCGCCGGCCGCCGCTGCGAGCCGCGCTTCCACGAGGTCACCCTCGCGCTCGGGGGCGCGATGCTGGTGCAGGGCGGGCTCGCGTCGAGCGACCGCGAGGGCCGGGGCCGGATCGCGCGCGCGATCGAGTCCGGGGCTGCGGCGGAGCGGTTCGGCCGCATGGTCGCGGCGCTCGGCGGGCCGTCCGACCTTCTCGATCGGCCCGAGCGCCACCTCGCCGTCGCGCCGGTGATCCTGCCGGCCCTGCCCGAGCGGGCCGGGATCGTCGTCTCGGTCGCGACGCGCGCCCTCGGGCTCGCGGTCGTCGGGCTCGGGGGTGGGCGGGCCCGTGCGGAGGACGCTGTCGATCCTGCCGTCGGGCTCGCGGCTCTCGCCGGCCCGTGCGACGCGGTCGGGCCGGACCGGCCGCTCGCGGTGGTTCACGCGAGCAGCCGGGACGCCGCGGACGCCGCGATCCGGGCCGTGCGGGCCGCCTACGTCGTCGGCGAGGCGGCTCCGGCCTCACGACCCGTCGTCGGTGAGCGGATCGAGCGCTCCTGACGGCCGCGTCCCGGCTCCCGGATCAGGCTCCGTCCGTCCGGGTGTAGGACAGGATGCCGGCGATGGGTGACCCGCGCGCCGGCATGTCGGACGGGTGTCGGACGCCGTCGAAGACGGGCACGTCCGGAAAGTCGAACGGGCTCACGCCGTCCAGGCAGGCCACGTTGACGCCGAGCTGGTTCGGGTCCGACCGCCGTTGGTGATGGGTGTAGATTCCGCAGATCGAGCAGAAAAAGTGGCGCGCCGTCCGGGTGTTGAACCGGTAGTGGGTGAGGGCGTCCGCTCCGGCCAGGATCGTCAAGCCGTCGAGCGCGGCCGTCACCGCGACGGCGCCCCGCATCCTGCAATAGGAGCACGTGCATCGGCGCGGCTGCCGCAACCCGTCCGTAAGCCGGACCCGAAACCGCACCGTTCCGCAATGGCAGGCGCCGTTCGCCTGCTCGACGTCGCGATCCATTCGTGGTTCCTCCCTCGGCTCGAACCTGCCGCCCGCTCTCGGGTAACGCCGTCGATCGGGATTGGTCGAGACCCCCGATGCGGACCGGACCGGAACCGATGACCCTTCTCGTCGCGATCACGGTCTGGGACGCCGCGCCCTGGCTCGACCGCTTTCGCCGCCTCCTCCCCGATAGGTCGGTCGTCTCGACCGACGACGTCCACGATCCGGCGGCGGTGCGCTACGCCGCGTCCTGGAAGCACCGGCCGGGAAGCCTGTCCGGCCTGCCCGGCCTCGAGGCGATCTTCTCGCTCGGGGCCGGGGTCGACCACCTCGTGTCCGATCCCGCGCTACCGGCCGTCCCGGTCCTGCGGGTCGTCGACGACGACCTGACGGAGCGCATGAGCGAATACGTCGTCCTGCATTGCCTGATGCATCTCCGACGCGGCTGGCTGTACGCCGACCGGCAGGCCCGCGGCGTCTGGGAGGACGAGCGCGACCAGCCGGCGGCGCGCGACGTCCGGGTCGGGATCATGGGCCTCGGCGTCCTCGGCCGCGACGCGGCGGCGAAGCTGCGGGTCATGGGGTTCGACGTCGCGGGCTGGAGCCGCAGCCGGCGCGACCTTCCCGGGATCCGCACCTTCGCAGGCGAGGGCGAGCTCGATGCGTTCCTCGGCCGGACCGACATCCTGGTCTGTCTCGTGCCGCTGACGCCGGAGACGCGCGGCATCCTGGATCGCTCCCTCTTCGCCCGCCTCGCCCGCGACGGAAGGCTCGGCGGGCCGATCCTGGTCAATGCCGGCCGGGGTGGCCTCCAGGTCGAGGCGGACATCCTGGCCGCGCTCGGCGACGGCACGTTGGCCGGCGCGACGCTCGACGTGTTCGTGACGGAGCCGCTGCCGGAGGCATCGCCGCTCTGGACCCACCCGGCCGTGCACGTCACGCCGCACAACGCCGCGATGAGCGACCCGGACGCCATCGCGTCCGCGATCGCGGCGCAGATCAGGCGGCACGAGGCGGGCGAGCCGTTCCGGCACGCTGTGGACCTTGGCCGGGGGTACTGAGCGGTCCGCCTCCGACATGCACGCCGCTTACCCCGGCGAAGGCCGGGGTTCAGGGAGGCGCGTGAGGCTGGGGCCGTCTTTCGCCCGCATGAGCGGAGAAGGGGGCGGAGCCGGAACCTACCGGGACGGCAGGATCGTGGCCCGGCACGCGCCGAAGCCGATGGACGCGTAGCCCTCCCGCCCGCAGCGGGCCGTCAAGGTGACCTCGTCCCCGTCCTCCAGGAAGCGGCGCGTCTCGCCGGACGGCAGCGCGATCGGCTTTCGGCCCCCGTTCGTGGTCTCGAGCAGGCTGCCGAACCCGCCCTCGTCCGGCGCGGAGATCGTGCCGGTCCCGAACAGGTCGCCCGGCCGGAGGTTGCAGCCGCCGCTCGCGTGATGCGCGACGAGCTGCGCCGCCGTCCAGTAGAGATGGCGCGCGTTCGAGCGGGCGAGGCGGTGGGCCGGCAGGCCGCGCTCCCGCATCGCGGCCGTCGCGATCGTCACCTCGAGCGCGATGTCGTAGGCGCCGCCGGCCTGATCGGCCGGATCGAGGAGATGATCGAGCGGCGCCGGATCGCCGTCCGGCCGCGCGGCTTGCGCGATCCGGAACGGGGCCAGCGCCTCCGGGCTCACGATCCAGGGCGAGATCGTGGTCGCGAAGCTCTTCGCCAGGAACGGCCCGAGCGGCTGGTATTCCCAGCCCTGGACGTCCCGCGCGGACCAGTCGTTGAGGAGGCAGACGCCGGCGATGTACTCCGACGCCTCTGCGATCGGGATCGCGGCGCCCAGCCGGTTTCCGGGTCCGATCCAGACACCGAGCTCGAGCTCGTAGTCGAGGTTGCGGGAGGGGCCGAACGTCGGGACCGTCTCGCTCGCGGGCTTGCGCTGCCCCTGCGGGCGTCGGACCTCGCCGCCCGAGACGCCGATCGAGGAAGCGCGGCCGTGATACCCGATCGGGACGTATTTGTAGTTCGGCAGGAGCGGGCTGTCCGGCCGGAACTGCCGGCCGACGTTCTCGGCGTGATGGATGCCGGCGTAGAAGTCGGTGTAGTCGCCGATCGCGGCCGGCAGGTGCATCCTGCACCCGGCCGCGTCGTGAAGGTTCGGCTCGACCCGCGCGCGCTCGGGGGCGCCCTCGCGAAGGAGCTCCGAGAGGCGCGCCCGCATCGCCCGACGCGGACCGGTGCCGAGGGCGAGAAGCGCGTTCAGCGTCTCGCCCGAGGCGGCTTCGGCGGCCCGCCGGGCCTCGCCCGACAGGAGCCCCGCCGCGAGCACGCCCCGCAGGTCGAGGATGAGATCGCCGACAGCCACTCCGGCGCGCGCGTCGCTGCCCTCCGGCGAGAACACGCCCAGGGGGAGGTTCTGGATCGGGAAATCCGGATGGCCGTTCGCGGACGCGACCCAGCTTCGCAGGCGGCCGTCATGCGTTCCGTCGAACTCTATGGTCATGGACGCCGTGTCCGCTCGTTCCGGCGGAGGCCGGAACCCAGCTCGCGCGGACGACGCCCCGGCTTCCGCCGGGGTGAGCGGCGTGTTCGGCTTGGGCCGCGGCTGTCGCCGCCGTAAGAGGCACAGCTCACGGCCGGCTCGGGTCGAAGTGCTTCGTCAGCGTTCGCCCGTAAGCCGCGTAATCCTTCTGGAACGCCGGGCTCTCGGCCGCGTAGGCCGAGACCACCTGCGGGAAGCGCGTCTCGAACATGAAGGCCATCGTGCCCTCGAGCTTGTGCGGCCGGAGGTCCGCTCCCGACGCCGCCTCGAAGGCGGCACGGTCCGGGCCGTGCGGCAGCATGCTGTTGTGGAGCGACACGCCGCCCGGCGCGAAGCCGCCGCCGGTCTTCGCGTCGTAGACGCCATGGATGAGGCCCATGAACTCGCTCATCACGTTCATGTGGTACCAGGGCGGCCGGAAGGTGTTCTCGGCGACCAGCCAGCGGTCGGAGAAGAGGACGAAGTCGATGTTCGCCGTGCCGGGCGTCTCGGAGGGCGCGGTCAGGACCGTGAAGATCGACGGGTCGGCATGGTCGAAGAGGGTCGGGCCGACCGGCGAGAAGCGGCGGAGGTCGTATTTGTAGGGCGCGTAGTTGCCGTGCCAGGCGACGACATCCAGCGGCGAATGGTCGAGGTCGCAGCGCCAGAGCGAGCCGCCCCACTTCACGAACATCGTCGAGGGCGCGTCCCGGTCCTCGTAGGCCGCGACCGGGGCCAGGAAGTCGCGCGGGTTCGCGAGGCAGTTCGCCCCGATCGGCCCGCGCTCCGGCAGCGAGAACGCGCCACCGTAATTCTCGCAGAGATAGCCGCGCGCCGGGCCGCCCGGCAGCTCGACCCTGAGCTTCACGCCGCGCGGAATCACGGCGATCTCGCCCGGCCCGATGTCGATGATGCCGAACTCCGTCCAGAGCCGCAGCGCGCCCTCCTGCGGGACGAAGAGCATCTCGCCGTCGGCGTCGTACAGGTATTCGTCGACCATGGAGCGGGTGACGAAGTAGAGATGCGCGCCCATGCCGGCCTGGGCGCCGGCATCGCCCGCGCCCGTCATCGTCCGGATGCCCTCGACGAAGGAAAGCGGCTCCGACGGGATCGGGATCGGATCCCAGCGCATCGGCGCGATCGCAAGATCGCTCCGGGGCAGGGGCGCCGTGCCCCAGGATCCGGCATCCGCCTTCGTGAAGGGGCCCTGGTGCGCGACGGTCGGCCGGATGCGGTACAGCCACGAGCGCTCGTTCGTGGTGCGAGGCGCCGTGAAGGGCGAGCCCGACAGTTGCTCGGCATAGAGACCGTAGGGACATCGCTGCGGCGAGTTCCGGCCGACCGGGAGCGCGCCCGGCAGCGCCTCCGTCTCGAACCCGTTGCCGAAGCCCGACATGTAGCCGGGCGTGATCCCGGACCCGGAGGCGACCGGCCTGAAGGCTGACGGCGTCTGGAGGTTCATGGCAGGATCCTTTCCCGGCGCAGCGTATCCGAAGATCGGCCGGTCTCGAAGCCGCGATGCGTCGTGCCGAGGAGCGCCGAGAGCGCGTCTCGAAGCACTCACGACGGCCAGTGCGTGCTTCGAGACGAGCCGCTTCGCGGCTCTCCTCAGCCTGACGCCGGGAGCGGCCTTTCAGGGTCGGGTCGTCAGAAGCCGACCCGATCGGCGCCCTTGAGCTGCAGCTCCTCGCGCGCCTCGTCCGGTGTCGCGATCTCGAGCCCGAGGCCCTCGATGATCTGGCGCACCGCCCGGACCTGCTGCGCGTTCGACTCCGCGAGACGGCCCGGCGCGATCCAGAGGGAATCCTCGAGGCCGACCCGAACGTTTCCGCCCATCGCGGCCGCCATCGCGGCGATCGGGAGCTGGTTGCGGCCGGCGCCGAGCACCGACCAGCGATAGCTGTCCCCGAACAGCCGGTCCGCGGTCCGCTTCATGTGCATGACGTCCTCGGGATGCGGCCCGATCCCGCCGAGAAGGCCGAACACGCTCTGCACGAACAGCGGCGGCTTGATCAGCCCGCGCTCGACGAAATGGTGCAGCGTGTAGAGATGGCCGATGTCGTAGCACTCGATCTCGAACCGGGTCCCGTTCTCGGCACAGGTCGTCAGGATGTACTCGATATCCGCGAAGGTGTTGCGGAAGATGCGGTCGCGGGAGCCTTCGAGATAGGGCTTCTCCCATTCGTGCTTGAATTCCGTGAATCGATTCAGCATCGGGTACAGCCCGAAGTTCATCGTACCCATGTTGAGGGAGGCGACCTCCGGGGCGTAATGCGCGGCCGGGCCGACCCGCTCCTGGACCAGCATCGTCGGGGCGCCGCCGGTCGTGATGTTGATGACCGCGCTCGAGCGCTGCTTGATCACCTTGAGGAAGGGCGCGAAGGCCTCGGGCGACTGGTCGGGCTGGCCGGTCTGAGGGTTCCGGGCATGCAGATGCACGATCGCGGCTCCGGCCTCGGCCGCCCCGATCGCGGCGTCCGCGATCTCCTCCGGCGTGACCGGCAGGTGCGGCGACATCGACGGCGTGTGGATCGCGCCGGTGACCGCGCAGGTGATGATGACCTTTCGCGCCATGGTGGTGTCCTTCTATGGTCGGGGGACTGACGTCTTCGATCCGGCGACTTTCGCGCGGAAGCCCTGGCTGTCATTCCGGGGCTCGCCAAGCGAGAGCCCGGAACCCATAAACGCCGACGATCGACGTCCTGACACCCACGCGTTCACGGCGACGGCGTCAGCGTTTATGGGTTCCGGGCTCGGCTTCGCCGCCCCGGAATGACAGGCCGGGTCGGTACCGAAATCTCCGGCATCAGGGTGATCGTCGCGTCTCACGCGTCGCTCTCGCGCACCCTCTGCTGCCGCTTATGGGCGGCCAGGGCCGCGAGGCGGCCGTCGCGACGGGCCGTCATCCGGGCGAGGGCGGCCGCGTCGGGCGTGCCGCCCCAGCCGGCGACGATCCGGGCGACGTTCGGCTCGCCGTAGACGGCCGGACCGGCCGGGGAATCCGCGAGGCGGCGGTAGAAGCCGGTGTAGCGGGTGCAGTAGTCCGGGATGCCGCCGGGCGCGTTCAGCTCGATCGTCGCGAAGGGCCCGAGGAACGACCAGCGCAGCCCGAGCCCGTCCGCGACCGTCTTGTCGAGGTCCTGCGGGCTCACGACACCGTCTCCGACGAGCCGGAACGCCTCGGCCAGGAGCGCGCCCTGGAGCCGGTTCAGCACGAAGCCCTCGACCTCGCGATGCACCGTGATCGGCACCTGGCCGATGCCGGCGTAGATCGCATGCGCCCGGGCGACGGTGTCCGGCGCCGTCCAGGGCGCGCCGCAGAGCTCGACGATCGGCACGAGGTGCGGCGGGTTCACGGGGTGCGCCACGAGGCATCGCGCCCGGCCGGGCAGATCCTCGGTGAAGAGCGAGGCGACGATCGCCGAGGTCGAGGAGGCCAGGATCGCGTCCGGCGCGGCGACGCGGTCGAGCTCCGCGAAGATCGCGCGCTTCGCCTCGACGGTCTCCGGCCCGTTCTCCTGCACGAGGCTCGCGCCCGCGACGGCGTCCTCCAGGCCTCGCGCGACCGCGACGCGGCCGGCCGCTCCGGAGGGATCATCCACCAGCCCGTGGCTCGCGAGCGCGTCCAGGCCGGCCCGGATGAGGCCCGGCGCCGCGTCCAGCGTCGGCCCGTGCGGGTCGGTGAGGCGGACCGCCCAGCCCGCCCGGGCGAAGACCTGCGCCCAGGCGCGGCCGATCAGCCCGGCCCCGACGATCGCGACGATCTCCATGCCGCATCCTCCCCGTCCGCTCCGGGTCGAACGGCCCGGTTGCTCCCCGGGTCTACCCGCGCCGGGCCGCCGCGTCGACCGTCCTCGCATCCCGGACGGGCTCGCGAGCGACGACATCGCGCCGAAACAGTCGCCGGCAGATAAGGCGACCCGCCGAGGGGCAGCCGACCTCCTTGCACGCCGCCCGGCAACACTTAAGCTCGCGGCGCGGGGTGCTCCGCCCGCCCGTCGGACCCGATCGCAGAGATCTGCCCCGCTCATGCGCAAGACCCTCAGGATCTTCATCTCCTCGCCGGGCGACGTGCAGGAGGAGCGGCTGCGGGCGCATCTCGTCGTCCAGAAGCTGGCCCGGGACTATCAGCGCTTCTTCAAGATCGAGCCGTATCTCTGGGAATACGAGCCGATGCTGGCCTCGGGCCATTTCCAGGACGCGATCGAGCCGCCGAGCCGCTCCGACATCGTTGTGCTGGTCGTGTATTCGCGGCTCGGGACCGCGCTCCCGGAGCGCACCGCGTCCCGGCAGTATCGCGGGATCGACGGGCGCGCGCCGGTCACCGGGACCGAGTGGGAGTTCGAGGAGGCCCTCGAGGCGCACAAGACGGTCGGCTCGCCCGACCTTCTCGCCTACCGCAAGCTCGGCGACCCCCAGGCCTCGCTCGCCGATGCCGGGAAGCGGGCCGAGCAGGAGCGGCAGTGGGATGCGCTGGAGACCTTCTGGCGCCGACATTTCGAGGGCGGCGGCGTCTTCCTGGCGGGAAGCGCGAAGTTCCGGTCGCTCGAGGAGTTCGACGCGAAGCTCGAGGCCGACCTCGTCCGGATCATCGAGCAGAAGGTCGCGGACGGCCTGAAGGATCTGTCCGGCGCGGGCGACGAGGCGACGTGGCTGCACGGCAGCCCTTTCCAGGGTCTCGCGGCCTACGACGTCCGGGACGCGCCGGTCTTCTTCGGCCGAGACGCCCAGATCCGCGAGGCCTCGACCCGCCTCCAGGCCGCGGCCGGGACGGGGACCGCTTTCCTGCTCGTCCTCGGGGCGAGCGGGTCGGGCAAGTCCTCGCTCGCCCGGGCCGGGCTGCTGCCCGCGCTCTTCGCCGCGAAGGCCGTGCCGGGCGTCGGGCTCTGGCGCCGCGTGGTGCTGCGCCCGGCCGAGGGCGGCGACGATCCGGTCCTCGGTCTCGCGAAGGCCCTGATCGCGGGCGATCCGGCCGATGGCGAGGGCTTGCCCGAGCTTATCGCCTCCGGCATGGGTGCCGAGGCCCTCGCGGCCCATCTCCAGGCGGCGCCGGACGATCCGTCCTATCCCTTCCGGCAAGCCCTCGCGAAGATCGCCGACGCGGCCCGCAGCACGGCCGGCCTCCTGCCGCACGAGGAGGCGAGGCTCGTGATCCTGGTCGACCAGGTTGAGGAGCTGTTCACCCGCGATCTCGATCCGGCCCGACGGGCGCTCTTCGTGAAGATCCTGGCCGGTCTCGCGAGATCGGGCGTGGTCTGGGTCGTGGCCACGATGCGGAACGACCTCTGGCATCGGGCGGCCGAGGTCCCGCTCCTCGTGCAACTGGTCGAGGCGGGCACGCGGCTCGACCTGCCGGCGCCCGGCGGGGCCGAGATCATCGAGATCGTGCGCCGTCCCGCGGCCGCGGCCGGCATCGTGTTCGAGAAGGATCACGAGAGCGGGATCGGGCTCGACGCGGTGATCTCGCAGGCGGCCTCCTCGGAGCCGGGCGCGCTGCCGCTCCTCTCCGTGATGCTGCAGTCGCTCTACGGGCGCGACATCGTGGATGCGGGCGGCCGGGCGCTGACCTTCGCGAGCTACCGCGATCTGGGGCAGCTCCGGGGTGCCATCGCCCGGCGCGCCGATCAGGCGCTGTCGAACCTCGCGGTCCGCGACCCGGAGGCCGCGGCGGCGTTGCCGCGCGTCCTGCGCGCGCTCGTGACGGCGTCGGCCGACGGCACCGCGACGTCGCGGCCGGCCCGGCTCGACGCCTTCGCGGGCGGTGGCCCCGAGGCCCGCCTCGTGGACGCGCTCCTCGCACCCGAGAACCGCCTCCTCGTCGCCTCCGAACGGAACGGGGTCGCGGAGGTGCGGCTCGCCCACGAGGCGCTGCTCGAGAACTGGCCCACCGCGCAGGAGCAGGTCGCGACCGACCGGCGCGACCTCGAGACCCGCTCCCGGCTCGAGACGCTGCAGCGGCGCTGGTCCGAGGCCGCGAGCCCGGCCGAGAGGAAGACGGCGCTGCTCACGTCGCTGAACCTCGCCGAGGGGGCCGATCTCGTCCGGCGCTGGGGCATTCCGGCCGGGGAGGGGCTCGGGGCCTATGTCGCGCAGTCGACCGCGGCGGAGCGCTGGCGCCGGCAGCGCTTCGCGATCGCGGCGTCGATCCTGATCCTGGTCTTCGCCGGGATCGCCGGCCTCGCGAGCCTGCAGTGGCGCCGGGCCGACCAGCAGGCCGTGCTGGCCCGCGCCGCCGAGGACACCGAGCGCCAGGCCCGCGCCTCGGCCGATACGGCCCGCCAGGAGGCCGAGCGCGAGCGCGACCGGGCCGACGCCGAGACCGGCAGGGCTCTGGCGGCCCTCCGCGAGGCGAAGCGGAACGCCGCCCGCACGCTCGCGGCCCAGGCGGAGCTCGCGGCCGGGCGATCCGAGATCCGCCGTGCGCAGACGCTCGCGGTCACGGCGGCCGAGACGGAAGCCGACGTGCTCGAGCCGGGCGAGCGCGGCGTGAGCGGCCCCGCGCTGCTCCGCAGCCTCGCCGACGATCGCCAGGTCCTGCACATCGAGCGGCCGAAGGGCGTGAGCCATGTTCTCCCGCACGATTTCTACGGCGACTCGAAGCTCGTCTACGCCGACCCGAACGCCGGGATCATGGTCGCGGATCTGCCGTCCGGCGCGATCCGTCGCCTCGCGGGGCTGCCCGAGAACACGCTGCCTCTCCATCTTCGCGCGGCGCCCTCGCTCGGCCTCGTGATCATGGCGAGCGTGAAGAACGTCTTCGTGGTCGAGGAGGCGACAGGAACGGTCCGGGCCCAGGTCACGTTCGACGAGCGGATCGGAGCGCTCGACGTCGACGAGGCGAGCGGGACGGCCGTGATCGGCACGGGCGCCGGGATCAGCTTCATCGACCTTCGCGCGCCCGTCCGGGACGCGATCGTGCCGGTCCCGGCCCCGAAGCCGGAGTACCTGGTCGGCCAGGTCCGTTTCCTGCCGGAAGGCCGGAAGGTGCTCGCGAGCTACGGGGCCACGATCCTGCCCTTCGACCGCGACGCGAACGCGTTCGGGTCGCCGCTCGCCGCGACCCTGACGGCCGACGCCGCGGGAATCGGTTACGACCTCGCCGACATGATCGCGTCGCAGGCCTACGTCGTCCTGGTCGGGATGCGACCCGACGAGAAGCGCGGCCGCCTGCTGACCTACTCGACGCTCCACCTTTCCTCCATCAGGCCTAACGGGCGCCGGTTCGACTACGAACGGGACGGGGCCGATTCCGTGCTCGGGCTCGGGTTCGACGGCTCGGGCGACGTG
>CAXTKM010000005.1:26106-44323 GCA_964244795.1 uncultured Enterovirga sp.
GGCTGAGCTTCGAGCGGTACCGCCTGAACATCTTCCGCCGGCCGGAGGACGGCGGGTGGATCGACCTGGCCAAGTGGGACGCCGCGGCCAAGGCGGTCCCGATGGACGACCTCCGGCCGTACCCGTGCTGGCTCGGGTTCGACGGCTCGGGCGACGTGGTGTCGATCGTCTCTCGCCGCGTCGAGGCAGGGTTCGACCTCCGGGTCGCCTACGTCTCGGAAGAGGGGAAGCCCCTCCTTCTCGACGTCTTCCGGGTCTCGGCGTCCGACGTGAACAACGGGCAGATGCAGGCCTGCCGCCCGTCCCGCACCATCAAGCTCCTCGTCTGCGACTACAGCGGCAAGACGAGCCAGGGCCTCTACGTCTGGCACATCGGAGGCGGCGCGCATCGGGGCGCGCGGGTGCTGAACGCCGCCGTCGCGTCCGGGTCCGCGGCGATCCTGCCCGGCGCCGCGCCACGCCTCCTGGTCGGCTCGAGCGACGGGCTGACCCGGCTGCCGGAGGGACGACGAGAGACCGGAATCGCGTGGGAGCGCGAGTGGCGGCTCGGCACCGCGGACGGCCGCTACGTCCCGGCGATCGGCCCCGATCGCGTCCAGGTGTTTCGCGACGCGGGCGATGGTCCCCTCGCGACGGCGCTTCCGCCGGTCGAGGGATCGGCGGTGACGCTCCGGGCCGGGCTCGACCGCGCGCTCGTCCGCGGCCCTGACCGGCTCACGGTCTACGACCTTGTTACCGGTCGGTCAGTCTGGGCCGTTCCGGGCCTCGCCGGCCTGAAGGCGGCCGAGATGCGGGCTGACGGGTCCGAGGTCCTGGCCGCGACCGCGGACCGGCTCTACGCCTTCGAGGGCTCGACCGGCCGCATCCTGGCCGCGCAGCCGATCGGTCCGGGTCCGGACATGCCGGTCGCGATCGACCCCGAGCTGCGGCGCGCCGTCGTGGCCGGCCCGGACGGGCCGGCGCTCGTCGATTTCGCGACCGGCGTGTCGCGGTCGCTCGGTGGGAGCGTCGGTCGGTCGCCGGTCGCGCAGGTCGCGATCGATATCGCGGCGGACCGGATCGTGATCGGGCTCGAGGACGGCCGCGTTGTGGCGGTGGACCGCGAGGGCAAGCCCGCCTGGGCTCTCGAGCCGACGTCGAACGAGACCTTCGAGCAGAACGCCCTTCCCGGGCAGAAGCCGTTCGGCGCGATCCTGCAGCTCGCGATCTCGCCCGGCGGGCGTCTCGCGATCCTGCGCCAGGACGTGCCCGCGATGGACTTCCACGATCTCGGCAGCGGCCAGCGCCTCACGCGACTGACGTCGCCCTGGATGACGGGCGTGCCGTCCCGCGTCGCCTTCGACCCGGACGATCGCGTCGTCACCGCCTGGGGGCTCCACGCCATCACCCGGGAAAAGCCGAGCGCGGTCGCGATGCACGTGCTGCCCTTCTCCCGCACGGGCGCGCTCGCGGCCGTGAAGGTGGCGCTCGCGGCGGCCGCGCCGAGGCCGATGGACGGGTCGCATCGCGCGGCCGCTCCGCCGAACTCGCATTAGGGCGTCCGCATGCTGCGTCTCTGGGGGGCGGCGACCCCGACCGAACTCGCCCTCGGCCAGGCGTTCCAGCTCCGGAACGCGGGCACGACCGGGATCGTCGGCCAGAAGCTCGGCGAGGGCGGCCAGGGCGCCGTCTACCTCTGCGATGTCGGCGGCCGGCAGCTCGCGTTGAAATGGTATCACCCGAACGTCATCCAGATCGACGGGACGCTGGGCGAGCGCATCGACCGGCTGATCTCGAAGGGGCCGCCGGACAAGCGCTTCCTCTTTCCGATCGACCGCGCGACCATCGCGGGCCGGGCCGAGTTCGGCTACGTCATGCCGGTGGTCTCCTCCGATCGGCGGCCGCTCAGCGACATCCTGGGCCGGCCGCCGAAGCGGCTCGACCTCTCGCTCGAGGCGAGGGCCACGGCCTGCTACGAGATCGCTGACTCGTTCCAGCAGCTCCACACCAGCGGGCTCTCGTACCAGGACCTGAACTTCGGCTCGTTCTTCATCGATCCGATCCGGGGCGGCATCCTGATCTGCGACCCGGACAACATCACGATCGACGGGCTCGTGGGCGGCGTGCTGGGAACGCGAAAGTTCATGGCGCCGGAGATCGTGCGGCGCGAAGCCATGCCTTCGGCTCGCACCGACCTCTACGCGATGGCGGTGCTGTTCTTCTACGCGCTGTTCCAATGGCATCCGCTCGACGGACGGAGAGAGGCGGCGGTCGAGGCCCGGACCCAGGCCTCCGAGCTCGGCCTCTACGGAACGCAGCCTCTCTTCATCTTCGATCCCGGCTCCGACGCGAACGGGCCGGTCGCGGGCGCGCACGACTGGGTCGCGGCGCGCTGGAAGGCGATGCCGGGAGGTCTCCGCGAGCTCTTCGTCCGCTCCTTCACCGAAGGCCTCTGGACCCCGGACGCCCGCGTGGTCGAGACGGAGTGGCGAGCCGCGATGGCGCGGCTGCGGGACGCCGTCACGCGCTGCCCCGCCTGCACCTTCGAGATCCCGCTGGACGTCACGAGCACGCAAGCCGGTCGGCCGTCGTGCCCGGCCTGCGGGGCCGAGGTGCCGCGCCCGTCCAGGATGGTCCTCGGCCGCTACCTCGTCTCCATGCTGCCGGCCCGGCAGCTCTTCGCGCATCACGTCGACGCCGCAGCCCCCCTCACGCTGCGCGACCAGGTCGCGACCGTCGATGTCCATCCGAGCGACGAGACGATCCTCGGCCTTCGGAATCTCACGCCCTCGTCGTGGCAATGCCGGACGGGCGACGGCAAGCCGGTGACTGTCGTGCCGGGCCGCACGGTCCAGATCCTGGACGGCCTCGGCATCGATTTCGGCCGACGTGAAGGGCTCGTCTCGGGTGCCGACGCGCCCGATCGGAGCGCCGCGTGAGCGCGCCGGGAGCCGTCGGCGGCGTCTCGGTCCGGGGCGCCTCGCACATCCGGGCGAACATGCCGAACCAGGATGCGGTCGGGCACGAGCGGCACGGCGACTGGACGTACCTCGCCGTCGCGGACGGCCACGGCTCGAAGCCGCATTACCGGAGCGACCGCGGAGCGGTCTTCGCGGTCGAGACCGCGCTCGCGCTCCTGCGTCGGGTGTCCGGCGACCTCGTCGGCCCAGGATCCGGAGAGGTCCTCGCGACGCTCGCGGACGACCTCGTCGCCGCCTGGCGCGAGCGGGTCGAGGCCGACATCCGGATCTCCCCGGTGCGGGAGCGGCCCGGCTTCGAGAGCCACGCCGTCTACGGCTCGACCTGCCTCGCGGCCGCGATCGGACCCGGCCGCGCGCTGTTCCTGCAGATCGGCGACGGCGACCTCCTGGCCGCGGGACGCGAGGGGTCGGGTCCCGGGAGCGAGGTCGACCGCGTCGTGCCGCTCGACCCGGACCTCGTCGGGCCTGGGACCTATTCGCTGTGCCAGCCGGACGCTCGCGAGCGTGTGCGCGCCCGGTTCTTCGTCGCCCCGCATCCGCTGAGCGCGCCGGGCTTCGTCATGGCGGCGACCGACGGGCTGTCGAAATCCTATCCCCGCGACGGCGACTTCCTGGCGGTCGCCCGCCACCTCTCGGGCTCCCTTCGCGAGACCCCGCTGGACGTGCTCTTGCGCGACCTCGAGCCCTGGCTCGCCGAATGCTCGGGGCGCGGCAGCCGAGACGACGTCACCGTCGCGCTCTTCTCGGCGTCGCGATGATCTCTCCGGACCACACCCTCGTTCGACCAATGAGACTCGTGTTCGAGGCTCGCGATCCTTGTCAGGAGCCGAGCCGACATGCCACGAACTGCCGGTCTCAAAGCTTAGGCTCGCGCTCGGCTGATCTCTCTTCGTCTACCCCCGGTCGAGCACAGGCCGTGCATGTGTCCGGATCCGTCAAACAGCAAGGACGTTACTGATGGCTCAGATGCCGCCGCTGCCGCAGCAGCCCTACCGCGACGATGCGCTGAGCACGTCGTCGTTGATGCCGTTCATGTCGAAGAACATCAGCCTCCGGAAAAGCCGCGCGCTGATCCCGCTGATCGCGACGGCGGCGACCTGCGTCCTCCTGTTCGTCAACGGTCATTCGGTTCGGACCATCGCCGACGCCATGACCTACATGAAGATCCTGTCGATCTTCATCGTGTTCATGATCTTTGCCGGTATTTACTACTATGTCGGTGAACGCAAGAACATGCTGTGGTACTTGTTTCCGGCAACGATCGTGTATCTGCAGATGAAATATCTGCTGGGGCCGTACATCTATTTCTTCAGGACGGTGCTGCCCGGCAATGTCGAGGCGAGCGGGTTCATCCCGGCCTTCTTCGGCCATTTCGTGGGAGCCGGCCTGATGGAGGAGTTCATGAAGGCGGTGCCGGCCCTGATCGGCCTCGCGATCGCGCTCCGCCTTCGGAAGTCGGGCCAGCCGGGCAGCCGTGTCGAGCGGGGGTTCGCGCTCGACGGACCGGTCGACGGGCTGCTGTACGGGGTCGCGGCCGGGGGCGCGTTCATCCTGGTCGAGACCCTGTTCCAGTACGTTCCGGGCGAGATCACCCGGCAGGCGCAGCAGAACAGCGGCAACCAGGCCATCGGCGTCCTCTTCGGCATCATGCTGCTCCTGCCGCGCGTGCTGAATGGCGTCGTCGGCCACATGGCCTATGCCGGCGTCTTCGGGTACTTCATCGGTCTCGCGGTCAGCCATCCGCGCTCGATCGTGAAGCTTCTCGCGCTCGGCTGGGTCGTGGCCGCCGTGCTGCACGGGTTCTGGAACTCGTCGCAGGAGCTCCTCGGCGTCTGGGGGATCTACGTCTCCGCGGCGATCACCTTGTTCCTGTTCGTCTCTTGCATCCTGAAGGCGAAGCAGCTCGAGGTGTCGCGGCTCGGTGGCCCGATCGACGGGCATTCCATCCTGGCGGCGTCGCCCTATCCCTCCGCGCCGGCCCATGCGGGCGGGATGGTGCCCCCGCCGGCACCGGGGGTCGCGGGAATGTTCACGGCCGCGACGACCGCGGTCGAGAAGCTGATCGGCTTCACGGCGCGAACGACCGTCCCGAACCCGGCCGCCGTTTCGGCCGGGTTCGGGCCGCCACCGCCTCCACCCGCCACGGTGCCGGCGAGCGGGTTGTCGATCGGCACGGGCGATGTTCGCTATGCGCTGGCCCCGAACCAGGCCATCGACTTTACGGCCCTGTTCGGCTCCGCGGGCGTACCCGGCGGGTGTTCCGGCCTGATCGGCGCCGCTCCGGACGGCAGCCTGGAGATCCGCAACACGGGCTCCGCCACCTGGACGTCGGCGACGCCGGACGGCGCCACGGCATCCGTCCCGTCCGGGACGAGCGTGACGGCCGTCGCGGGAGCGACGTTGCTTCTTGGAAGCGCGACGATCGAGATCGCCGCCTTCTGACCGCCGCGGCGCGACCCGGAGATCTCCTCCGGATCGCGCCGCCTCGCGCCTGTGGGAGAACATCCGTGTCTCAAGGTCCTCTCCTGCCGCTGCAGCCACCGCAGCAGGTCGCGTCCCTGACGGCGTCGGACCTGATCCCGTTCAGCTCCCGCAAGGTCAGCCTTTGGCGCAGCCGGGCCTTCCTGCCGGTCGTGCTGTTGACGGGAACATGTCTTTACCTGTTCAGCCTGAATTCCCATCTCGAGACGACCGCCGACATCAGAATCTATATGAATGTCGTCGCGATCTTCGTGCTCGTGGTCATCTTCCTGATCATCTACAGCTACGCGGGGGAGCGAAAGAACGCCCTCTGGTATCTGGTGCCGGCCGCGATCACCGTGGCCCAGATGATGTTTCTGCTGGGTCCCTACATCCACTTCTTTCGCGAGGTCCTGCCCGGCAACGCCGACGACGCGACGTCGTTCGGGGCCGCGTTCGTCGCGAGCTTCATCGGGGCCGGTCTCATGGAAGAGACCTTGAAGGCGGCGCCCATCCTGCTCGGGCTCGCGGTCGCTCTGTATGTCCGGGCCAACCCGGGCAGCAGCAACCCGGTGACGCGCGGCTTGGCCGTCCAGGGTCCGCTCGACGGGCTCATGATGGGCGTCGCGGCCGGAGCCGCGTTCATCCTGATCGAGACGATGCTGCAATACGTCCCCGGCGAGATCGCGAAGTACAAGTCGAACCCGGCCCTCGGTCACCTCTACGGGTTCACGCTCCTGATCCCGCGCATCATCAAGAGCATCGCCGGCCACATGGGCTACGCCGCCATCTCGGGCTACTTCATCGGGCTCGCCGCGACGCATCCGCGCGCGGCCTGGAAGCTGGTCCCGATCGGGATCGTGATCTCCGCGGTCCTGCACGGGTTCTGGAACTCGTCGAGCTATCTCAGCCCCGAATACGGGAGCTACGTCGCGGGCTCCCTCATCTCCTTCATGTTCCTCGCCTGCCTCATGAAGGCGCGCCAGCTCGAGGCGTCCCGCACCGGCGACGGGATCGACGGCCGCTCCATCCTGGCCCTGTCTCCGGGCTACGGCCCGGGCCCGGTCGCCGCGGCCGGCATCGTGCCGCCGGCCGTGCCCGGGATCGCCGGAACCCTGGCCGGGGCCGCGACCGCGATCGAGCGCTCGATCGGGCTCACGGCCCGCACCACCGTGCCGCTGGCCGGGGCCGAGCTTCAGGCCCAGCTTCCCGCCGAGAACACCGCCCAGGTCCCGGCCAGCGGCCTGTCGATCGGGACATCCTCGGCGCGCTACGCCCTCGCGCCGAACCAGGCGATCGCGTTCTCGGCGCTGTTTGCGGCCGACGGTGTGCCGCCCGGCTTCTCCGGCGCGATCGTCGGCGGCCCGGCCGGCGCGATGGACATCCGCAACACAGGCCCCGCGACCTGGGTCGTGACGCATGCGGACGGGACGTCGATCCCCATCCACACCGGCCAGCAATTCGGGGCGATCGCCGGGACGCGGCTGTCGCTCGGGTCCGCCGTCGTCGACATCGCGTCCTACTGAGGCGCCGCCCCGTGCTCCCCGCGAGTCCCGAGATGCCCCCTCCCATCGCGCCGCACCGCGACGATCCCGACCGGACCGGCGCGCCCTCGGATCGCCGGCGCATCCTGCACCTCGTGTTCGTGGTGGACGCCTCCGGGTCCATGGCCGGCGAGCGGATCAACGCCCTGAACTGGGCCGCCCGGGCCGCCGTGCCGGCGATGCGGGATGCCGCGACGGATCATCCCGACGTCGACGTCCTGGTGCGGGTGATCCGGTTTTCGGACGGCGTCGATTGGCCGGTTCGGGCTCCCGTGCCGGTCGGGGATTTCGTCTGGCCGACGATCATGGCCGGCGGCGAGACCCGGATGGGCGAGGCGCTGATCGCCCTGGCCGAGGCGCTCGCGTCGCCGGATCTCGATCCGGAGCGATGCCTGCCGCCCGTCGTCGTCCTCCTGTCCGACGGGCTCCCGACCGACGACGCGGAGGCCGGCATCGCGGCGCTCGCCCGGACCGAGCTCGGCCGGCGGGCGATCCGGATCCCGATCGCGATCGGGTCGGATGCCGACCTCGAGCTGCTGCAGGATTTCGCGGGCGATCCGGCGCTGAGGCCGCTCCGCGCGACGAATGCCGAGCGGCTGGTGAGCCACATCCGCTGGGCCGCGTCCGTCCCGGTTGAGGCCGCGACGATGCCGCCCGGCCCCGAGACGACATCGGGTCTGGCCGAGGACGCCGACAAGGAGAACGAGGCCCAGGGCGGCCTCGTCTGGTGACCATGCACGAGCCCTCTCACGATCCCCGCGACGATTCCGGCGACACCTCCGCCCGCTACGCCGTCGTCATCGGGGACACCCCCGCCGCGAGGGCGCTCGTCCGGCAGCAGGCCCGCCTCGGCCCTGTCCGGCACGCGGGATTCGAGCCCGTCTCCGGCCGCGACCTCGGCCCCGTGCTCGAGCTGCCCCTCGCGGCCGACCCCGCCGCGATCCATCTCGCGGCCGGCTCGGCCGGGGCCGGGCTCGTCGCGATCGATCTGCCCGACGACGTCGCGACCCTGGCCGCCCTGGCGGCCCTGGTCGATGGGGCCGGCAAGGCCGACGGCGGCCGGGCGATCGTCGCGAACCTGCGCGACCCCGCCCTCCGCCGGGTGACGGACGCCAACCTCTTCGCGGCCGGAATCGCGCCGCGTCCTCGCATCGTGAGCACAGCCGCTCTCGCGGCCGGTGCGGCGATCGTGGAGGCCGAGCCGCACGCGCTCGCCTATTGGCGCGGCCAGGCCCGGGTCCACGCGGTCGTCATCGGGTTCTCGACGCTCGGCCGGGCCGTCTTCGAGGACCTGATCCTGTCCGGCATCGCGGGCGAGCTCGGTATGCCGAGGGTCACGATCCTCGATCCAGACCCGCTCGCGGTTCGGAAGCGCCTCGACCGAGACATGCCCGAGATCGCGCTCTCGGCCGAGATCGCCGTGATCGAGCTCGACGCCCTGACCCTCACGGCTCCGGGCGGGCCGCTCGCCGAGGCCGAGCGCGCGGCGCCGCTGACCCTGATCGTGATCGCGCTGGACGACCTCGGGCCCGCCCTCGGGATCATGACCTCGCTCGCCCGCATGCAGGAGAGCGAGAACCTCGCGGTCGGTTCGGTGCTGGTCCTGACGGAGGCGCAGCGCTCGCTGTTCGACCTCGCGAGGCCGGCCGGGCGGGAGCGCGATCTCGGCCGCCGCTGGACGGTCCGGGGCGGAATCGAGGGCGATGCCGACGTGCTGGACCTCGTCACGCATCGGGCCGACCGCCTCGCGGCGCTCATCCACGAGACCTATCGGGCCCGGTTCGGCGGGTTCGGCCTCGCGGGCGCGCCCTGGGCGGCGCTGCCGGAGACGTATCGCCGGGCGAACCGGCGCGCCGCCGAGCACCTGCCCCTGAAGCTCTGGACGCTCGGGCTGCGCGAGGCCGCAGGGTCGGCCGGTCCCTTCGCGGTCGAGCCGCACACCTACGACAACGTCATCCGGCCCTGCGCGGCGAGCACGGCCGAGGATGCGCTTCTGCGGCGGCTGTCCCGGATCGAGCACGATCGCTGGTGCGCCGAGCGGCGGCTCGACGGCTGGCGCTACGGCGAGGTGCGAGACGATGCGCGCCGGATCCATCCGAAGCTCGTCCCGTTCGACGATCCGCGCTTCACCGACGAGGACATCGAGAAGGACGCGGACCAGGTCCGGTTCCTGTTCGGCACCGTCGTCGAGGCCGCGGCCGGCGGCGCCGTGACGCCGCTCGTCCTGGGCGTCCTGGCCGGCCCGCGGGCGAGCCCCGGGATCGACATCCCGGCCGCGCTTCTTCTGTGCCGCAAGGAGGCCTGGCGGCCGGTCGTGGTGGTCTCGGGACTCGTGGACGCAGCCGAGTGCCGCCTCCTCGCGGCGCTGGACCGGGAGCTCGGCGCGGCCGGCCGCGGCTGGCGCCTCGTGGTGCCGGAGGTGTCCCGCGACAACCGCGAGATCCGGGCGATTCCGGAGCCCGCCGATCAGGCGCTCCTCCGAACCTTCCTCGATCGGCCCTCGACCCGCTTCGCGCCGATCGGCGGCGTCATGACGGCGGCGGACCTCTGGGCCGATCCGAGCGCGCCGGACCCGCACGCGGAGGCGATCGCGGCCTACGTCGCGGCCCGGGCCTCCGCGATCGTGGACGGCACGCAGGAGACGGCCGCGCCGCCTTGATGCGGATCATGGCGATCGGGCGAGGTCGCTCAGCCGGGCATCGCCTCGGCACGGCCGAGCACCCTCGCGAGGCAATCGTCGAGACATTCCTCGTCCAGGACCCTCGACAGCGGCTGCAGCGCGTCGCCGTCCGGAAAGGCCGAGATCAGCCTGACACGGGTGGGATCCGTCGGGTCGACATGGACGACCCCGACGCCGAGGGACGCGGCCTCGGACACGACGGCCGCGGTCCCGCCCGGTCCCGCCGCCGCCTCGCCGTCCCACACGGCGAGCAGGAGGTCGATCCGCCTGACGAGGGCGGCGGCGAGCGCGGCGTAGTGTGCGCTGCGCTCCTGGTCCGCCGCATAGGGCAGCTCGATCACGCTGTCGGCCCCCGCGAGCGCGGCCCGGAACGCGTCGCGCGACGCGCTCGTCCCCTCGCCGAGTCCCAGGAAATCCGCCTCGTATTCGGTCCGCGGCATCGGGAGCAGCGCGACGAGCCGCCAGCCGGGCGGCAGGGCCTCGACCGCGAGGCGGTCCGCCCCTTCGGCCAGCGCGCTGACGAGGCGACGCTCCGGCAGGCCGCCGTCGAGAGCCCGAGGGGCGAGCCGGCCGAGGCTCGCGTCGATCCTGCCGAGGACGTGGCCGAGGCTCGCCCGGATGCGGTCCGGCGCATCCCGCCCGAGCTTGTTCGGCCGGTGGCCCGTGATCCCGACCCGGATCCCGACAGGACGCGCCGGCTCGGGGTCGCTCGGCGGCCCGGCTCCGGCCGGACGGTCCCTCTGCTCCATCGACGCGATCCAGAAAGCGAAGGACGGCCTGTCCGGGATCGCGGCGCGGCGGAGAGCGTCGCCGCCGATCGACCTAGTCTTGCTTGAAGCTTACGAGGTTCTGCACGAGGTTGCCGAACAAGGCCCCGTCCCGGGCGAAGTTCAGCGGCGTGATCCCGCCGAACGTATGTCCGTTGAGGGCCAGGATCAGCACGCTCTCCTTTGTCAGATAGACGCGGCCGTAGCCGTAGTTCCGGTTGAAGGAGTTCACGAAATCGGTCGTGACGTCCTGCCGGCCGAAATTCATGCCGATCGTGTAGCTCGTGCAGCCGTCGGGTTTGCAATCCGCGAGGATGACGAGGGCCTGCTGCCCGTTCAGGTCCATCTTGACGATCTTGACCTCGCCCTGCTCGGCCGTCTCTCCGCCCTTGAACCCGACCTGCTGGAGGATCCGGATGGCGAGCTCGGGCGTGATGCTGGCGATCGTGCCGCCAGGCTGCTGCGCGGGTGCCGAACCTCCGCCTCCGCCGACAGGGCGATCGAGACGGATCTGCGCGTCGGCGGCCCCGACCAAGGAAACGGCCAGCCCGATACAGGCCAATGCTGCGAGAGCACGTGACTTCATCTTCCAACCCCGTCATATCGGCGAGCCCGCGCCGGATGCGCCGGGAGATAGACAGGCAAGGTCGAGATTGCGCAAGTGGCATTCGTGCGCTCGGGTCGCCGGACCCGAACTTCTTTCGCAGTCAGACACCGAAAGGCCGTATTGCGACGTATAGTCGGGCGGCGTTCGAGGGAACTATCGCAATGACCAAGGTTTCAGCTTCGTTTCTTGTTTGTTTCGCGGCGATGATCGGGGCGTCCGGATCGGCACAGTCGCAGATGCCGATCGAGGGACTGTCGGCCGCGGCCGTGAACAGCCTGTCGTCCCACCTCTCGTCGATCGGCGCGTCTTCGGCGGTGCCGAGGCTGAATGCGCCTTTGTCCGAGGACGATCGGCTCGTGGCCACCGCAGCGTCCAGTCCCCGGACCATGAACGCCCTGATCGCGGCCGCCGGCTCGCCCTCCGCCGCCGTCAAGATCGGTGCCGGCTCGCCGCAGGCCGGGGCGGGGTCGGGCGACGGAGCCTTCGCGAACCTGAACGCGGCATCCTCGCTCAGCCTGTCGAACGCGCTCGGCGGACCGTCGTCGAGCGAGCCCGGGTCGCCACTGTCCAGCATCGGGTCGGTGGCGGTTCTCGGTCTTCAGTCGTCGAATGCACTCGAGATCCTGGCCAGGGAGCCGTCGGCGAACTCGCTTCGCATCGGCAAGTAGCGGCTGGGGGCCTCGGCCTCCTCCACCGGATCGCGCATCTTGGCCGGCCGTTGCCGAAGGCCGGCCGTCGTTTCGTGGAGGATCACTCCACGAGATCGCCGCAGCCGTGGCGCACGTCGCCGTCGCACACGCCCGTCGGGCTCGCCCGGAACGCGCAGAAGGTGCCCCCTCCGTCGGCGAGGTTCAGTTGTCCCGCGGTCCGTCCGGCGAGCGCTGAGACGCAGATGGAGGGCGCTGCGACCGCCCCCTTCAGCAGGCCTGACATCGTGTAGCCGACATATCCGTTGCTCTCGAGCGATCGCTGCACGGTGAGCTGGTCGGTGCTGGCCTCCTTCCCGGCCTTGAAGACCTTGATCAGCCCGGCCCCGGCAGCCTGGCCGGCCGGGAACGCGACCGCCGCCTGATACGTGTAGCTCTCGCCCCCGAACACGAGGCCGAAGGCGAACAGGAGGGTGTTCGGGTCGCGGTCGATCCGCTGCGCCTGGATCTTCGGAGGGTTCGCGACGTCGGCGATCGGGAAACCCTCGTCCGTGGTCGTGGCCGAACCGGCCGGTCTCGCGGGGCTCGGCTCGGGAGCCGGAGGCGTTCGGCCGCCCGGAATCGGCAGGATGCCCGCGGCCCAGAGCCCACCCGCGATCGCGGCCACCACCGCGGCCGCAGCGAACCACGGCCGGCGGTCCGGCGTCGGGGTGCCGATCCCGGTGCCGGGCAGCGGCAGGACGTGCGGCCCGCCGGCGGACGGCAAGGGTCGAACCGCGGGAGGCTGCTGGCCCGGAAGGGGCAGGGGCCGGGGAGAGCCCGAACCTGCCGCGGGCGGCAGCGGTTGGACCGGGGCGCCCACCCCGGGGAGCGGTGATGGCCGGACGGATGGGGCTGACGTCGGGAGAGGCAGGGGCCTGACGGAGGCGGCCGAGCCCGGGAGACGCTGCACTGGGATCGGACCCCCGGATGGTGGGAGAGGCAGGACGGGCGTCCCTCCTCCGGGCAGCGGAAGGGGTCGCGGTCCGGGAGCGAGGCGAGGGGTGGCCGTGTCCGGGGCCGCCGCTCCGGCACCGGGCGAGCCCGCCAGGATCGAATCGGCCGCGGGGGCCTCCGCGTCCGGCGGGAGCAAGGCGGCCAGCCCGAAGCCGGCGCCGGGGGAGATCGGGCCCGGGCTCTGCGCGGGCGGCGGCTCGGCCTGCACGGGAAGCCGCTTCAGGGCCTTCGCCCACATGTCGACCGCCCGGCGGGCGTGGTCCGGGCTCGTCCCGAAGCCGTCGACGATGTGCGCGGTCTCCTGGCCGAGCTCCATCTCGCCGAGAGGCTCGACGCTCTCGCGAAGCCGGAACGGCACTCCGGCATCGAAGGCGGTCATCAGAAGGTGCACGTCCCGCGGTTCGCCCGGGGCGCGCTCGCGCAGCGCGGCCAGGAGCTGCGAGCGCCGGTCCAGCACCGCCTCGCCCTCGTCCCGGAGCAGGGCGGCCAGGATCGTCGCGAGATCGCCTGATGGAGCCATGAATCGTCGTACCTGTCGGGAGAGCCGGATCGTGGATGCGTGCCGTGCCGATCCGGTCAGATTTGGCCGAGAAGCCTCGCGGCCGCCGCGATCGGCAGCGCGGCCGCCGCGACCGGCAGGAGCGCGGCCCCGATCGTCGGGGTCCGGCGGCCGAACCACCCGCTCGCCGACCCCGGCGCCGGCGAGGTGGAGAGTGGCAGAGGCCGGATCGGTTGCGGGGCGCCGGCCGGAAGCGGCTGAATCGGCGGCCCGGCTCCCGGGACGCCAAGTGGAACGGGAAGAGGAAGAGGCCGCACCGACGCCGCGGCAGCGCTCGGCAGGGGCTGGACCGAACTCGCCCGATAGGCCGCCAAGCTCCGGTTCCAGGTGTCGAGGGCCGCCCGAGCGAGCGCGGGATCGCAGCCGAAGAGGTCGATCATCCGGTCGGTCTCGCCCACGAGGGCCGCCTCGCTCGCTGGACCGGCCCGGAAACGATGCGGAGCGCCTGATTCGAGCGCCGTCACGAGGACCCGGACGTCGCGCGAAGACCCCGACGCGTGATCGCGCAAGAGGGCGAACACCCGCCGGGGGTTCTCGAGGACGCCCATTCCGTGACGGCGCAGGATCCCGTCGAGCACGGAGGCAAGATCGCCGGAGGCGCCGCTCCGGGCAGGCGCTGCGCTCATGTCTCACCTTCGTCCGGCCGCACGCGCGGCGCTCGAAAGCTTAGCCGTCCGGCGTGCCGCTGCAAAGCGGCCCGCGTGCGGCGCGGGCGCTCAGTCGAGCGCGACGATGCGGCCCTCGATCCGCGGGTTCACGGTTCCCCTGTCCCGGACGTAGTTCATGACCTCGGTCGCGACGAGCTTTCCGTCGGTCGCCCCGACCAGGACGCGGCCCTCCTTCAGCATCCCGTAGCCGTCGCCGCCGCCGAGCATGAAGTTGTTCGCCGCGACCCGATACGGGCGCCCGAGATCGACCGGAACCCCGCCGACGCTGAGCGCCCGGACGCGCCGGCCGGCAGGCGCGCGTCCGCTGTACTGGACCGAGAGCCCGGCGACCTGAGGGAAGCGGCCGGCCGGCTCGCCGACCGACGCGAGACCGTGCTCGAGAATCGCCACGAGCGCGGCCCCGGTCATCTCGACCAGGATCGTCGTGTTGCCGAAGGGCAGCTCCGACAGGATGTCTCGGCGCCTGAGCGTGGCGCCTGCCGGATAGACCTCGTTCGATCGGATCGAGCCCGCGTTGAACACGGTGACGTCGGCGTCCGTCGCCTCCCGCATCGCGTCCGCGACGAGGTTGCCAATCGCCGCCTCGCCCGACCGCACGATGTTGGTCCGGCTGTCCAGCGCGACGGCGGTGGTGCCCAGCACGACGTCCAGCACGCCGGACAATCCGTCCTCGTAGGCCGCGATCACCCGCAGGAGGTCGGGATCGGGTGCGACCTTGGCCGAGTCGTGGACCCGGAAGCTCGGCTGCCAGGCGACCGTTCGGCCGAGGCCCTGGCCAAAGACCGTGGCCGCGACGTCGACCGCGGTCACGAAATGGCCCTCCTCGCTCGATTCCACCATCACGGTCTTGCCGTCGAAGGTGACCGCGAGGTCGTGGTCGTGCCCGGTCAGCAGGATGTCGACGAGCCGCGAGCGCACGATCTCGCTGTCGACCGCGCGGTCCGTGTGGGCGACCGCGACCAGGATGTCGGCGCCTCGCGCCCGCAGCGCCTCGGCCTCGCGGCGGAGCGTCGCCATCACGGGGCCGAAGCGGAGGTCGCCCGGATGCGAGAGCCGCGGCACCTCCTCCATCACGAGCCCGACCACACCCACCTTGATCCCACCGAAGACGTAGATCTCGGACGCCTTCATGCCCGGGACGGGGCTTCCGTCCGCGAGGGTCATGTTGGCGCCGAAGAACGGGAAGCGCGCCTCCGCCATCCGCTTGAAATAGGCCTCCTGGCCGAAATCGAACTCGTGGTTGCCGGGCACGAACACGTCCGGCTCGATCAGGTTCGTGAGCGCCACGATGTGCTCGCCCGCGTCGAACCCGGACAGGAGCGAGGGCGAGAAGCAGTCCCCGGCATGGCAGAACAGCGTCGGCGCGCCGCGGGCCCGCTCCCGCTTGACGATGGCGGCCAGCCGCGCGAAGCCGCCCCGCCCCTTGCTCTCCGCCATCTTGTAGATGTCGTTCACGAGGATCAGCGTGAACGCCGGAGCGGGCGACGCGGGATCCTCGGCCGCCGCCTCGCCGGCACCCACGAAGGCGACCGGAAGACCCGCCCCGATCCCGAACATGCCGCGTCGCGAGAGCCTGGATGACATGATGGACCTGTCCGGTTGCGGGAGTACCTCTCGCGGTGGGGAGAGGTCGAGTCGGACGCGGCGGCGGCGGACCGGGTGAGGGCGAGACGTCGGCGGCGGAGCCCGCGCGCCGTCTCTGCGGGCTCCGCCGTCGACGTCGGTCCCTCACCCCAACCCTTTCCCTCTCGGGAGAGGGAGCGCGTCGCGAGAACCGATGCCGCCGTGGTCGCTACTCGGCCTACTGCCGTTCGAACGCGTCGAGGACATCAGTTCCGGCCGGACCCGCCGTGCGGCGCCATTCCGATACGGCGTCGGTGGCGGCGGCCTTCAGGGCCGTCGTGACCGCAGGGTCGATCGCGGTCCGGATCGTGACACCGTTCTCCCGCATGCGGGCGTAGTTCTCGTCGAGCCGGGTCGCGACGGCCGACCATTGCCGCGCCTCCGTCTCGGCCGCAGCCTCGTCCACGGCGCGCCGGAGGTCCGGATCGAGCGCCTCGTAGGCCCGGGTCCCGACGGTCGCGACCGAGAGCGGCACAGCGTAGCTGATCTCGGCGAAATGCGGCAGCAGGTCCCAGAGCCGCCGCCCGGCGCCGCCGTCGCCCGACGACAGGACGGCGTTGACGCTGCCCTCCCGCACCCTGGCCTGCGCGTCCGCGAAGGAGATCTGGAAGGCCTGTGCGCCGGCCCGTTTCATCACGGCCGTCGAGGTCGCGTCGTAGGTCCGGATCGACAGGCCGCGGAGGTCGTCCGGGCCGGCGAGCGCCGTCTTCGACCAGAGGCCGGTCGGCGGCCAGGGCGTCAGGTAGAGGAGGCGCTGTCCCTGTCCGGCCAGCACCCGCTCGTAGAGGGGCCGCGCGAGGTCGGCGAGACGGCGCGCGTCGGCGACCGAGGTCGCGACGAACGGCAGGGAGGAGAGCGCGAGGACCGGGTCGATTCCGGAGAGCGCGCCCGCGAAGGCGTCGCCGGCCTCCACCCGGCCGTCCCGGACGGCGGCGATCACGTCGGCCGACCTGATCCCGAGCGCCGCGTCGTAGCTCGGCTGGACGACGAGGCGACCTCCGGCGCGGCGCGCGACGCCGTCCGCGAAATGCGCGACGCCTTCGCCCGGAATCGCGGTCGCCGGATACTCCGTCGGCATTCGCCAGAGCGCCTGCGCTCCCGCAGTCGTCGCCGCGCAGAGAAGCGCGAGCGCGAGGAGGAGAGGGCGCATCGGACCGAGTCCCGGTCGGGCCGGCGCGGCCGTCACGCGGGCATCGGGATCTCGCCCGTCGGCTTCGGCACCTGGTAGCCGCGCTGAACCGCCGGCCGGGCCGCGATGGACGTGTACCAGCGCTTGACGTTCGGGAAGGCCGCGAGGTCGACGGCATGCCACTCGTAGCGCGACACCCAGGGCCACATCGAGATGTCGGCGATCGAGTATTCGCCGGCGACGTAGTCGCGGCCGGCGAGGCGGCGGTCGAGCACGCCGTAGAGGCGCTGCGCCTCCTGTGCGTAGCGCTCCTCGCCGTAGGCGGAGGCGCCCTTCTTCGCGCGCAGGAAGTGGTGCGCCTGGCCGATCATCGGGCCGAGGCCGCCCATCTGCCACATCAGCCACTCGAGGACCCGGTAGCGCGCCTCGCCCTCGGGGGGCAGGAGCCGGCCCGCCTTGTCGGCGAGGTAGATCAGGATCGCGCCCGATTCCATCAGCGCGATCCCGGTCTCGTCGTCGACGATCGCCGGGATGCGGTTGTTCGGGGCGATCCGGAGGAAGTCGGGATGGAACTGCTCGTCCTTCGTGATGTCGACCGCATGGACGCGGTACGGGAGGCCGAGCTCCTCCAGGGCGATCGAGACCTTGCGGCCGTTCGGGGTGATCCAGGTGTGGAGATCGATCATCGGTCAGGCTCTCGCGCAGGAGGGCGTCCCGCGCCCGTCCTGTCCGACACCTTTCCTGCGCGGTCTCCGGGCTTGCGGCAAGGCTTGGGGTCAAAGCGAGCCGCCGTCCACCACCACGATCTCGCCGTTGATGAAGCTCGCGCCGGCCGCGAGGAAGAGCATGACCTCCGCGACCTCCTCCGGCCGGCCGAGGCGGCCCATCATGGTGCGCTCCCGCGTCATCGACCGGCGTTCCTCCGACCAGGCCGCGGTGAGCGGCGTCTCGATCAGGCCGGGCGCGACCGCGTTCACGCGAACCTCGGGTGCGAGCGCGCGGGCGAGGCTCTTCGTCAGGTTGACGAGGCCGGCCTTCGAGGCCGCGTAGGCGATGCTGCTGCCCCGGCGTCCGAGGCCCGCGACTGAGGCCGTGTTGACGATCGCGCCCCGGGAGGCCCGCAGCGCCGGCGCCGCCGCCCGGCTGCACCGGAAGGGGCCGACGAGGTTCGTGTCGACCATCCTCGACCAGAACGCATCCGTCATCGCGTCGAGGTCCGTGAAGGGGATCGGCTCCGCCGTGCCGGTGATGCCGGCATTGTTCACGAGGATGTCGAGGCGGCCCAGCGCCTCGATCGCGGCCCCGACCACGGCCTCGGCTCCGGCCGCCGCGTCGCCCGGGGCCGCCACGACGTCGAGGCCCTCGGCCCGGAGGCGCGCGACGGCGTCGGACCCGCGCGCGTCGTCCGCGAGGTGGTTCAGTGCCACCCGCGCCCCGCAGCGCGCGAACAGGGTCGCGGCCGCGAGCCCGATCCCGGAGGCCGCTCCGGTCACGAGCGCGGCGCGGCCGCTGAGATCGGCGGTGATGGCCATGGGATCCAGGCTCCGGTCAGTTCGCGGGGGCCGTCTTGGTGCCGG
>CAXTKM010000006.1:0-1612 GCA_964244795.1 uncultured Enterovirga sp.
GCCCCGACCGTGATCGTGTCCGCCCCGGCCCCGCCGATCGCGGTCACGTCGCCGTCCCGGGCCGTGATCGTGTCGTTGCCCCCGATGCCGGGGTCGATCGACGCGATGTCGACGAGGACACCGGCCGCGAAGTTCGCCGAGCCGTTGTCGCCCAGGATGACGTGGTTGCCGGCCCCGACGTCGATGCCGTCCCGGCCGAAGCCGCCGATGATCGTCGTGTCGCCGTCGGCAGCCTTGATCGTGTCGTCGCCCCCAATCCCGGTCGCGACGGACGTGATCGTCGCGATCTCGCCTGCGACGAAGGTCGCGGAGCCGCTGTCGCCGAGAAGAACCTGGCGCCCTGCCCCGACCGTGATCGTGTCCGCCCCGGCCCCGCCGATCGCGGTCACGTCGCCGTCCCGGGCCGTGATCGTGTCGTTGCCCCCGATGCCGGGGTCGATCGACGCGATGTCGACGAGGACGCCGGCCGCGAAGTTCGCCGAGCCGCTGTCGCCCAGGATGACGTGGTTGCCGGCCCCGACTGCGATGCCGTCCAGCCCGAAGCCGCCGATGATCGTCGTGTCGCCGTCGGCAGCCGTGATCGTGTCGTCGCCCCCGATGCCGGTCGCGACGGACGTGATCGTGGCGATCTTGCCTGCCACGAAGGTTGCGGAGCCGCTGTCGCCGAGAAGAACCTGGCGGCCCGCCCCGACCGTGATCGTGTCCGCCCCGGCCCCGCCGATCGCGGTCACGTCGCCGTCCCGGGCCGTGATCGTGTCGTTGCCCCCGATGCCGGGGTCGATCGACGCGATGTCGACGAGGACGCCGGCCGCGAAGTTCGCCGAGCCGCTGTCGCCCAGGATGACGTGGTTGCCGGCCCCGACTGCGATGCCGTCCAGCCCGAAGCCGCCGATGATCGTCGTGTCGCCGTCGGCAGCCGTGATCGTGTCGTCGCCCCCGATGCCGGTCGCGACGGACGTGATCGTGGCGATCTTGCCTGCCACGAAGGTTGCGGAGCCGCTGTCGCCGAGAAGAACCTGGCGGCCCGCCCCGACCGTGATCGTGTCCCCGCCGGCCCCGCCGATCGCGGTCACGTTGATCGCTCCGAGCGTGGCGCTCGTCGCCGTGATCCTGTCGTCGCCGCCGATCGCCGGGTCGATCGACGCGATGTCGACGAGCTGGACGAAGGGGGTTCCTGCCGCGATGCCGAAGCCGAAATGCGCCTCGCCACTGTCGCCCAGGATGACGTGGTTGCCGGCTCCGACGTCGATCGTGTCCTGGCCCGCGCCCCCGATGATGGTCGTGTCGCCGTCCTCGGCCTTGATCGTGTCGTTGCCGCCGACCTCGGTCGCGAGCGACGTGATCCTCGAGACCAGGCCGCCGAAGAAGTCCGCCGACCCGCTGTCGCCGAGGATCACCTGACGGCCCGCCCCGACCGTGATCGTGTCCCCGCCGGCCCCGCCGATCGCGGTGACGTTGCCGTCCTTCGCCGTGATGACGTCCTGGTCGCCGATCTCCGGATCGAGAGTGGAGATGCCGAAGAGGACGCCGCCCGAGAAGCCCGCGAAGCCGCTGTCGCCCAGGATGACGTGGTTGCCGGCCCCGCAAAAGCATCCAAAGCAGGCGACCAGGG
>CAXTKM010000006.1:1622-2308 GCA_964244795.1 uncultured Enterovirga sp.
CCAGGATGACGTGGTTGCCGGCCCCGACGTCGATCGTGTCCTGGCCGGCACCGCCGATGATCGTGGTGTCGCCGTTCGCGGCCGTGATCGTGTCGTTGCCGCCGACATCGGTCGCGACCGACGTGATCGTCGCGATCTTGCCCGCGACGAATGTCGCGGAACCGCTGTCGCCGAGGATGACCTGCCGGCCCGCCCCGACCGTGATCGTGTCCCCGCCGGCCCCGCCGATCGCGGTCACGTTGCCGGTCGCGGCCGTGATGGTGTCGTCGCCGCCGATTCCCTCTTCCCCGTCCGCGGTCCTGATCGACACGAGGACCGGCGCCGCGACGGTCACGCCGCCGACCGTCCGGGTCACCGTCTCGAAGATGGCCTCGCCCGTGTCGCCGAGGATGACCTGGTTGCCGCTGCCGAGGTCGATGACGTCGGCGCCGGCGCCGCCGATCGCGGTCACGTCGCCGTTCAGGGCCGTGATCGTGTCGACCCCTCCCGTCGCCCCGTCGATCGACGTCACGCTCCGCAGGATTCCGGCCACGAAGGTCGCGTCGGCGTTGTCGCCCGCGATTACGTGGTTGCCCGCCCCGACGGTGATCCCGTCGGCCCCGAACCCGCCGAGGACCACGTTGTTTCCGGTCGTGGCCGTGATCGTGTCGCTGCCCCCGACCGTCGTGTAGGTCGAGACGACCCGG
>CAXTKM010000006.1:2318-12423 GCA_964244795.1 uncultured Enterovirga sp.
GGCGCGAGCCGTCGATCGAGATCTGCGGCAGGAGGACGCCTTCCTCGTAGACCTGGCCATGGTCGCCGACGATCACGTTGTCGCCGCCCCGGGCGTCGATTCGGTCGGCGCCCGCGGCCCGGGGCTGGGCCGCGGAGGGGTCGGCGATCGTGACGATCCGGGTGACGTCGTTCAGGTTGAGGCTCGAGTCGCCGAGGATGATGTCGGCGACGGGCCCGCCCGTGATCGTGTCGTTGCCGGTCCCGCCTGCGATGATGTTGCGGCCCTGTCCGCCGGTGATCGTGTCCGTGCCGGCGCCGCCGTCGATCACGACCGTCCCGGTCGCCCCGGACGCGTCGATCGTGTCGTTCAGGCTGATCGTGCTGCCGTCCGGCGCGGTCGTCCCCTCGTCGCCGAACGCGTAGGCGAGCCCGGTCGCGGCGGCGGGCGTCGAGGTGTAGCGACTGCCGTCGGCCGTCGTGTCGCCGAACAGCGCGATCGGGCCGGTGCCGCCGGTGGCCTTCAGCGTGTCGGCCCCGCCGCCGCCGTGCACGACGGTGAGCGTCGCGGCCGTCCCCTGGGTCGTCGCCCTCGTGGCCGTGCCGGAGATCGTGAACGTGTCGGCCCCCGAGCCGAGCAGGACCTCGACGACGTTCATGTTGGCGTAGGTGATCCCGGCCGTCATCCCGAGGCCGGTGATCGTCGAGCCAGTGAGGGTCCCGGCCGTGCCGACGGTCTTCGAGTCGTCGTACAGGAAGGTCTTGTCGAAGTCGGGCTGGCCGTTGCCCGCGATGGTGCGCTGGACGACCGCGTTGGCCTCGCCGGGCAGAGCAACCGCCCGCGCCAAGCCGCGATTCGCCAACGGGTCGACGTCGCCTTGCAGGATGAGCGCGCCCTGGATGCTCGAGAGGTCGTGCGGCTGACGGGAGAACGTCTTGACGTCCGAGGTGTCCTGCGGGGCGGTCGGGTTCTTCGAGACGGTGATGTGGACGGGGATGTAGTAGTCCGCCGCCGTGAACACGACCGTGGCCGGCTGGCCGTTGCCGGCCGCGCGGAAGCGCGAGTCGGTGCTCGAGGTGATCGTCTTGCCGTCGTCGAGCAGCGTGACCGTCACGGATGCCGTCGGGACGGTCGTCAGGACCATGTCGTAGGAGGAGGTCTGCGTGTTCGTGACCGCGACGCCGCCCTCGGCCGGGGTGATGACGACACCGGCCGTGTCGCCGTCCACGACCTGCACGTTCACGAGGGCATCGGCGACGCCGTTGAAGAAGCCGGTCGTCGGCAGCGAGCTCGTCACCACGTGGGTGACGTCGACCAGGAAGCGGTTCTCGGGCGTCGAATCCGGCGCCGAGGTGACGTAGACGGTCTGCGGCACGTTCCAGGTCGCGGACGTGAACGTCAGGGTGGTGAGGGCGCTGCCGTCCGATCTCGTCGTCCGGATCTGGCTGCTGCCGGCATTCAGCGCGACCGTGACGACCTCCCCGGCGAGAGGCGGGTTGTTCAAGACGACCGTGTAGCTGTCCCGCTGCTCGGCCTTGTTGCCCTCGATGACGGTCGTGCCGCCGCCGCTCTCGGTGATGATGAGGCCGGGCTTGTCGTCGTCGATGACGGTCACGAGCGCGTTGCGGAGATAGGTGCCGTTGACCTCGCCGTTGGTGCTCAGCACCGACTGGCTCACCGCGACCCGCTGGTCGCCCTCACGGGCCGTGTCGGACTTCGCCCGCACGTAGACGGTCTGGGCCGGCGTCCAGACGTACTGGCCCGAGACCAGCATCGTCGTGAAGGTCAGCGTCAGCGCGGCAGCAAAGGGTCCGCCGGCGCTCGTCGCGATCTCGACGGTGCCGGCAGCGCCGGCGAGCGCGCGCGACTGGGCCGAGGCCTGCGCGGCCGAGACCGTCACCACCGCCGTATCGCTCGCCGTCAGCGGCCGCGGCGTCACGGTCGATGTCGGGAGCGGCGGATAGACCGTGTAGGAGCCGATCCGGCTGCCCAGCGCGTTCACGGTCGTGATCGCGCTGTCCTCGCGCAGCGTGATCGTCGCCCCGTCCCCGACGGCTCCGCCGTCGGCGGTCGAGACCGAGGCGTTGATGCCCTGCGCGAACAGGCCGTTGAAGCGCGCGTCGAGGCTCGAGACCGCGTGGTTGATGACGGCCGCGTTGCCCTTCGCGTCGCGCGCGATCACCTCGCCCGACACGTCGCCGCCGACGTTGAACGTGTCGCTGCCGATGCCGCCGATCAGGGTCGTGGTGACGCCGGGTGCCGTCGACTGGACGTAGAACGTGTCGTCGCCCTCAAGCCCGTCGACCTCGACCGACTGGATGTTCGAGAACCGGATCGACAGGCCCGCCCCGAAGACGCCGTCGCGTGTGATCACGAACGTGTCGGCGAACTCGGTCCCGAGCGCCACGATCTTGTTGAAGCCCGCGCCCCCGTCGATGTCGAGCGGCGCGTTGACGTTGTACTCGATCCGGTCGTCGCCGGAGCCCGCGTCGAGCTTGATCTTGACCCCGTCCGCCACCGCGAAGGCCCTGACCACGAACTGATCGTCGCCGTCCTCGCCCTCGAGCCGGAGGTCGGCCTGGTTCGAGTAGATCTGGAACGTGTCGTTGCCGACGCCGCCGTAGATCACTGTCGGCAGCGAGATGCCGCGGGACAGGTAGCCGCCGAAGGACAGGAGGGTCGTCGCGAAGACGTCTTCCGGCGCGAGGCCGTTCGCGACGTCGCGCGGCGTCGCGAAGACCTGCCCGACCTGGAAGAAGTCGTTGCCTTCGCCGCCGTCGATCGTGGTGATCACGGCGTTGTCGTCGAGGTAGAAGCGGTCGTTGCCCGCGTTGCCCTCGACGTCGAGCCGCGCGTTCGACGCGCTGCCGTAGTTGATGCGCTCGACCTTCGTGTTCGCCGGGAGCGTGTCGTAGGTCCCGGCGGCGTCGAGATGCAGGAGGGCGACGAAGTTCCGGCGCAGCAGGAAGTCGTCCGCGGCGCTCGTGCCCTCGATCGTGAGCGTGTCGATGCCGTCGTTCGCGGCGCCCGTGTCGGCCACGTTGACGATGTAGTCGGACGCGCCGTTCAGCCACACGACGATCGTGTCGGTGCCGCCGCCGCCGTCGAGGCTCAGCGTGTCGCGCCGGTCGATCCTGGCGTTGTTCGCGTGCACGCTCGTCAGGCTGACGAGTCGGTCGAGTGTGATCGCGTCGTCCCCGGTGCCGGTCTCGACGACGGCGTTCGCCGCGAGCAGGGTCGGGTGGATCGTGACGGTGTCGTTGCCGGCTCCGGTGCGGACGAAGAAGCCCGTCGTCTGCCCGGGCGCGCTGAACGCATTGGCCTCGTCGACCGTGAAGCTGCCGGTCAGGGTGACGATGTCGGCGCCCGTGCCTGTCGTCAGCGTGATCGTGCGGTCGGCCTTGTAGACGCCCGCGAGGGTGAGCTGGTTCGCGCCGTCGCCCGCATCGACGGTCAGCGACCCGACCGCGACGTCGTTCGACGGGAGCGTCACGACGTCGGCCCCGGAGCCGGTCGTGATGGTGAGCGCGCCCGCGACCTTCACGGTGCCGTCGAGCGTCACGGTCTTCGCGCCCGAGCCGGTGCCGGTCACGGACAGGCTCCCGGCGTCGATCGACTTGGTCATCGAGACGGAATCCACGCCGTCCCCGACGTCGATCGAGGCCGCGCCGGCGGACACGAGGTCGCCCGCGATCGTGACGACGTCGTCGCCCTGGTTCGTCGTGATCGCGAGCGACCCGACCCTGGCGTCGACCGATGACGGCAGGCTGACCCTGTCGGCGCCGGAGCCGGTCGTGATGGTCAGCGCGCCCGCGACCTTCACGGTGCCGTCGAGCGTCACGGTCTTCGCGCCCGAGCCGGTGCCGGTCACGGACAGGCTCCCGGCGTCGATCGACTTGGTCATCGAGACGGAATCCACGCCGTCCCCGACGTCGATCGAGGCCGCGCCGGCGGACACGAGGTCGCCCGCGATCGTGACGACGTCGTCGCCCTGGTTCGTCGTGATCGCGAGCGACCCGACCCTGGCGTCGACCGATGACGGCAGGCTGACCCTGTCGGCGCCGGAGCCGGTCGAGACGGTCAGCGCATTCGTCACCTTGACGGTCCCGTCGAGCGTCACGGTCTTCACGCCCGAGCCGGTGCCGGTCACAGACAGGCTCCCGGCGTCGATCGACCCGGTCATCGACACGGAATCCACGCCGTCCCCGACGTTGATCGAGGCCGCGCCGCCGGACACGAGGGTGCCGGCGGCGGTGACGATGTCGTTGCCCGCGTCGGTCGTGATCGCGAGCGAACCGACCGTGAGGTCGGTCGACGGCAGGGTCACGGTGTCCTGCCCGGTGCCGGTCGTGACGGTCAGCGCGCCCGTGACACCGAGGTGGCCATTGAGCGTGACGGTCTTCGTTGCGGCGCCCGTACCCGTGATCGACAGGCTCCCGGCGTCGACCGATCCGGTGGTCGACACGGAATCCGTGCCGTCGCCGACATCGACCGACATCGCGCCGGTCGCCTTCAGCGTGCCGGTGATCGACACCGTGTCGTCGTCGCCGAACGAGGTCGAGATCGCGATCGCGCGGCCGGCCGTGACCTTGCCGGCGACCGTGATGATGCTGCCGGCCGCGTCGAGGTCCTGTCCGGCGGCGCTGTAGTCGCCCCGCAGGATGACGTCGTTCGCGGCCTTCAGCTCGGCCGTGGCGTTGAGCGTGAGATTGTCGCCCGCGCTCAGGATCACCGACCCGGCCTTCGCCCAGAGGACGACGCCCGCCGCGACCGTGAGGTCGTCGCCGGAACTGGCGCTCTCGCCCGCGGTCTCGACGATGTCGCCGGTGTCGGCCGTGATGCTCTCAGTGAGGAGGAGCGGGCTCGAGGTCCGGATGTTGACGGTTCCGCGCGCGCCGATGCCGGGCGCGCCCGGAGCACCCGCGACGACGCCGCCGATCTGCAGCCCGCCCTTGTTCCAGAGCCAGACCGCGCCGGTCTGGGAACGCGCCTCGAAGCCGCCGAAGCCGTTCGCGAGATCGCCGCTCGCCATGGTGGCGACGATCCGGTTGCTCGTCGTCGCGTTCGTGGCGTCGGTGTCGAGGGCCCCGATGCTGCCGCTCGCGTCGAGATAGGCCTTGCCGGAGAGGAGGTTCGAGCCGAGGTCGGTGCGGCCGTTGAAGATGCCGCCGCCCGGCACGGTGATGAACGCCGTGCCCTTGTTCCCCGACCCGACCGTGTCGAGCCAGAGGTCGCCCAGGACCTCGATGAGGTAGAGGTTGTCGGCCGCGGTCGCCCCGGTGATCCGGCCACTCTGCGCCTTCAGCACGCCCCGCCCGCTATAGGACGTGTCGATGTCGAGGTTGTTGCCGCTCGTGCCGATCGCGGTGCCGGCGACCAGCGTCAGGTTCCGGCCGATGACGTTCGCCCGCGGAAGCGAATCGTCCGGTCCCGTCGGAACGATGTCCGGGTTGTTCGCCGCGAAGGGGCGGTACGGGTCGGTCAGGTCGACCGCATCCAGGATCGCGAGATGCGCGTCCAGGCTGACGTCGCCGAGGCGCGAGACGATGCTGCGGACGTTCATGTTCAGCTCGGTCTCGCGCAGCACGATGCTGTCGCGCGCCGCCGCCGTGATCGTCCCGTCCGATTCCTCCTTGATGTCGAGGGCGCCGTTCACGCCGGAGGATCCGATGCCGCCCTGGTCCGCCCTGAGCTCGATGTGGCTCGCCTGGATCTTGGTCCAGTCGTTGTTCACGGCCTCGAGGATCGAGCCGGAATCCGCCGTGAGGTAGACGCCGTTGCCGTTGCCCACGCCGCCCACGACCTCGTAGGCATTCTGCGCGAAGGCTGAATCCACGTAGAGATCGCCCGAGCGCTCCGTGACGTGGATGCCGAGCGCCGCCCGGGCCGTCAGTGCGCTCGTCCCGTCGAGCTGGATCCCGATCACCTTCGCGGCGGTGCCGAGCGCGCCGCTCGCCGCCTCGAGCACGAGGTCCCCACCCCGGATGTTCGTCGCGTTGGCCCCGACCCCGTTGTAGATGCCGGACTTCGACTTCAGCCGGATCTCGGCGTTGCCTGTCGAGGTCACGGTGTCCAGCGTCAGGTCGTGGTCCTTCTGCGAGCCGAGGAAGATCTGCCCGGTCGCGGTGACCTTCACGAGATCGGAGGCGTCGACGTAGAACGCCTTGCGCTGCTGGATCAGCACCTGCTGGAGCAGGTTGCCCGGGTTGTTCGGGTCGAACTTCGATTGCGCGACGGCGACGAGCCGGCCCTGCTCCGCCGTGACCGTCTCGACCAGCGTCAGCACCTGCCCCGAGATCGCGGCGATCGTGACGTACCCGTTCGCACCCGTCGCGTTCTCGGTGGCCGAACCGAACACCGATCCGACCGCGATCCGCATCCCGACCGTGAAGCCCTCGGAGGCCCAGTCGCCGCTGTCGCGGGTCAGCGTGCCTCGGCCGCCGACATTCGCGAAATCCACGGTCGCGCTGGTGGTCGGCGCGGACGGGTTCAGGATCATCGGCGCGAAATCGACGCCGATCGCGAACTCCGCCTTCAGGCTCTGGCCCGCCTGCAGCGTGATCACCGATCCGCTCACCGCCGCGATCTTGTAGACCGTCGAGCCGTCGAACCCGTTCAAGCGCGATTGAGAGCCGATGTAGATCGCGTCGCCCGGGTGGAAGATCGTCGTGTCCCAGGCGCCGTCCTGGCTGGTGATGGTGCCCTGGGTCCCGGCGTTGCCGAACAGCACGGTGTGCTGGATCGGCACGTGCGCGAGATACACGACGTCGCTGCGCTCGGCGGCCGCGAGCGCGACCCGCTCCGGCTGCGTCAGCGTGATCGGCTTCGAGGCCGTGTTGATGACCGTCACGCCGTTGACCTGGCCGAGTCCGCCCCCGTTCGCGGTCAGCGTGATCTTCTGGCCAGTGACGTTCGGCGTCTGGGTGTCGATCTGCGTGTCGGTGATCGTCTTCAGCAGGCCCGCCCCGACCCCGAACAGGAGGTCCGCCGTGTCCCATTTGTGGATGCTGGCCGTCAGGGCCGTTTGGGTCGCTCCGTCGATGAAGAAGAACGGGTTCGTCTGCTTCGACGCGTCGCTCACCTGCGAGAACAGGGACTGCGTGAAGAACGCGTGCAACCGGTTGTACTCGGCGGTCCGGGCCGTCTCGAGGGCGGTGACGGTGGCCGTGACGTAGCCGTCGAGCGCGGCTCCCGACAGCGTCGTCACGGCGCCCTGCTGGCCGAACTGATCCCGGAAGGCCGCGAGCTCCGTGCCCTGGAGCTTGACCTTCATGGACGTCGCGTCGAAGGCGGCCCGGTATCCGAGGTAGGTCGCGTAATCGCCGGCGGCCGCGTCGCGGTAGCTCGTGCCGAGGCCGCCGTACTTCGCGTCGAGCGCCCGATAGACCGTGGTCCGGGCCGTGATCTCGGTCGCGATCGAGTCGGTCACGTAGGTGTCGAGGTCGGTGCCGGTCTTGCCGAGCGCCGTGCCCGCGGCCTGGTACTGCTTCACGAGGCCGGCCCGCTCGGTCGCGCCGAGCGGGACCTTGAAGCCCACGGCCGCGATGTCGGTACCCGCCGCGATCTGGATGCGGGTGTTCCAGTAGGCGGAGTATTCGCTCGCGAAGGTGCCGGCCTCGAGGGACCGGTACGTCGCCGCGACATCGGTCGACCGCTCGGTTCCGAGCGAGCCGAACTTGGCGTTGTAGGCCGCGTAGGTCGCCTGGCTGATCGCCGCGTTGCCCGGGACCACGAAGGCGGGATCGAAGGCCGAGGGATCGGCCTGCAGGCTGCGGACGTCCCAATAGGCCGTGTACTGCGTCGTGAAGGTCGCGAGCGAGAGCCCCGTCTCGAAGGCCGTGGCGAAGCCGGAATAGGTGGGCCGGAGAGCGTTGTAGGCCGTCGTCCGGTCGGTCTCGACCGCCGCGACCTTGTCGGCCACGTAGGCCGTGAGCGCCGTCCCGCTGAGCGTGACCTTGGCGCCGTCGGCCCGGATCGCGTTCGTCTCGGCCGTCGATACCTTCACGACGCCGCCGACCAGCGCGGCCTTCTCGGTCCAATAGGTGTCGTAGGCCGCCTTCAGGTTCGGGTAGCCGACGTCGCCGTACTGGCCGTAGGTGGCGTCCAGAGTCCGGTACTGCGCCGTGCGGGAGCTCTCGATCGCCCCGATCGACGCCGCGACGTACTTGGCCGACGTGTCGAGCGTCGGATTCGCGGCGATGATCGTGGCCCGGTTCGCGGCGTAATCGTCGGTATAGAACTGCGTGTAATAGGCGGTTTCGGCCGCCGACAGCCGAACCATGAAGCCGGAATCGAAGCTGGACGGATCGGCCTGCTGGTTGCGGTAGTTCCAGTAGCTCCGGTATTCCTGCTCGCGCACGCTCTCGTAGGCGTTCAGCGTCGTCACGATCTTCGCGTCGGCATCGGCGCCGGTCAGCGCGAGGTCCTTCCAGACCCCGTCGATGAGCTGCTGCTCGGTGCGGGTGTCGCGCACGATGTCGGTCACGACGTTCAGCAGGCTGCCGTTATCGACCGTGATCGACACGTCGCCGGTCGCCTTCACGATGTCGACCCGCAGGTCGCGCCGCGCGCCCGAGGCGCCCGCGACCTGCTCCAGGTACACGCTGCCCTTCGCGTCGACGTCGAGCCGGTCGCGGGCCGAGGTGCCGACCGCGAGCTTGAGCGCCGCGCCGGTCGATCCGATGTCGCTCGTCGAGGTCGTCGTGAGCTTGACGATCCCTCCGGACACGAGCCCGTTCCCGCCGGACGCGACGCTGATCCCGGTGCGGGCCGACAGCGTCACGTCGTAGGTGCCGGACGCGGTCCGGACGTCCGAGAGGCGGTTCGCGTCCTGGGCGAGCTGCTGGACGGACAGGTTCCGGGTGTCGCCCGCGATGATCGTGTCGACCGCGACCGACTGGTTGCTCGCGATGTTGATCGCCCCGACCTGGGTGATGGCGGTCAGGCCGCGGGCCCCGACATTGACCACGAGCGGCGTGTCGGCGGTCCCGATCCCCGAGGCCGAGGTCAGCGTGACGCCGGCGCCCCCGATGCTGCCGCTCGCGCCGTATTGCTCGATCGTCGTGCTCGACGTGACCGTGGTCTCGCCGCTGGTGTTCGTGATCGCGCCCTGCAGCAGGACCTTGCCGGCCCCGGTCGCATTGATGCTGACCGTGCTCTCGGAATATCCGGTGAAGTTGATCAGGATGTTCTGGTCGGCCTTGACGCTGTGCTTCGACACGGTCTCCGTGAACGACGTCTTGTAGTAGGTCTGCGAATACGTCGTCTTGCCGTACCAGGTCGTCTCGGTCGACACGTCGGACTGATCGTAGACCGGGTTCGCGGTCTGGAAGATCTGGTTCGGCTCCTGATGGAGATACAGCGTGCCGGCCTGGCCGGCCGCCATCGAATAATAGGTCCCTTCCGGCAGGAGCCGGACGTCGCCGATCCGCTCGACCTGGTAGCCGCTGATATCGGCAGGATCCGCCGCGAAGGCGTCGATGCCGAGCCAGTCCGACGTCGACTTCGTGACGCTCGCGACCTCCTTCTGGCCCTGGCCGACCGTGAAGCTGTAGCGGTAGCCGGATTTCGGGTCGTAGCTGTTCGACTGCCCTGCATTCGACTGACCGGCCGTCGGCGCGGCCAGCGTGCTCACGACGTCGCCGTTCTCCTTCAGGTTCTTGACCAGCACCTGGTAGACATTGTTGCCGAGGTTATCGACGGTCTGGGTGTAGATGCTCTGCTTGTAGGCGATCTGGCTGCCCGCGTTGGCAAAGCCGCGATCGTTGATGATCACCGTCCCGGCGCCGCGCTGCGACGTGTCGATCCGGTTCAGCACGATGTCGTAGTTCGTGCCGTTGTTGATGGTCACATTGGCGTAGCCGCCGAGCGCCGAGATGCTGCCGCGATCGGGCGCGGTGTTCAGGACGACGCCGGTGATCGATACGGAGCCGCCGGACACCCGGAGCTCGTCCACGATGATCTGGTTCGCGGCGGTGTCGTAGCGGACCACGAACCCGTTGCCGTTCGACACCGAGTTCAGCACGATGATGCCGCTGAGGCCGTACGCCTCGATCTGGGCGATCTCGTTCGCGGCCGCTTGTCCGATGTCGAGCGTGTAGTCGGCGCGACCGCTCTGGATCGTGCC
>CAXTKM010000006.1:12433-40634 GCA_964244795.1 uncultured Enterovirga sp.
CGTGCCGTCGAGCCTCATGCTCGGCGTCACCTTCTACATGACCACCGACATCGCGGCCGTGCCGTTCTTCTGGATCGTGCCGTTGACGTTCACGTAGGCGGCGTCGATCGAGATCCGGGTGCCGTAGAGGTTCACGCCGGCCGGGACCTGGGCGATCGCCGCGGCCTGCTGGGTCGGCTCGATCCCGAGCGTGTTGAGTCCGGACGAGACCGCGTTCAGGGCGTTGATGATCGCGGCCTGCTGGGTGCCGCCGTCCGCGCTGTTGCCGATCGCGTTGAGGCCGTTGTCGTACTGGGCCAGCACCGATTTCAGCTGGGAATAGGGCTCGCCTCCGACGGCGTAGACCGTGACGTCCTTGATGGTCACCGACGCGCCGCTCCGCGTCGTGTTCGACTTCACGAAGATCTCGGCGAAGTAGTTGATGTCGCCGACGGCCTCCGTGACGAGGTCGGCGTTCAGCGCATCGATCTTGCCGACCACGGTGATCGTGGGTGCCGGCAGGGTCATCGCGATCGTCTGCGTCCGGGTGACGCCGTTGACGGTCGACGTCTCGACCCGGTTGAACGGCGTCACGTTCTGCGTGTTGCGGATCAGGATCGCGCTCGCGCCGGTGTTGCCGCCCGCCGATTGCGTGATCGACCCGAACGCGGCCCCCGTGCTGCTCGGGTCCTGCGTGATCCAGGTCGAGGCGGCCTCGTTGCCGGCGCGCCGAGCGGTCAGGTTCTTCGCGTTGATCGCGGCGTTCACGGCCGAGGTCGTGCCGCTCGAGACGACGTCGCCGTTGAGGTAGACGCCCCCGTTCGTCTCCGGAACCGTGATGCCGCCGATCTTCAAGGCGACGGGTGAGTTGTTGATGACCGAGACGCTGTTCGACCCCGGCGCGTCGAGCTTCGCGCCCCCGCCGCCGATGAACTCGTCGGCCCGAACGTCGATCCGCCCGGCGGCCGCCGTGAAGGCACCGACCGTGATCGTCGGCACCGAGACGTTGGTCGGAACGATCTGCGTGTAAGTGTAGGGATTTCCGTTGCTGTCCTTGCGGGTCGACGTCAGCACCTGGGCGAGGCCCGACGCGACCAGCTCGGCGGTGATCTGGGTCTTCTGCGTCTGCCAGAACGCCGCGAGGTCGGGGTCCTCCTGAACCTGCTGGCCGTTCTTCGTGACGAACGCGCTGTACTTCAAGTACTGCGTGTTCGCGTTCGCGAGCGCGTCGAACAGCCCGCTCGAGATCGCCTCGTAGCCGAGCGAGAGGATGAGCCCGCCGTCGAGCGTGGTCGTGCCGGTCTCGTTCAGCGTCCCGCCGCGCTTCACCGTGAAGGTGCTGCTCACGCCGTTGATGTTGACGGTCCCGGTCACCACCGTGGCGCCGTTCGCGTCGAGGTAGAGCCCCTTCGGGGCCGGGTTCGGGTTCTGCGCGCTCGAGACCGGGATCGCGTCGAAGGTGATCGCGATGTTCCGGCTGATGCCGGTATGGACCTCGCCGTCGATCCGGACGAGGCCGTGCGAGGTCGCGCTGCCGGAGCCCGTCACGTGCTGCTGGCCGCCGCCGAGCGCGTCGTTGATCGCGCCCGCGACCGCGGTCGTCCAGTTGGTCGCCTTGGCCTGGGCGATCGTGGTCGAGATGCCGAAGCGGTTCGCGTAGAAGTTCGCGTCGCCAGCCGATTCCAGGTTCGTCTGCGCCGCCACCAGCACGTTGTTATGCTGGTTGACGTTGGCCTCGGCCGTGAGATTGCTGAGCGGGATCGCGCTGCCGGCGAAGTTGTCGGTATAGGCCTCGAGGACGTAGCGGTCGTCGTAGAGGAACTTGTTCGTGCCGGCGTAGAGGCCGAGATCGCCGCCCGCGTGCAGCCTGCCGCCGGCCAGGACCTCGACGGTGTTGATCGGGTCGAAAGCGACCGTCGAGCTCGCGACCGCGACCGTCGCGGCCCCATAGGTGTCCGCCTCGACCTGGATCTTCACGTTGGCCCGGCCGTTGGCCGAGAGCGTCATCGCGCCTGTGCTCGAGAGGCGGGCATCGCCCCCGACCGTCACGGTCGCGTCGAAATGGGTGGCCGTGAAGCTCGACGAGGCGCCGGCACCGGAGATCGCGCCCCCGGTCTGCAGCTTCGTCGAATCGAAGGCGTCGAGCGCGTTCTGGGCCGCGAGCGTCAGCGTCCCGCCGGCTCCGCCGACGACGTTCATGACGGCGTTGGAGCCGACCAGGACCTTGGTCCGGAAATCGACCGTGGTCTCGGTCTTGGCGCCTGCCGCGCTCGCGATGCCGCCCGTCGAGCCGGAGAGGTCGGGGTCGGAGAGATCGGCCTTCGTGAACGTGCTCGACGCGACGGCGGACAGGCTCTTCGCCTGGATGTTCGACGAGGCCCCGAACTGGACCGTGACGGGCGAGGAGATGCTGTTCGTCACGAACGCGCCGGTCCCGGCGAGCGCCCCGTAGGCGGCCGTGACGACCTGGCCCTGGATGGTCGCCGAATGCAGCGCCAGCACTGTCAAGGCGCCGCTGGCGGCCGCGGCCGTCAGGTCGACCCGGACGTTGTCGGCGAGCGACGCGGTCGTCGAGCCGGTCATCTGGTTCGTCGTGACCGCGGCGGATCCGGCGACCAGGCCGCCGCTACCGGCGGTCGAGATCGTCGCGTCGTTCTCGAGGTTGCTCGCCGTCAGCGACAGGCTGCCGGCCACGATCGTCTGCTGGGTCGCCGCGATCGTCGCCTGCACGTCGACGTCGGAGATCGAGGTCGCGTAGGTCGCGCCCGCCGCGATCAGCCCGATCGCCGCGCTCGATGCGTCGGATCTCTGGCGCGTCGAGCCGAGCGCCGCGACCGAGAGCGCGCCGGTCAGGTTGATCCGGGCGGTGGTCGCGAGGGATGCCCCGACCGTGCTGCGATCCTCCGCGATCGTCACGGTCGAGTTGACGCCGATCAGCCCCCCGACGGCGCCGATCGCGCCCGCGTTCGCGGTGTCGGCGCTGCCCTGCCGGGAGAGGTTCGCCACCACGGAGAGCGATCCGGCCGTGATCCGGGCGTTGCCGATCCCGGCCGACACCGCGGCCCGCACGGTCGCGGTCGCGGTCGAGACGCCGACCGCGGCCGTTCCGGCGTTCAGGCCATAGGCCCGCGAGGTGGCGCTGGGCTGCGCGGTCGCGGAGACCGTGACGGCGCCCGCTGTTGCGGTCACGTTGGAGTTGCCCGTGATGGTCGCGCTGACCTGTGGGGCCAGCGTCACGAGCGACACGGCGCCGCCGGCCGCGAGCGCGAGGACGCCCACCGCGACCGACACGCTCGCGACATCGGCCAGCGCGGTCGAGCGGTCGTTCGCGCTGACGGTGACGTTTCCGCCGGCCGCGATCGTGCTGGCCGAGACCGTCGCGCCCGTCGTGCTGCCGATCACGTTGTTCGTCCCGGCGCCGCCGCCCGAGACCGCGAGCCCGTAGGGCGAGGCCGCGGCCGAGACCGCGGCCGTCGCGGCCCGCGACGTCAGGCTCGCGATCTCGCTCGCCTGGACCGACACGTTGCCGCTCGTCGTCAGCGAGGAGGTGTTCGCGATCGTGGCCGCGACGTCGTTCGTGATCGTGTTCGTGGCCGTCGCGACGCCGATCGAGATGGCGGCGCCGGCGAGGCCGGCCATCGCGGCCACGGAGGCCGCTCCGGTGTCGACGGTCAGGGTCGAGGTATCCTGGGCGAGGATCGACACCGAGGCCGCCGTGATCGCGCCGCCGTTCCGCCCGTCGATCTGGGCATGGACGTCGGCCGCGACCTTGTTGATCGAGACCGCGCCCGCACCCGAGACCGCCGCCCCGATCGCGCCCACCCCGATCGCGACCGAGCCGGCCCCGACCGTCGCCGTGATGGTCTGGAGGGAGGTCGCCGTGACCGCGATCGCGCCGCCGGCCTGGACCGTCGACCCGACGATCGCCGCGTCGATCGGGATGGCGGACCGGGTGCCCGAGGTCGTGTACCCGATGGAGTTCGTGGCGACCGCGCCCCCGAGGCTCGCGCCCACCGCGACGCCCCCGAAGGCGGCCGAGGCGGAGAGAGCCACGATGTCGGCCGTGATCGTCGAGGTGTCGTAGGCCAGGAGCGTGACGTCCGCGGTCGAGATGCCTGGCCCCGCCGTCACGGTGGCGTTGGTGATGCCGGCCCGCGTGCTGCCCCCGATGACGTTCGTGGCGCCGGCGCCTCCGCCGGAGACCGCGACCCCGACGGCGCCGCCGGTGACCGCCACCGAGGCGGCCGCGGCGGTCGCGTGGATCCGGCTGTCCTGATCGGCCCTGACCGTGACGTCGCCGAAAGTGGCCGCTCCCGAGAGCGTGGCCGCGTAGCTGTTGCCGTAGGGGCCGTAGGTCGTGTGCAGCGAACGATACGCGGTGGTGCGCTGGTTCGAGAGGGTGGTGAACTTCTGCTCGACGGCTGCGTCGAGATCGCTCGATGAGGCGTTGGGCGCTGCCTGCTGGGCCTGGAACCGGTAGAGCGGGCTGAGGCTGTCGCGCTCGGCCTGGGAGATCGGGACCACGAAGGTCGGGTCGTAGACCCCCGGATTCGCCTGCAGGTTGCGGTAGCCCCAATATGTCTCGTAGCCGGACAGGACGCTCTGCAGGGCAGCACTCCCGGCCGCGACCGTCGCCCCGGTGATCCCGGCGTTCACGTCGTTCTGGATCGTGTTGACCGCGACCGCGCTGCCGATCGCGACCGAGACCCCGACCACGCCGCCCGAGCCCGCGATGGCGGCGGTCGCCGTGACGGCGTCGATGCGCGACGTGTCGGCCGCCCGGACCGTGACGGCCCCGGCATTCGCGCTGCCGCCCGTGATCGCGGCCGTGGTCGCGACCGCGATGATGTTGCCCGTGTAGGTGCCGGCGCCCGCGACCCCGATGCCGGCGACGCCGCCCGCGACCACGGCCGAGCCCGCGACGGTCTCGGCCCGGATCGTCTCGGCCGAGGTCGCCCGGACGGTGAGCGTGCCGCCGGCGTTGACGACCGCGCCCGCGATCGAGGCCCCGACGCTCGCGCCGGAGCGCCGGACCGGGTCGCCGACCTGCTTGCCGTTCTGGTCGGTGTTGATCGTCCAGTTGCCGATGACGTTCTGGGCCGTCGCGAGCCCGACCGCCACGGCGACGCCCGCGATGCCGCCCCCGACTGCGCCCGAGGCGGACAGGACCTTGGCCTCGATCGAGGCGGTGCTCGACGCCGTCACGCTGACGTCGCGGAGCGCGCTCGAGACCCGGCTCGCCGCCTGGCCCGACGTGGAGTCGATGAAGGCGTTCGTGCCGGTCGTGATCGTATTGACCGCGACGGCGCCGCCGCCGCTGACCGCGACCCCGGCCGCGCCGGCGACCCCGATCGTGAGCGAGGCCGCGGCCGCGTTCGCGACGATCGTCGACTGATTCAAGGCCGAGATCACGACGTTTCCGGCCATCGCGGTGACGCCGCTATTCGCGTCCCGGACATAGGCCGCGACCGTGTTGCCGATCGTGTTGTAGGCGAAGGTCAGCGCGACCGCGACCGAGACGCTCGCCGCCCCGGCGCCCGCGACCGCGACGCCGGCGCTGCCCGCGAGGCTCTGGATCGTGGAGCGGTCGGCGGCCGTGACCGCGACGCTGCCCGCCGTGATGCCGGTCCCGTCGCCCTGGATGAAGGCCTGCGTCGCGACCGCGATCGTGTTCGAGACGCCGGCCCCGGCGCCGGCCACGCTGACGGCGGCCGCGCCGCCGCCCTGGATCGCGGCCGAGACGGCCGCGACCTGCCCGACGATCGTGTTCTGGGACAGCGCGGACACGAGGAGCGCGCCCGCGGCCGTGACCGAGGTGTCGCGGAGGAAGGCCTGGACCTGGCTCTGCGCGCCGAGCTGGCCGATCCGGTTCGCGGCACCCGCGATGCCGACCGCGACCCCGACACCGGCCGCGCCGCCGCCGCCCGCGGCCGCCGCGGCCGCGTCGGTCTTCGCCGTGATCGCCGTCGTCGCGGACGCGGAGATCGACACGCCGCCGACGTCGCTGCGGATCGCGCTCGCGTCGATCGATGCGGTCGTGTTCGTCCGGATCACGTTGATCGCGCCGGCGCCGCCGCCCGCGATCGAGACCCCGGCAGCGCCGCCGCCCGCGATCGCGAGCGAGGCCGCGGCCGTGACGGCGTCGATCGAGCCCGCGCTCGAGGCCGAGACGGAGACGCCGCCCGACTTCGTCGTCCGCAGGTTGTCGGCGTTGAGGATCGTCGCCGCGACCGTGTCCGAGATGGTGTTCAAGGCGAGCGCGAAGCCGACCGCCACCGCGACTCCGGCCGCGCCGCCGCCGGCCCCGCCGGCGCTGGCCGCGCCCCCGAAAGCCCGGATCACCGACGTGTCGTTGGCCGCGAGCGTGACCGCTCCGGCCGTGATCCCGGCGCCGTCGCCCGAGATATAGGCCCGGGTCGCGACCCCGATCGCGTTCCCGACCGTGACGCCCGCGACGGGCACGCTGACGCCGGCCGCGCCGCCGCCCTGGATCGCGACGGACGCCGCCGCGACGAGCGCCTCGATGCGCTGGTTCGAGGTCGCCGTGACCTCGACCGTGTTCACGGCGGTGATCGCCGTGTTCGAGAGATAGGCCTGGATGGTGGTCTCGCCGCCGATCCCGAGCGTGTCGACCCGGGCATCGCCCGCGCCGGCGCTGGTCCAGCGGCCGATCCGGTTCTCGGCGAGCGCGACGCCGATCGCGACCCCGACCCCGGCCGCGCCGCCGCCGCCTGCCGCGGCCGCGACGGCGTCGATGGACGCCTTGATCTGCGAGGTGCTGGTCGCCCGGACGACCACGCCGTCGGCGCTGTCCAGGACCGAGTCCTGAACGAAGGCGTTGGTGTTCGTGGTGATCGTGTTCCGGCCGAGCGCGCCGCCGCCGCTGACGCTGACCCCGGCCGCGCCGCCGCCCGCGAGGGCGAGCGAGGCCGCGGCCGCCAGCGCCGTGATCTGGGCCGCGTTGCTGGCCGTGACCGAGATCGAGCCCGCGGTCGTCCGGACCCTGTCGTTCGCCGCGTTGATGAAGGCCCCGACCTCGTTGCCGATCGTGTTGATCGCGAGCGTGAACCCGACCGCGACCGCGACGCCGGCGGAGCCGCCGCCGCCGGCCGCGAGCGAGGCCGCGCCGGCGACCGCCCGGATGGTCGACGTGTCGGCCGCCGACACGGAGACGCTGCCGGCCGTGATGCCGGCCCCGTCGCCCTGGATGTAGGCCTTGGTCGCGACCGCGATCATGTTCGCGACGCCCGAGCCGCCCGCCGCGACCCCGACGCCGGCCGAGCCCCCGCCCCCGATCGCGGCCGAGCCGGCCAGGACCTTGGCGTCGATCGTGCTGGCGGAGGTCGCCTGCACGGTGAGCGCGCCCGAGGCCGACGTCACGGTGGTGCCCGTGATGTAGGCCTCGACAGCCGTCCCACGGCCAGCGACCAGCGTGTCGACCCGGCTCTCGCCGTCGCCCGTCGTGGTCCACTCGCCGATCCGGTTCTCGGCTGCCGCGACGCCCACCGCGACCCCGACGCCGGCCGAGCCGCCGGCCCCGACCGCGGCCGAGACCGTCGCGATCAGGGCCGAGATCGTCGAGGTCTGGTCGGCCGTGACGCTGACCGCGCCCACGATCGAGGCGAGCGTGCTGGTCGCGATGAAGGCGTGGGTGCTGGTCGTGATCTGGTTGTAGGCGTTGGCGCCGCCGCCCGCGACCGCGATGCCGGCGGATCCCCCGACCCCGATCGCGATCGAGGCCGCCGCCGCGACGGTCGTGATCGACCCGCCGGTCTGGCCCGTCACCGTAAGGTTCCCGCCCGTGGTCCGGGCCGAGACGCCGGACACGGAGGCCGAGACGTCGTTCGCAATGCGGTTCAAGGCGATCGCGAGCCCGATCGACACCGAGACGCCGTTGCTGCCCCCGACCGAGCCCGAAACCGCGGCCGCCCCGGCATTCGCGGAGATTCCGGACAGGTCGCTCGCCGAGACGGTGACGCTCTTGCCCGCGAGCGTCGTCGCGCCCGTGCCCGTGACGGCCGCGCGCGTCGTGCGGCCGATGAAGTTCTGCGAATAGACGCCGGCCCCGGAGAGGGCCACGCCGTTGCTGCCGCCGCCGGCCAGCGCCGCCGACAGCGCGATCACGGTCGCGGCGATCGTCGAGGACGAGGCCGCCGTGACCTGGAGGTCGCGGGTCGCGGTCGCGGAGCTGTTCAGGATCGTGGCCGAGACGCCCGACAGGACCGGGGTCGCGGATGGCGTCGTCATCGTCTTCGCGGTCGCGTCGAACGCGCCCCAGGTCCCGATCTCGTTGATCGCGATCGAGAGACCGATCGCGACCCCGACGCCGTTGCTAGAGCCGGCCGCGGCCGCCACGGAGGCCGCGACCACGATCGCGTCGATCGCGGCGGTGTCGTTCGCGCTGACCACGAGGTCGCGGGCGCTGGAGAGCGTGCTCGCGCTGACGAGCGCGGTCGTGTCGACCCGGATCGTGTTCACGGCGGCCGCGCCGCCGCCCCCGATCGCGATCCCGTTCGTGCTGCCGACCCCGACCGAGACGGAGGCCGAGGCCGAGATCGCGTGGATCTCGGCGTCGTTCAGGGCCCGGACCGTGAGGTCGCCGGTCGTGGTCGTGACGCCGGGCGTTGCGCCCGTGATCGCGGCCTTGACCTCTCCCGAGATCGTGTTCACCGCGACGCTGAGCGCGATCGAGACGCTGACGCCGTTCGCGGATGTCCCGAAGGCGCCGCCGAACGAGGCGGAGCCGGCGATGACGGTGATCTCGCTGGCGTTGGTGGCCGCGACCGCGAGGCTGCCGACCCTGATCCCCTCGGACCCGTCCCCGGTTACGAGCGCCCGCGTCGCGACGTTCACGTCGTTCAGCGCGACGACGCCCGCGAGCGCGACCGCGACCCCGGTGCTGCCGACCGAGACCCCGATGCTGCCGGTCGCGACGGTCGCGTCGATCACGGCATGCGATGTCGCCGCGACGGACGCGGCCCCGATCGCCTGGACGGAGGTGTCGGACAGCTCGGCCCTCACCTCGTCGCCGTCGCCGATGACGTTCCTCGCGACCGACAGGCCGACCGTGACGCCGGCGCTGGTGCCGGACGCCGAGACCCCGACCGTGAGCGCGAGCGCGCCCACGAGGGCGTCGATCCGCGAGAGGTCGCTCGCCGTGACGGAGAGGGAACCGACGCGGTTCTGGCCCGTGCCGGTCCCGATCGCGCTGCCGCCGATCGTGGCCACCGTGGAGCCCGTGATGGTGTTCAGCGCGAGCGCCCCGCCGCCGCTGACGGTCGCGCCGGAGCCGCTCTGGCTCACCCCGACCCCGATCGCGGCCGCGAACGTCTTCGCGTCGATCGTCGCCGTCCGGGCGGCCGTCACCGCGACGGCACCCGACGCCTTGACGAGCGACACCGATCGGATCTCGGCCGAGACGTCGCCGGAGAGGTCGTTGTTGGCCGCCGACAGCCCGATCGCGACCGAGGTGCTGGACCCGCTGCCGGACAGGTTGGCGGTGAGCGAAGCCGCGACGGTGGTCGCGTGGATCAGCGAGGCGTTCCGGGCCGAGACGGTCACGCCGTCCTGGCCAGAAGTCACGTCGTCCTGGGCCGCGACGCCGACCGCGGGCGTCGTGCCGTCGATCAGGGCCGCGGCCGTGGAGACGATCTTGTTGCCGGCATAGATCCCGGCGCCCGCGACCGCGCTCGACGATGCGGTCGAGGACGCCCCGGCCGCGACCGAGACGGCCAGGATGGTGGCATCGATCGTGGCCGCCGTGTCGGCCGTGACCTCGACCTTGCGGCCGGCCGTGAGCCGGGTGTTCGTGGCCGTCGCCTTCACGTCGAGCGAGCGGGCGGAACCCGACCACACGCCGTTCGCGACGGAGAGCGCCGCGCCGTTGAACCCGATCATGTTGAAGGCGAGCGAGACCCCGATCGCGACGGCGGTCGCGCCCGACTTGCCGAGGACCACCGAGGCCGCGGCGGCCGTAATCTTCGCGTCGATGTCGGCCCGGTTCGCCGCCTCGATCGTGATCGCGCCCTGCCCGGCCGAGGTCCCGCCCGCGGACACGAAGCTGTTCGTGACGTGGGCGTCGACGCCGCCCAGGATCGTGTTGAAGCCGAGCGCGCCGCCGCCCGCGAAGCCGAGCGTGCGGCTCGACCCCTGCGTGCTGATCCCGACCGCGATCGCGGTCGCGCTCACGTCCGCGGAGATCGTCGCGGTGTTCGCCGCGTGCACCGAGACGTTGCCGGCGGCCGCGGCGATCGTCGCGAGCCCGTCCGCGTAGGCCGCGAGGTTCACGTCGTAGATCGCGTTGCGGGCGATGCTGAGGCCCACGGAGATCGCGTCGCTCGAGCCGGCCGGCGGCGCGGACGGCGGCGGGGTGGACGGGATGTTGTAGGCGACCGCGACCACGGGCGCCGAGACCTTGGCGTCGACCATCGAGGTCGAGTCCGCCGTGATCGCGATGCTGCCGCCCGCCGACAGCGACGAGGTGCTGCCGGACACATAGGCCTGGATGTCGTTCTTGATCGAGTTCAGCGCGAGCACCGCGCCGACGCTCTGGACGTCCCGGCCGACCGAGCTGACCGCGTTCGTGACCTCGGCCGTGATCTGGGAGTCGGACAAGGCCGCGACCGTGATGCCGCCGGCCGCGACGATCGGCGAGCCGGTGATCGTCGCCTTCACGGTGGCGGGCGGGCTGGCCCCGATCGCGCCCGCGATGTCGGTGCCGAAGATCGCATCCGCCGTCTGGAACAGGAAGTTCGAGGGCGTGACCCCGATCGTGTTGAAGGCGAGGACGACCCCGACCGCCGTTCCGCTCGACTCGACGATGCTGTCGATGTTGGCCGAGATCCGGGAGGCGTTGGAGGCGAGGACGGACACGTCGCCCGCGCCTGCGTCGCCGGCGTGCGTCGTGACCGCGCTGCCCTGGATGCGGGCTTCCGCCCCGGACAGGACCGCGTTCTGGGCGATGACGCCCCCGACCGCGACGGAGGTGCCCGTGTCGGCGCCGGGCTTCAGCTTCGAGACGACCTTGCTGGCGATCGTGGCGTCGATCGTGGCGGCCTGGGTCGCCGCGACCTTGACGTCGCCCGTCGCGTCGACCGTCGCGGCGACGATCTCGGCAGTCGCGGTCGACCGGACGTCGTTCCGGACGATGATCGCGCTCACCGCTGTCGCGGACGGCTTCGCGGCCGCGGCGCTGCCGGTCCCGGTGCCGGGCGCCGTCGTGGCCGTGGAGCCGGCGGTGTCGTTCTCGGCGCCGAGGTTCAGGATGCCGGGCGGCAGGTACTTGAAGTAGTCCTTGAGGGTGTTGAGCTGCCAATCCGAGCCGCTGAGGTTCTCGGTCGCGAGATCGACGTTCGTCCGGTCTGTGAGGCCGACATAGACGTAGCGCTTGTCGAGATCAGCCGTCGCGCCCTTGACGTAGACGGTGTCCCCGAACCCGACCGTCTGCACGCCGGACGCCCGCGTGAAGGTGTAGTCGTTGAGGATCGTCTCGCCGAAGTCCTGCAGCATGCTGGGCTTCGTCAGGCTGGCCAGGGCCGACAGCACGTTGTCGGACGTGATCGTGCCCGTGCTCGTCGCCTCGACCGTGAGGTCGCCGCCGATCGTGACGGTCTTCGTCGCGGTCGCGCCGGTCTCGTCGATCGAGGCCTGGGCGATGCCGTTGACGAGGTTGCTGGAGAGCGCGAGCCCGAGCGCGAAGGCGCTCGCGTCCTTCAGGACGGCGTTGACCGAGCTCGCCTTGTTGGTCAGGTGCGCCGTGATCGTGGCGTCGGAGACCGCCGACACGACGGCGTCGCCGGTGGTCGTCGAAAGGCTGGAGCGCGTGACCTTCGCGACGGCGCCGGACGGCGTGTCGTCGAGGTGCAGGGCTCCGGCGATCGGGTCGCCGGCGATGAGGTCGACCGTCCGGAACAGGATGTTCTGCTCGCGCCAGCCGACCGTGTTGAAGGCGAGCGTGAGCGCGACGGCGTTGCCGTCGCTGGTCGTCGCGCTCTTCGTGGTCGCGTCGATGAGCGCCGTGTTCGCGGCCGTGACCGCGAGCCCCGCGGCTCCGCTCAGGTCGCTGTCGGTGACCGTGGCGCTCGCGTTCGCGAGGACGACGTTCGTGGCGATGACGCCGCCGAGCGCGAGGCTCTTCGTGTCGGTCTGACCACCGGCCGGCAGCGGCGAGGTGCGCTTGTAGGAGCTCGCCGACTTCACGGTCGCGGCGCTGTCGGTCGTGGCCGTGATCGTCGCGGTCTCGATCGCCGAGACCTCGACCCGGCCGGCGGAGGCCGTGATCGGGGCGTTGTTGACGCTCGCGGTCGCGCCCCCGATGGCGCTGTTCATCACGATGATGCCGCCGACCGCGAGCGCGGACGCGCTCTGCTTGTTCGCGCTGACGGGCGGATTCCCGGCCGACGGGTCGCCGACCGGCGCCGTGTTCGGGTCGCTCGAGGTCGCGCTCCCGGTGCCGGTGCCCGGCCCGGCGGAGGTGCCGGGAAGCTGGAAGTCGCCGGGCACGAAGGAGGAATCGAGCGAGCGCTTCCACAGCGTGCCGTTCAGGTAGTCCTGCGCCGCGAGATCGATCCCGGGCGCGCCGGGCGCTCTCTGGTCGGCCGGCAGGCCCATGTAGACGAAGATGTCGTTCGCCTTGTAGTCGCTCGCGCTGCTCGCGATCTTGACCCAGAGCGCCTTGCCGTTCGTGTCGAGGGCGGCGAGGTTGATCGCGTTCGGCAGGATTTCGGTGTAGTCGATCGTCGCCGGCAGGACGTCGTCCGTGCCGACATACTTCCAGATGTTGCCGTTGGCGGTCTGGATCTTGTCGCCGGTCGCGACCGTGACCTTGGTCGTGTCGGTGCTCTTGAAGGTCGGGGTCGCGTAGTCGACCGCGATCCGGACGCGCTGGCCGAAGGCGATCTCCTGGACGTTCGCGGTCTTGGGCTCGGACGCCTCGCCGGTGTCCTCGTCGAGGCCGAGGTCGATCCCGAGGTCGGCGAGGCTGAGCCCGAAGGTGCCGAGGGTCTCGTCGACCTTGTCCTTGATCTCCTTGACCTTGGCGAGCGCCTCTTCCTGGAGTGCGGTCGCGCTCTCCCTCAGCGCGGCGACGCGCTCGTTCAACTGCGTGTAGCCGCCCTTGAACGTGTCGATGCTGGCCGTGAACGTGTTGAAAGCGGTGGTGTCGGCCAGGAGGGCGCCCACGTCCGCGATCGCCTTGTTCGCGAGCTCGGTCAGCTTCTCGGCGAGGTCCCCGGCGAGGTCGCCCTCGCTCTTGCCGTCCGCAACGGCGGCGACCAGCTGCGCCGCGATGTTCTCGAGGCCCGCCTTCTTGGTGAGGTCGCCGGCCGACGTGGTCAGCGTGCCGACCACCTGGTCCACGGCCGCCCCGACGGCCTTCGCCAGGATGTCGGCGACCGCCGTCTCGGCCTTCTCCTTCGCGTCCTCGAACGCGGCCGTCGCGTCCGCGGCGAGGCCCTTCCCGCGCTCGACCACCTCCAGGATCTTCTCCTTGGCGGTGTTGAACTTGTCGCCCAGCGCCTTCACCTGGTCGGGCAGAAGATCGTTCCGGTTCTTGACGAGGTTGCTGAGCACCGTCGCCGATTGCGGCTCGTTCGGGTCGGTCGAGAAGTCCGAGGGCAGGAACTTGTTGATCTTGTCCTGCACGGTCGGTGCGCCGCCGTCGGTCTTCGTGACCGTCGAGCTCGTGACGAGCTGCGTGTTCGCGAAGATCCCGACGGCATCCGTCGCCCGGACGACGGCATCGACGCCGGCCTGGACGGTGGTCGCGAGACCGGTGTTGTCGATCGACGCGAGCGCGGCGCCCCGGACCTTGTTCGACGACAGCACGACCCCGAAGCCCTGGCCCCCCGAGCCCTTCAGCGAATCCGTGGTCGAGAGCGCGGCGTTGCTGACGGTGGCGTTGATCTGCGCGGCCGAGGTCGCCTCGACCGCGAGGCTGCCACCGGACGCGACGGTGGACGCGACGATCGTCGCGGTCGCGCCGGACCGGGCCGAGTCGCTGCCGAAGGCGTTCGCGAGCGTCGGCGAGCCGATCAGCGCGTCGATCGTGTTGAACAGGATGTTCTGCGGCTCGTAGCCGACCGAGTTGAACGCGAGCGTCACGGCGGCCGAGACGCCGCCCCCCTCGCCGCCCGTGGTGACGGACGACGCGTGCAGGCGGGCGTCGATCCCGGCCTCGTTGTCGGCCTTCACCGAGACGTCGCCGTCGGTCGTCGTGACCACGCTCCGGGTGATCGTCGCGAGGGCGCCGCCGTCGCGGACCACGTTCGTGGCCGCGATGCCGTTCGCGGCGATCAGCGTCGCGTTGCGCTGGCCCGTGGCCCCCGTGTTGGTGGAGCCGGCCGGGAAGGTCTGGTTCTCGGTCTGGTCGGTCGAGCTCGGGGCGGAGGACGAGACCGAGCTCGTGGCATTCGCCGAGATGCTGCTCTTGTCGCTCGCCGCGACCGAGACGCTGCCCAGCGCCGTGAGCGTCGCCTCGGTGGCGCGCGCGACCGCGCCGCCCCTGACGTCGTTCATCACGATCATGCCGCCGAACGCCTTCGCGGAGGGCGGCGGGGTCGGGGCGGGCGTCGGGGTCGTCTGGGCGGGAGCGGTCGAGCCGTCGGCGTTCGCCGCGGTGCTGACCGTCGGGGGCGCGACGACCTTGAGGAGCTGCGGCTCCTCGGCCACGACTGTCGCCGGGATCCAGTCCACGCCGAAGAAGTTCGTCTGGCTCGGGAAGATCTGCTTATTGTCGGCGCCGCGATAGATGTAGATCGTACCGACGTCGCCCTTGGTGATGTCGTAGCCCGGCTGCACCTTCACGGTGTCGCCGACCCGCATGTACTGGTAGCCGCTGTTCGTGGTGTAGCGGGCCTTCAGCTTCGTCGTCGTGAAGGTCTCGGTCGCCGTGACCGTGGTCGTGACGGTCTTCAGCGGGTCGGTGTTGACCTCCGTCGTGCCGAGCCGGGTCCCGGCAACCGTCGGCTTCGTGGTCGTGACCGCGCCCTCGGAGGCGAGCGCCCAGCGCGACGTGTTGGCGTAGCCGCCAGCGACCCCGGTCGCGACGCCGGTCGCGAGGTTGACCTCGGCGCTCGCGGCCTTGGTCCCGGTGCCGAGGAACACGTAGATCCGGTCCTCGTCCTGCGCGGTCGCGCCCTTGATCCGGACCCGGTCGCCGATGCCGACGGTCTGCGTGCCGGACTTCTCCGTGAACGCGTAGTCGTTCTCGGCCTTCTTCTCGGCGTCCCGGAACAGCCCGACCAGGACGCTGTCGACCGCCGACGAGCTGATGACGGTGCTCTCCGACGTCACGGCCGAGCTGTTGCGGGCCTCGATCCGGATGTCGCCCGTGCCTGCGGTCACGCTCGCGGCGGCCCCGGCCGCCCCCGGGGACGCGGTCGACGCCGCCCCGATATAGGCCTCGGCCCGGCCGCTGACCTTGTTCGTGGCGAGCAGCGCCGCGGCCGAGATGCCGCGCGCGCCCGTTCCGGCCGTCGGCTGATAATCCTCGGCCGTCTTCTGCGACACCTCGTTGCCCACGACCGCGCTGATCGTCGCGCTGTTCTCGGCCGAGACCGCGACCGAGCCTGCCGCCGTGACGGTCGCGCCGGTGATGAACGCGATCGCGTCGGCCGGCGTCTCGCCGTTCGTCGCGGTCGCGATCAGCGGGTCGCCGACGATCGTGTCGACGATGTTGAACAGGATGTTCTGCGGCTGATATCCGACGGAGTTGAAGGCCAGGACGACGCCGACCGCGGTCGTCTCGCCGGCGATCGAGCCGGTCGAGGAGGCATCGATCGAGGCCGTGTTCTGGGCCGAGACGGTGACGTCGCCCGCATCCGCATCCGGACCTGTCGCGGCCGTCGTCGTGACGGTGCCGCCCGTGATGGAGGCGCTGGCCCCGTTCAGCACCGTGTTCGTGACGAACACGCCGCCGAAGCCGGCCGCCGCCTCGACGGTGCTCTCGTCCGCGGCCGTGATCGAGGCCTCGGACGCCGCGGACACGAGGACGTTCCCGGCCGTCGCGGTCAGGTTCGTGTCGACCACGGTCGCCTGCGAGCGGCCGGAGACGTCGTTCCGGGCGAAGATGCCGCCGAGCGCGGTCGAGCTGTTCTTCGCGAGCTTGCCGGTCGTGAGCGCGCTGTTGCCGGGCTCGCTCGGCAGCACGTTCGATTCGTCGAGCTTCTTCCAGAGCAGCGCGTCCGAGAAGTCGAGCGCGGTGTTGGTGTTGAGGAGGTTCGTCGCCGAGGTCGCGTCCGCTCCCATGTAGCGGTAGACGGTGCCCGCCTCGCCCCGGGCGGTCGCGGTCCAGTCGTCGCTCACCCGGACCGTGTCGCCGAACTTCAGGGTCCTGGCGCCGGACGCTGTCGTGTAGGTGTAGCGCGCGAGCGCCTCCGCGGCCGCGCCGTCCTCGCCGCCCTCCTCCTCGGCGTCGCCGCCGGTCTTCGTCACCTTGGCGCTCGCCCCGATGGTCGTGGCCGCGCTGATCTTCGCGAGGTCGGTCGCCGAGACCTCGACCGAGCTGCCCCGGACGGCGCCCTGGGTGGCGCTCAAGGTCGCGCCGGAATCGATCGTGGCCTGGGCCGCGCCGCTGATCTTGTTCAGCGCGACGACGCCCGACACCGCGAGCGCGGACACGCTCGCGCCTTCGGCCGAGGCCGTGACCTTGTTGCCGATCTCGGCCTCGATCTCGGCCGCGTTCGTGGCCTTCACCGTGACGGCGCCGACACCCGCGCCCGTCAGGTTCACCGGTGTCGCGGTGATCGAGGCGCTGGCCTGCGCGGTCGCCGGCGTGCCGAGGTTCGTGCCCACGACCGCGTCGAGGGTCGCGAAGGCCGGGTTCGTGCGCTCGTAGCCGATGAGGTTCACGGCGAGCTGGATACCGCCCGCCTTGGCCGAGGTGGTGGCCGGCGGCGTCGTGCCCGTGCCGGCGGCGCTCGAGCCCTGCGCCGTGGCCGTCAGGGCGGCCTCGGTCTTCGCCACGATCTTGCCGGCCGCGTTCGCCAGCACGGAGACGCTGCCGTCGGCACCGCCCGCGACCGCCGTCGTGGTGACGGAGCTGTTCGCGATCGAGGCCGTGGCATTCGACAGGACGGTGTTCGTGGCCAGGACGCCGTTCAGGGCGAGCGCCGAGGAGCCGCCGGGCTTGTCGAAGGCCGAGGTCTGGCCGGGCTTCGCCTTGTTCTCGACCGGAGGCGCGTCCGTCGCCGTCCCGCCATTAGCCTCCGTGGCCTCGGCGTCGGCGGCCTCGTTCTGCTCCGCGACGGTCGCGATCGCCTCGACGGTCGCGTCCGTCACGGCCGTGATCGTGGCCGTCCGGTCCGCCTGGACGAGCACGCTCCCGGCCGCGACCGACCCGCCCGAGATGGACGCGGTGGCCCCGCCGAGGATCTCGTTCCGGACCACGATGCCGCCGGCCGCGGTCGCGCCGCTGCCGGACTTCTTCGCCGCCGTCGAGGTCGCGGGAGGCGTCGCGGCGGCCGTCGCCGGATCGGGCTCGTTCGCGCCGATCTTCCGCCACAGGTCGAGGTTCGTGAAGTCGGCGGTGCCGAGGTTCACGCTCGCGTTGTCGGCGCCCATGAAGGCGTAGACGCCGTCCTGCTCGCCGAGCTTTGTCCAGCGGGTCTCGACCGTGAAATCCTCGGTCGCGAAGGTCGCCGCGTTCGCGGCCCCGACCGAGCCGGGCGTGCCGATGAACTTGTAGTAGGTCGCCGGGTCGCCCTTGGCGGCGTCCTGGCCGGCGCCGGTCAGCACGAGGTCGTTCGCGGCGAGCGCCTTCGCCCCGGTCGAGGCCTCGGCGAAGAACTTCGGCGTCACGTCGAGAGCGATGCGGTCGCCGAGCACGAGCGACTTCGTCCCCTCGGTCGAGGCGAATTTCGAAGCGATCGCGTCGACAGGCGTCACGGCCTCCCAGAGCGCCGTGTCCGTGAAGAGGGTCGTCTTGAGGTCGAGCTTGCTGGCCGCCGTGTGCGCCGCGCCCTTGTAGGTATAGACGGCGTCCGCCTCGCCGACCGCCGCCCAGCCGGCGCCCGTGTAGTTGGCCGCGCCGAGATCCACGCCCGTCGCGTTCACGCCGGTGTAGCGATAGAGCGTTCCCGCCTCGCCCTTCGCCTGATCGTGCGCCTCGCCGACGAGGACGAGATCGCCGGTCTTCAGGTTCCTGGAACCCGCGGTGTCGCTCTCGTAGGTCGGCACGAGGTCGAGCTTCACCGTCTTGCCGGTCGCGATCGCGACCGGGCCGGCGCTGGCGTTGAAATCGGCCGGCGTCTCGTCGCCGCCCGTGTCGAGCCCGCCATCCGTGGTCGTGACCGAGGAGGCGACGAGCTTCACGTTCGCGTTGATCTCGGTCGCGTCCGTCGCGACCACGCCGACCGCACCCCCGACGGTGATCGGCGTGTCCGTGATCGCGGCCTTGGCCGAGCGGCTGACGACGTTGTTCGCGATCAGGCCGCCGATGCTGCGCGAGGACGCGCTGCGGACCGGAGCCTTCTTCTCGGCCGCCGCGGGTTCGGCCCCGCCGTCGCCCTCCCCGTCGTCGGTCTTGACCTCAGGCGTGCCGGACTTGACCGCGTTGCTGACGGTCGCGTTCACAGCGCCGGTGCTGCGGGCCGCGACCGACAGGCCGCCGACCGCCCCGACGCTGCCGCGCGTGACCGTCGCCGAGACGGCGTCCACGGTGCGCGAGCCGAGGAGGCCCGTGCCCAGGATCGCGTCGAGCGAGCTTGCGGCCAGCGTCTTCGCGAGGTCGGACGGGGATCCCGCCGCCGCCTGATAGCCCACGATGTTGATCGCGAGCGCGCCCCCGATCGCGGTCGCGCCCTTCTCGCCGGAGCCCTCGACGGTGACGCTCGTGCGGGCGTCGACGATGCTGTCGTCCACGGCCTCGACGGTGACTCCGCCGGACCCGATCGTCGTGAGGACCGCGTCCGTCAGCGCGGCCGTCGTCGTGCCGAGCACGACGTTCGCCGCGATCGAGCCCGCGGCCGCGACCTTGCCGGCGACCGCGGAGGCGTCGGCGACGGCCCGGAGCACCATCGCGTTCGTGGCGCTCGCCACGATGTCGCCGCCCGTCGCCGCGACGGTGGACGTCGTGATCGCGGCCGCGACCGAGCGGTTCACGCTGTTGATCGCCGAGCCGCGCGCGATCCCGATCGAGGGCGGGTCGTCGCCTTCGCCCGCTGCGGCCGGGGTCCCGCCGTCCTGGCCCCCGGTCGGGGTCGCGGGCGCAGGCGCCTCGGCATCGACCTCGTCGCTCGACTCGACGCCGGTCGGAACCGCGACCGCGGTCACGACCGTGCGGTCGCTCGACACGAACGAGACACCGCCGGCCGAGGCCGCGACGTTGGCGCCCGACAGCGTCGCCGAGGTGGTGCCGCCGACGTAGTTCGACGTCGCGATCGCCTTCGCGCCGATCTCGGTCGCGTTGGTCGCGCTGGCGGCCAGGCTGCCTGCGCCGATCAGGACCTTGCTGACGGTGACCGTCGTCGTGTCGCTGACGGTGTTCTTCACGGACCCGGCGCTGGTCGCCACGGCTTCCGTGACGCCGCCGGTCGTCTTGGTGGCCCCGGTCTCGCCGGTCACGAGCCCCTTGCTGTCCGCCGTGAGCGTGACGTCGCCGTCGGCGTCGATCGTCTTGTGGGTCGCGCCTGCCGCGAGCGCTGCCGCGCCCGTGATCGTCACGGTGGTCGAGCGGGTGACGGCCAGGGTCTCGGAGAGGGCCGCGAAGTTCAGGAGGTCGCCGACGAGCGGAGGGTTCGGCAGAGGCTGGCCGAGCGCGTCCTTGGCGATGGCGCCGAGGACCGCGACGCCGGCGCCGGTGCTGTCCGAGATCATCGACACCGTCGCGCTGGTGTCGTCGGTCGCCGCGACGTCGACCTTGCCGGTCCCGCCCCGCTGGATCAGGCTCGCGGCGGCGTCGACCGACACCGCCGTCGTGTTCGTGACGACGACGTTGACGTCCTTGAAGAGGCCCTGGAACGCGAGCCTCAGCGGGTCGAACACGGTCGAGACGTCGGCCTCGCCTTTGGCGACGGCCGTGATCGCCTCGGCGATATGGCCGCCGGTATCCGTGAAGGTCTGCAGCCCCGGCAGCACGAGGCCGGTCGCCGCGACGTCGACGACGGCCCGGGTGTCGGCCTTGAGGCTGACATCGGAGCCGGAGATGGTGGCGCTGCCCGCGACCGTGATCGTGGATGTGTCCGTCAGCGTCGGCCGGACATCGTTCAACTGCGTCGAGGTGGAGGAGGAGACCAGCACGCGGTTGCTGACGGCCGTCGCGACCTGCACGGCGCCGGTCGCCGTGATGCTGCCTGCGAGGCTGATGGTCGCCGACGCGACCGACGCGGCCTGGACGGTGCCGGCATAGGTGAGCCCGCTCGCATCCGCGAGCGTCGTCGCGCCGACGTCGAGCGTGACCGTCGCGCCCTGGAGGACCGCCCCGCTGGCGATCGTGACCCCGATCAGCGCGCTCCGGTCCCCGTTCAGGCTGGTGCCCGTCGGCCCGACGACGCTGGAATCCAAGGCGGTGGCCGTGATCGTGAGACCGGTCGCGGCCGTGACGCTGCCCAGCGCCCCGAAGGACATCGTGTTGAGACCCGCGGCCCCCGCGAAGGTCAGCCCGATGCCGGCCGAGGACGACAGCGACCGCGTGACGTTGAGGCTGTCGTTCCCGGCGCCGCCGTCGAACGTGAAGGCGACGTCCGACGTGAACGTCCCGGCCGTGTCGAACAGGACGGAGTCGTTGCCGTCTCCGCCGCTGACGGCGATCGAGGTCGAGGGCGGCAGCGAGGCGACGTGCAGGACGTCGTCGCCCGAGCCGAGGTTGATCGTGAGCGAGGTCGAGGGCGCGTTGAAATAGATCTTCTCGAAGCCGGACCCGGAGGTCGGGCTGATGACGTAGCGGCTCTGCGCCACGTCGTAGCCCAAGGTCGCGTCGATGTTCGTGGGCGGGCTGGACGTCGCGCTGCCGGTGCCGTCCTGAGCGGCGCTCCCGGACACGGTGGCCCCCAGATCGACGGTGAGGCTCGTCCCGCCGGCGAGGTACACCGGCTCGAGCCCGGTGAAGCGCACGCTCGAACCGCCGACGCTGAGGACGCCCGAATCGAGGCCGGTCGGCCGGTAGCTCGCCACCCCGGTGACGCTCGCGTCGAAGGCGAGCGCGTCGTCGCCGCGCGCGCCGCCGTCGTAGAGCCCGGAAAGCGTGCCACCCTGGCGGACGGTCAGCATGTCGTCGCTGTCGGCCGCGCCGGTCAGGTTCGCGACGTCGTGGAAGGCGATCGTCGCGCCCCCGGCGGTCACGGAGCCCTGGTCCCGGCCGGTCAGCGTCCAGGATGCGGCCGTGCCGGAATCGAGCACGAGGCTGTCGGTGCCGCCCCCGCCCGCGAAGGCGATCGGCGGCAGCGTGGCGGCCCCGAACGAGGCCACGTCGACGTGCAGATTGTCCTGCCCGGCCCCGCCCGCGATCGCGACGCCCGCGATCTCCGAGAGGTCCCCGAAGGCCAGGACCTTGTTGCTCGCCTGGTCGAGGACCTGGACGCGCTGGACCGAGACGGTCTGGTCCTGGACGGTCGCGGTCTCGTTGACGAGACGGACCAGGAGATCGTGGTTGAGGGCGTGCGGATCGGAATGCGCGAAGTCCACCGACACGATGTCGGCGTTCAGCAGCAGCCGGGGCTCCAGCGCGTCGAAGACGAGGCGGTCGCGCTCGCGGCGCTTGCGGAGGATGCGGACGCGCCCGCCCGTGCGATCGAGGAGCCGCGCCAGCACGCGCTGGCTCAGCATCCGGATCAGGCGCCGGCTCTTCGGAGGACCCCAGAACCCGTTCGAACTAAACGGAAATGCCATCGCTCAACCCCGTGTTGCTTTTATCGGGTGAAGCGACTGCGGCCGCTCGTGAGGAGCGGTCGCAATCCGTATCGGTCCGGCGTCTGCCCCGGGTCTGTCTGGCCCTTGCGGGCCAGGCTCAGTGCAGCGGTGCGGACGGTGCCTGCGTGTCGGCCATCGGCATCTCGACCGGCGCCGACGCCGTGACCGTGCCGATGCGCTCCACCATCGGGGTCAGGTTCCGGAGCGAGTGCAGGTGCAGGTAGACGAGTTCGAGCTCGTCCTCGCGCATCAGGGTCGCGAGCCTCTCGGGCGAGAGCGCCTTCAGGCGCTCGCGGTTGATGGTCGAGAAGCCGGACAGCGTCAGCTTCTGGCCCGACCGCAGCGTGAACTGCGCCTGCATCGGCTCGAGGAGATCGTACTCCTCCAGCCGACGCGTGAAGACCTGGGTGCGCTGGAACTGGACCTGGTAGGCCTGCAGGAAGCCCAGAACGTTCTGGAGGTACTGGGTCCGCTCGCCCTCGCTGTCGAAGAGGCGCTCGCCCCGGCCCTCGGTGTTGAAGCCGGGGAACTCCTCGTCGACGCAGAGCGTGAAGGTCGTGGCCTTGTCGTCGCTCGAGAACACGAACGGGTAGCGGCGCAGGAAGGCCGGCACGTAGGTGCCCGTCCAGCGACCGTCCTGGTCGACGTGCAGGTTCTCGCCGTCCCGGATGCCGAGGAGGACGACCGGGATCAGCTCGCCCGGCTGCCCGCCGAACACGATCGTGTACTCCACGGCCGAGTTCGCGAACTCGGCCACCATCAGGGGCACGGAGTTCACCTCCTTCGCGAAGTGGTAGTCCGACCCGACCTTGACAGACGAATCGGCGTGACTCTGCTTGGATACGGGGCTCGCCCGCTCGTAGATCAACAACTGCTTGGCCATGCGGCGGACTACCCCAAACGAACTCGGTCGGACCCTGCCGGCGCAGTATCAGAACCGAAGGTTGCGCGAAATGGGCGAAGCCGAAAAATCGTGGCGATTCGACGCAATCGGGAGCGGATCGTTCACTCTTCGGGAACTCCGGCGTAGCGGAGGAGTTCTTTCAGGCTTCGTTCGTGGGGCTCCAGGCGCGACCGGGTCCGACCTTACGAAGGCGTAAGCGGCCTCAGCAACGCATCCTCGAAGCCGTATTTCCCGATGTAGGCCGTGTTCAGCCCGAGGCATTCCCGGGATGTGCACGCCTCCCGGTAGACGCATTGGTGAAAGCCGTTGCGTGCGAATTCGGACCAGAAGGCCGGATCGACGAAAAGCTGGGGCTGCGTGTTCACGAGCGCCGGGCCGTCCGGACCGAGCAGGCACTCGGGGAAGTTCTTGACCTCGACGCTCCGGCCGAGCGTCCTCGCATCCGCGAGCGCCTGGAGGAGGTAGGGCCGGACGTCGGCATGCGGGACGAGGAGGTCCTTCTCGTCCGTCTCCTTCATCGGGAAGTACACCCAGAACTCCATCTGGGTCAGCCGGCGGAGATGAGCGAGGCTCCGGACGACCGCCGGCAGCAGCCGATAGCTCCGGGCCGTCACGACCGTGTTCGTGATGAGGTCGACGTCGCCCCGCCCGTCGAGATGCTCCATGCCGGCCAGCATCTTCGCGAAGGAGCCCGGGACGCCCGTGATCCCGTCGTGGCTCTCCGAATCGGCGCCCGCGACGCTGACGAAGTACTCGTCGATCCCGGAGCCGGCGAGCCGGTCGGCGAAACCCGTGTTGGCGAGACCCATCCCGTGGGTCTGGATGCGGACGTGCCGGAAGCCGGAGGCCCGGGCCCGCCTTGCGAGATCGGGAAGATCCGCCAAGAGCGTGATCTCGGATCCGGTGAGGATCAGGCCCTCCCACTCGCGCGTCCGGGCGTTGTGGGCGAGGAGGGCCTCGAACCGCTCGCGCGTCTCCGGCACGAGCCGGTCCATCGTGCGCTCGATCATGCAATGGACGCAGCGCAGATTGCAGCGGAACTCCATGGTCATGGAGACGTAGGCGCCGTGGTCGTAGCGGCCCACGCTACAGCACGCCGTAATAGGCGCTCTTCACCACCTCGATCCGGCCGTCGACCACCGCGTAGTCGATGCCGACGTCGTAGAGCAGGTGATCGAGCCGGGACCGGTTGTCGCGCACGAAGCGGACCGTGCTCTCCGGATAGGCGAGGCGCTCGAGGAACACGGTGAGCTGGTCCACGGTGATGCGCGAGAAGTACACGCCGTCGTTGTGCGTCTTGTTCGCCACCACGATGACGCCGCAATCTCTCAGCGATGGCCACAGGATCGTGTCGAGATCGAGGCCGGGCAGGTCGAGATGGGCCGAGGACGCGACCTTGGCGGCGATCGCGTCGCGCTCCCGGGCGGCGTCGAAGAAGAAGTAGAAGTTGTCGAGCCGGAACCCGGCCTCGCTCATCGTGTAGGCGATGCCGGACGAGACGCTCGAGCCGGGGTTGCCCAGGTAGACGTTGATCGCGTCGAGCCCGCGCCGGCCGGACACGAGCGCGTCGTCGAGATCGATCGAGAACATGAAGTAGGGCCGCAGGCTCGGGTCCCGGAGCCGGGACGGCGCGAAGGGCGCGAGAAGCGCGAGCACCCGGCCGATCGAGACGTCCCGGCCGAGCCGGGCGTAGTCGTAGAAGTAATACTCCCAAGACACCGCGTCGCCGATCCGCTTCATGCCCCAGACCGTCCGGAATGGTCCGAGGCCGTCCCGGAGCGCACGGCTCAGTTCGGCGAGGCGCGGGTCGGCGCCCGCGGCCGCGAAGGATTGCCAGAGGAGGCTCGCCGACCGGAGCTTGCCGGCCCCGGACCGGGGCGGCCGATAATCCCAGAGGCAATAGTCGCGCGACGGGTCCTCCGGCGCGGACCATTCCAGTTCGGGATCGGCGTCGAGAGACTCGCTCACGGCGGCATACCCCCATGATAGACGGTCAGGAACGGGCGCCCGTCGCGGCCGAGCCCGCCCGCGACATGGCCCAGTCGCTCGCGGCCGACCGTCGCGAAATGGTCCGCGGCCGCGGTCTCGACGCCGAAGGCCGCCGCCGCCGCCGCGAGGGGCGCCGCGAGGGATCCGACCGTGAGGCCGGCCTCGTAGAGATTCAGGTCGTAGGACAGGCGGCCGTTCTCCGGCTCGCGAACCGCGAGCAGCATCAGGTCGCCGGCCGCGGCCCGCGTGAGCGCGCCATCGAGCGCCGCCTCGCCGGCCGCGAGGGCGCGGGTGTCCGCACAGAGCGCAGCGAGCCCGGACCGCAGCGCCACGCCGGTTTCGCCCGGCACGAGGCGGTACTCGGCCGTGCCGTGCCGGCCGGGCCGGTGCGGATCCCACTTGAAGGCGAGGTGGACGAGCGTCCCCGGCCCGACCTCAAGGTCTGGCAGAGACTCGGTTCGTCCACCCCACTCGTCATGCTGAGGAGCCTGCGGAGCAGGCGTCTCGAAAGACGCACGACGGTCCGTGCGTGCTTCGAGACGAGCCGCTCCGCGGCTCTCCTCAGCATGACGAAGGGAGGAAGTCCCGTTCGAAGCCAGGCCCCCGGAGGCTTGGCGGGCAGCCTGGGCGAACTCGAAATAGAGCTTGTGGACCCCGCCCTCCCCCGAAGCCTCATGGCCGAGGTGGATGGCGTCCGCGTCCGCCAGCGGCCCCGCGAGCGCGGCCGCGAACGTGGCCGGCAGGCCGAGACCGGCCGCGAGATCGCGCAAGCGTGCGAGCGGCTCGTCGCCGAACGCGGCCTTCGGCAGGCTGACGAGGAACCGGTCCGCGAGCAGCCCGCCCGGCACCAGCTTGACGGAGCGCTCGGCCCGGTAGGGCTGCCGGAGCGCCGCGACGGCCTCGAGCAGACGGCGCCCGTCCGGCGAGCGCGGCCGGATCACAAGGGCGGCCGATGGATCGCCTCGATCAGCGCGCGATGGGACGGCAGCCCTCCGGCGACCTCCCGGTTCTGCGCCTGGACCTCGGCGAAGATCGAGGCGAGCGGTCCGAGCGGCGCGAAGTCGGCGCGGGCCGTCGGTCGCCGGGGCAGGCGCCCGTTCCCGGCCAGGATGAAATAATGGTTCGTGTCCGCGAAGACGTCCGTGCGGGCGAGGGGCAGGAACCCGTTCGCCTCGTAGAGATCGAGCGCGTCCTGGAGCGAATCCGGGATCGGCACCGCCCTCGCGTCGCGCCAGAACGGCTCGAACCGGTCCGTCAGGATGTAGTGCAGGATGATGAAGTCGCGCACCTCCTCGTAGAGGGATTCCATCTTGGCGTTGTAGGCCTGGCGCAGGAGGTCGTCCCGATCGCCGGCCGGGAAGTGGTCGACCAGGAGCTCGATCGAGCGCTGGATCATGTGGATCCCGGTCGATTCGAGCGGCTCGACGAAGCCGGACGAGAGGCCGACGGACACGCAGTTCCGGAGCCAGAAGTTCCGGCGCCGGCCGATCCGCATCTTCAGATGGCGCGGGTCGGCCGTGCGGGCGCGCTTCAGGTCTGCCCGGGCGACGAGGTCCTTCGCGGCCTCGTCCGGGGTCGTGTGCCGGCTGGAATAGACGTAGCCGTTGCCGGTCCGGGTCGCGAGCGGGATCTGCCACATCCAGCCGGCCCCGAGGGCGGTCGAGCGCGTGTAGGGCACCGGATCGTCGTCGCGCGGGAGCGGCAGCACGACGGCGCTGTCGCACAGGAGGTAGCGCGACCAGTCGATCCAGGGATCGCCGAGCGCGTCCTCGATCAGGAGGCCCCGGAAACCCGTGCAATCGACGAAGAGGTCGGCCTCGAGCGCGCGGCCGCCCCCGATGTCGAGCGAGGCGATGTCGCCCCAGGGACCCCGCCGGACCTCGCGAACCTCGCCGAAGATGTGGTTCACGCCCTCCGAGGTCGCGATCTCCTTTAGGAACTGCGCCAGCGCGCCCGCGTCCACGTGGAAGGCATAGGTCCCGGTCCGCATGACGGGCGACGTACCCCCGAAGGCCCGCGGCCCGCGGCCTTCCTGCGCGAGCAGCGCCTGGAGCGAGTAGTCCGTGTAGGCGTCCGCGACGCCGCCCTCGATCCTGCGCTTCATCCAGAAATGGAACAGGTCGAGGCCGTTGATCGGAGGGCATGCGCCGAACGGGTGGAAATAGGTGTGGCCGTGGTCGAACCAGTCGGTGAACTTGATCCCGAGCTTGTAGGTCGCGGCGCAGCGCCGCATGAACGTGTCCTCGTCGATGTTCATCGCCCGGATGAAGCGGACGAGCGACGGGATCGTGGCCTCGCCGACCCCGATCGTGCCGATGTCGGGCGACTCGACCAGCGTGATCGACCAGCCCTTCCGGACCAGGAAGCGGTTCAGGTAGCTCGCGGCCATCCAGCCGGCGGTGCCGCCGCCGACGATCACGAGAGTCTTGCGCCGGTCCTGTGTCATGGCCGTCCCGATCGCCCCCCCTGGTCCGGCCAGCGGCGCCGGACCTCCGCCTCAGCGGCCTCCGCCAGATCGGCCGCGGGCCGGAGCCCGTCAAGCACGATGTCCGCCCCCGGCTCGATCCTGGACCTCTGCAGGAGGTAGCTCGCCCGGATGAAGCCGGCATAATGCCCGAGATAGCCGTCGAGCCAACCGAGAAGCGCCCGGGGGTCGCGCATCCCGGAATCCGCGATGACGCGGCGGACCTTCCTGGCGAGCGCCACGTCGAGCGGGACCTCGATCCAGACCAGGAGGTCGACGCTCCCGGCCACCGCCGGGTGGGCTCGGCCGACCAGCGTGTCCAGCACGACGAAGGCTCCCGGCCGGCGCGCGGGCGCCGGGCCGCGCGCGGGCACGGCCTCACCGGCCCGAAGCCGGCCGAGATCCTCGGCGAAGCCCGGCAGCGCGATCTCGGCGATCGGCGCGCCGCGCGCGAGCCAGGCCTGCATCTCGGCGGGAGGACGGGCCGTCATGGTCTCGTAGTCGTCGTAGGAGAGGATCGGTGCATGGCCGAGCCGCTCCGCGAGAGCCCGCGCGAGCGTGCTCTTGCCGCTCCCCGGCGGCCCGGCGACCGCGATCACGGGAGGCCCCCTCACGGCTTTCTCGCGGACACGAGCTGGAACGGCGTCTCGAGCGCGACCGTCTCGACCGAGACGTCAACGAGGCCGCAACGCTCCATCACCTCGCGATAGAGATCGGGCGGGCGGAGGAACGGCAGGAAGACGATGTTCGGCAGCATCGCGAAGGTCGGGGCTCCGAGGATCCGGAAGGGCGCCCGCTCCGCGACCAGGAGGCGTCCGCCGGGCACGAGGGCGGCGGCCGCGCGGGCCAGGATGTCGCGCGCCTCGCCGTCCGGCCAGTCGTGCAGCACGGACTTGAAGGTGACGAGGTCGTGCCGGTCTTCCGTCGCGCCGGCGGCCTGTGCCGCGTCTGAGGCCGGCACCGCGCCGGCGGTCGGTACGGCATCCCGCCGCATGTCGCCGGGCCGGAACCGGACCCGCGCC
>CAXTKM010000006.1:40644-43064 GCA_964244795.1 uncultured Enterovirga sp.
GGCGAGGGCGACGTGTGGTCGCCGGCGAAGTAGATCCGCCCTTCGGCGGCGGCGATGTTAGGCATGAGACGCTGCATGTCGCCGGGCCGGAACCGGACCCGCGCCGCCTCGTCCGAGCCGGAGAGATGGTCGCGGCCGATCGCGCAGACGACCGGCAGGTCGAGCACGGTCGCCACGAGGCCCGGCTCGCGCCGGCAGGCCTGCCGGGCGAACTCGCCGCTGTTGCCCCCGATGTCGAGCATCCTGCGGTGGCCGGACACGTCGATCGCGTCGAGCAGCGGCCCGGCCTCGTGGCGCGTCAGCGCGGTCGTGTACCCGACCCAGCGCCGGGCGGCCGCGACGTTCTCCGGGTTCACCGCGAAGCAGCGGTCGTAGCGGAACAGCGCGAAGGTCTCGGCGCGCCCCATGAAGGCCGGGAGATCGGACAGGAAGGCAGGGAGGTGGCGGGCGAGATCGGCCGCCACCAGGGACGCGAAGGCGATCTTCGCGTCCAGGAGATCCCGGAAGGGCAGCACGGCCCGGAACCCCGGCGCGAGGTCGACGACGCCGTCCCCGCCGACGACGCCGTTGCCCCGAAGCAGGTCCTCGAGGAGACGGCTCCCCGCGGGCGTGAGGCCGAGGTCGGCGAACGCGTCGTCGGCCGGCATCGGTCCGGCCGCGGCGAGCCGGTCGATCGCGCCGCGACCCAGCGCGAAGGCGAGAGCCCGCGCCGCGAGCTCGGTCCCGAGGAAGGCGTCGACGGCGAGATAGGCCGGGGGGATCGAGCTCGGCACGTCGGGTTCCGGCGGGGGGCCGACACGTTTACCACGATGCCGGCGATTGTGCAGGGAATGCCGTCGCGCCGCCACAATCCGGTGTAGTGAGAAGCGCCGCGAGGCACCGGCGATGCCGGTCGGCCTCGGCGGTTCTCGCGACACGACAACAGGGCGCGGCACAGATCGCGCGGGGGACCCGATGACGAACGCCGATCCGACCCTCATCTCGGCTCCGGCCGAACCCGTGACGCGCCCCGGCGAGATCGAGTGGGTCGACGGCAAGATGGCGACACAGTTCGCGAACGTCGTGAACGTACAGGGCACGCGCGAGCAGATCGAGCTCTTCTTCGGCACGAACCGGACCTGGAACACCGCGCAGTCCACCCACGTGACGGTAGATCTCTCGAGCCGCATGATCCTCACGCCCTTCGCGGCGAAGCGGCTCTGGTCGGTGCTGGGCGGCGTGCTGCGCGAATACGAGACGCGCCACGGCGTGCTCGACGTCGAGAGCTGAGCCCGGCGGGAGCGATCCGGATGCGCGACCAGGCTGCCCGCGACGGCGAGGTCGCCCGCGACGGCGGGACCGCCCGCGACGGCGGGACGGTCGTCCCCGATCTCATGGTCGACGGCGCCCGGCTCGCGGTGCTGGATTCGTCGCTCTGGAAGCAGGTCTCGGCGGCCGAGACCATCGAGGGCCTGGCGCCTGCGTGGCTCGGGCTCCTGTGCCGCAGGATCCAGGACGCGGAGGGCGGGATCGTCTGGAGCGTCGGGCCGGGCGCCTCCCTCGCGGTGCTGGCGAAGTGGCCGGCCGATCTCGCGCCGGGCCCCGCCTACCGGGAGGCCGCGGAGGCCGCGCGGCGCGAGGAGCGCGGCGTGGCCCTTTCCGGGACGGGCCGGTTCTCCTGCGCGGCCTATCCGCTCGTGCTGGGCGACGCCATCCGGGCGGTCGCGACGGTCGGGATCCGGTCGGGAGACCGGGACGAGGTCGGGGCGGCCGTGCGCCAGATCCAATGGGGATTGCCCTGGCTCGGCGAGCGGCTGATGCAGCAGCAGGCCCGGGACGACGGCCGGGTCATCGATCGGTCGCGGGCGGCGCTCGACGGCCTTGCGACCGTGCTGGAGCACGAGGCCTTCGAGGCCGCCGCCATGGCGACCGTCACCGATCTCGCGATCCGGTTCGACTGCCTCCGGGCCAGCCTCGGCTTCGTGCGGGGCCACGGGATCAGGGTGGCGGCGATCTCCCACTCCGCCCAGTTCGGCCACCAGATGCAGCTCGTCCGGCTCGTCGGCGACTGCATGCAGGAGGCGATCGACCAGCGCAGCACGATCAGCTTCCCGCTCGGCCAGGACGCCGCGGTCGCGACCCACGCGCATGCCGCCCTGGCGAGGCTCCAGAACGACGGACGCGTGCTGACCGTGCCGCTCCTCGTGGTCGACCGCTTCGCCGGCGCGATGACCTTCGAGCGGGCGGGCGACCAGCCCTTCGGGCCTGAGGCGGTCGCCCTCGTCGAGACCGTCTGCGCCGCGCTCGCGCCGGTGCTGGACGCGAAGCGGCAGAACGACCGCTGGCTCGTGGCCAAGGCCTATGACGGGGTCCGGCGCGGCGTTCGGCGGCTGACGGGGCCGGACCACGTCGCGACCAAGCTCGCCCTCGCGTCGATCGCG